>JASHQA010000392.1 GCA_030037785.1 Streptosporangiaceae bacterium
GGTCGGCATCGTCTTCCAGTCCTACAACCTGTTCCCGCACATGACAGTGCTGCGGAATGTCACGCTCGCCCCAGTCAAGGCACTGCACATGCCGAAGGCGGCGGCCGAGGAGGCCGCGAGGGACCTGCTGGCCAGGTTTGGCCTTGCCGACAAGCTGACCGAGTATCCCGACCGGCTGTCGGGCGGCCAGCAGCAGCGGGTCGCGATCGTCCGGGCGATGGCGATGCAGCCGCAGATCATGCTGCTCGACGAGGTGACGAGCGCGCTGGACCCCGAACTGGTCGCCGAGGTGCTCGACGTGATCCGGGAGCTCGGCGCTGGTGGCATGACAATGCTGATCGCCACCCATGAGATGGGATTCGCGCGCGACATTGCCAGCCGTGTGTGCTTTCTGGAGGAGGGCCGGATTATCGAGGAAGCACCGCCCGCGCAGCTGTTCAGCGAGCCGCGCGACGAGCGGACCCGGCGCTTCCTGCGCAGGATCGTCGACGCTGGCCGCCTGTAAGCGGGCTCTTCGATGGGCACGAACAGCCAGCATGAGCAAGACTCAGGATCATGCGAGCAGAACCGCTACTGCGGAAGGTCGACGCCGTCACAATTCCGGTGCCGGACCTCGACGTCGGGCTGCGCTTCTACCGCGACCAGCTCGGCCACGAAATACGGTGGCGGAATGACGCACTTGGTCAGGTCGGCCTTGGGCTACCCGACAGCGACAGCGAGATTGTCCTGGCTACCCGGCAGAGCGCCGCCGGGCGCGCGTACGAGCCCAACTGGCTGGTCTCCTCGGCCGACGAGGCGGCCGAGGTCATCGTGGCGGCTGGCGGACGAGTCGTGGCCGGGCCGGAGGATATCCCGGTCGGCCACCTCGTTGTCGCTGAAGATCCGTTCGGCAACGTCCTCGTGATCCTCGACCTCTCGAAGGGCCGTTACGTCGTCGATGAAACGGGCCGGGTCACTGGCGTAGCGCCGCAACAGGCGGGCGGCGGCTGAATCGCGGAGAGTTCAACGGCTCTTCGAGGTCGAGGGGCCCGCCACCCTCGCAACGGCTGACTGATGATCGTCACGTGCCGTGAAACTGCTCGGGAGTGAGCCGCTCGCGGGCCCCGAGCATCCGACGCGGGCTGGCCCACGCCGGGTCCCTGGTGATGCCGCGCCGGCCTGGGACCTGCCGGGTGACCCGCTGGAATCAGGCACGACCGTCCAGCATCCTGCTCTGCCGCCGCGTCGACGCGCGGGAGCAGGCCGCGCCTTGGCTTGTCGCTAGGTAACAATTTGACGCACTTCTTGCATTGTCACTAGGTAAGGGGCGACGGTAGTCGCAGTCACAACACGGCCCCAGCTCGGGGGAGATGACGGTGGCAAGGCTTGCATGGGCGCAGCTGCGGTTCCGCGTGACGCGGACCATCGCGCTCCTCATGGGCCTGTTCATCGCGGCTACCGCGTTCACCGTGCTGACGGCGGCGTCGCGCACCGAGCAGCTGCGGACGGTGGGCACTATCACGGCGAGCTTCAGCCCGTCCTATGACATCCTGGTCCGCCCGAAGGGCGCGAGGACGGCGCTTGAAGACCAGACCGGTACGGTGCAGCCGAACTTCCTGTCCGGGATCTACGGTGGCATCACCATGGCCCAGTGGCGGCAGATCCAGCGCATCCAGGGCGTCCAGGTCGCCGCGCCGATCGCCATGATCGGCTACGTGCTCGTCACGGCGCAGATCCCGCTCGACCTGCCGTCGGCGGATTATGACCAGCCTGTGCGACAGCTCTACCGGATCAGCACCACCTGGGTCAGCGCGGGCGGCAACACCAAGGTCACCCAGCCGCCGGCGTACATCTACTACACGCCTGACCAGATCGCGGCCAGCACGGACCCGTTCTCGGTGTCGGAGGTGCTGCCCGGAGGCTCGCGGGTCCCGGTGTGCGTTCCGGACGTGCCACTGACCGGAAGCCCGTTCGGCGCGGGGCAGACGTCCATCGCGTGCGGATCGCAGCAGAGCGGATGGGTGTTCGGCGGCTCGCCTGGAGTGACCTGGCGCTTCCCGATGCTGATCGCGGCGATCGACCCGGATGCCGAGGCTCGACTGGACGGGCTGAACCACGCGGTCACCGCAGGCAGCTACCTGTCCGAGGACGCGGCCGACGGGCTGGCCACCGAGGACGGCAGCTCGGTGCCGACATTCCCCGTGCTGGCAGCCACGAGCAGCGGTGTCGGCGAGGAGGCGATCACCACGGTGCAGCGGCTCGCGACGCCCGCGGAGCCGCTGCTGCTGAGCCAGGAAGTGGCGGCTCGCGATGCCACGGCACCGGGCCAGACCGTGCTCACCACGACGAGCACCGCTAAGCAGGCGTACCAGCTGGCGCTGAAGCTCACCCAGAGCGGGCCGATCAGCTCCTACTACACGGCGGGGCCGGTGGACTACCACAAGGGGCGAGGTGGCAGCCTCCTCCCGGTTCCAGTGATGAATCCTGCGTCGCTGTGGACCGCGCCTGGTGGCACGATCACCGAGGTGCCGCCCATGGATCAGGCCGACAGCCAGTACCGGCCGCTGCGACGGCATGAGAACCTGAATCTCCAGACCTCTCCCACGTACAGCCCAAGCCCCATGCCGGTGCTCACGGGCACGTTCAACCCGGCCGGGATTGCCGCGTTCAACCCGCTCTCGCAAGTGCCGCTCGGGCCGTATCAGGCGGTGACCGCCACGGCGGCTAACGCGGCGACTGCAACGGCGCTCGGCGGCGACGATCTGCTGCCTAACCTGAACATGGGCGGGCTGGTCAGCCAGCCGGCGCAGCTACTCACGTCGCTGTCCGCGCTGCCGGCACTGGAGAACTCCAGGCAGTTCGGGAGCAGCATTCCCGCAGCAGATCCGATCAGCGTGATCCGGGTGCGGGTTGCGGGGGTGACCGGGCCGAACGCGATATCCCGTGCCCGGATCAATGAGGTGGCACAGCAGATCGCGACGCAGACCGGCCTGGACGTCGACATCGTCGCCGGGTCCTCGCCGGAACCAGTGCGGGTGGATCTGCCGGCGGGCAGGTTCGGACAGCTGCCGCTCGCGCTGATCATGGACTGGGTCAAGAAGGGCGTCGCGGTGACGATCCTGACAGCGGTGGACCGTCAGAGCGTGCTGCTGTTCACGCTGATCCTGCTGGTGTGCGTGCTGTACGTCGCCAACGCCTCGTGGGCCGCGGTACGCGGACGACGACGCGAATTGGGCGTGCTGGCCTGTCTGGGCTGGCAGCGGTCCCGGTTGTTCGGGGCCGTGCTGGGGGAGGTCACCGGTCTTGGCCTGGTAGCCGGGCTGCTCGGTGCGGCAGTCGCGCTGCCGCTGTCGGCGCTGGCGGGCCTGCGCGCCTCACCGGGGCGGGCGCTGCTGGCCGTGCCAGTCGCGGTGCTGGTCGCCGTTGCCGCTGGGGCCGCACCCGCCTGGCTGGCCACCCGGGCCGAGCCGGCCGCTGCGGTCCGGCCGGCCGTGCTGGGGGTGGGCCGTGCGCATCACCCGCGTGGGATCACCTCGCTGGCGCTGGTCAACGTCGCCAGGACACCCGGCCGGGCGCTCATCGGCGTGGTGAGCCTGGCTGTCGGCATCGCGGGCCTGACCATTCTGACCGCGGTCACGTTCGCGTTCCGCGGGGTCGTGATCGGGTCCCTGCTCGGCGATGCGATCGCCGTGCAGGTCCGTGCCGTGGACTACGTGGCGATTGCGGCCAGCGTGCTGCTCGGCGTGCTGGGCGTCGCGGACGTGCTGTTCCTGAACATCAGGGAGCGGGCGCCCGAACTGGCCACCATCCGCAGTCTCGGCTGGCGGGAGTCTGCGCTTGCCCGGCTGGTGATTACCGAGGGCGCGGCGATCGGGCTGCTCGGCTCGCTGAGCGGCGCCGGGCTCGGGCTGGCTATGACTGCCTGGTTCGCCGGCCAGGTCACGCACCGGCTGATCGCGGTCGCGGTCGCGACGACCGCGACCGGCCTGGTTGTCACGGCCGTCGCCGCACTCGTCCCCGCCGCGCTGCTGCGCCGCCTCCCGGCTGCCCAGCTGCTCGCCGAGGAGTAAGCGATGACCACGGAGCAGCGATGCGGGCATGCCCTTCGCGGTCCACGTCAGGAACCTTGCGCCGATGACTAGTGCTGCCCCGGCAGTTGCTTTTGGTATGTCCTAGCCCACGGTCTGTGAGCTCGTCACGGTGAGCGGTTCGCCAGGCTGCAGTACGCGGGTGGCGCACCCCGGTGCGATGCGCTGGGCAGCGTCGATGAAGTGGCGGGGATGGGGGTCGCTCTTGGTGATCAGCCGGTCGCCCAGCCAGCCCCCGGTGAAGGCGTAGTGGTGGGGCACGGTGATCTGGGGCCGGAGTGCGGCAGTTAGCTCCGCGGCCTGCTCGGCGTTCATGACGACCTGCTTGTTCAGCTGGGGCCTGATCTGCAGGCCGTTGATGGGCACCAGCGCTGCGTCGAAGCGCGGGAACCGGTCGGGCAGCGTCCGCAGCTCGGGTATGAGCATCGTGTCACCGGCGAAGTAGACACTGCGGCCGCCGCCGCTGATGACGAAGGTGACCTCGTAGACGGCGTGTTTGGCGGGCGCAGCGGTGATCGTCAGGTCTTTGGTCGCCGTGGCCTGCCAGGGGTCGAGCACGCGGACGTTGGTGAACCCGGCCGCCCGCGCCTTGGCGGCAACGGGGCCGGCGACGATCATCGGGACGTTCCTGTCACGGTAGCCCGCGAAGGCCGCCAGGTCGCAGTGGTCGTAGTGGTGGTGGGAGATGAGCACGGCGTCGAGCGGCGGCAGGTCGGCGACGCTCATGGCGACGGGCTCGCCAGGGTGGTAGAAGGTCCGCTCGGAGAACCACGGGTCCGTGAGGACGGTCAGCTCGCCGATCCGGATGAGGTGGCAGCTATGGGTAATCCGGGTGATGGTCAGCGGCTCGGTCATGACGGCTCCTTAAGTAGACGGCTGTCTGGTATATTAACCAGACGGGTGTATGGTTAGTCAAGTGAGCGAACAGCAAAATGGGCGGAGGCGAGCCCGTAACCGGCGCGGCGAGGGCGGCAAGCTGCGGGACGAGCTCGTCCAGGCGGCGCGACGGCTACTCAGCACCGCCGACCACGAAGCCGAAGTGAGTATCCGCGCAGTCACCCGGGAGGCCGGCGCTGCGCCACAGAGCTTCTACCTGCAGTTCGCGAGCCTTGGCGAACTGCTCTATGCCGTTTATGCGGTCGAATACGAAGAATTGCGTCAGGTCCTGGCGCATGCCGCCGGGCAGGTTGGCGACCCACAGGCCCGGCTGGCGGCCGTCTGCACCGCCTACTGCCGGTACGCGCAGGAACAACCGGGCCGCTACCAGGCGCTCGCCGGAGTGCGCGGCCAGCCTAGCCACCAGGGGTGGGATACCCGCCCGCTTCCGGGCGCCCCGGCGTTCGCTGTAATCCTCGATACGGTCACCCAGGCGCTGGCTGCGGCGGAGTCGTCAGCCGACCCGTTCCTCACCGCATCCACCCTGTGGGCATCCCTGCATGGCCTTGTCAGCCTCAGGGCCAGCCGCCCAGCGTTCCCGTGGCCCCCGCTCGCCGACATGATCACCAGCCTCGCGGCGCAGGTCGTGGGTGGTCACACCGGACGCCGACTGCCGAGCCCAGACAAGCCCGTCTAGGGGAGCGCCGTCAGCCGATGGCTTGCCGCGGCTCGCACGACGGGATGCTGGCGCGCATCACCCATCGCCACTTAGCGATCTTCCGAACCCGCGTGAAGCCGTATCGCGCGTACAACTCTTCCGGTCCTGTGTGCAGATAGGCGCCACGCTGCGGCGGCCGCTCCTCGGTCTGCTCCGGGTAGGCCTCGACGACGCCGCCGCCGGCCCGTCTGATCTCGTCGAGTGCCGCCGCGACCGCGGCGGCGGCGACGCCCTTGCCGCGGTCCTTCGCGTTGGTGAAGATGCAGCCGATCCGCCAGTCCGGCGGATCCTCGGCCTCCCGGTCGTAAGTGCGCCGGTTCTGAATGTTGGGGAGTTCTGGCGGCGAGCCGAACTGGCACCAGCCAACGCAGCGGTCACCGTCGTAGACGAGCACCTGGTGGACCGTCCCGCGCGTCACGTGCCGACGCTTCAGCTCCCGGTTTCCATCGCGCCCATGGCCGACGCCCTCCGGGTGGAATCCAATGCACCAGCAGCCACCCCAGACGCCGTTGTTAGCCTCGACGAGCGCAGCGAAGTCGTCCCAGGTTGCCGGCGTGAGCATCCGAGTCGTGAATGTCATACCCGCAGTGTGCCCGAGCGGTCTGACCTGGCCGGTGTCGTGACCTGCGGGGCGAGACTCACGACCAGAACAGGTCCGAAGCGTATGGGTCCTCGGAGCGGTGCCAGACCTCGGCCATCTTGCCGCCCTCGATCCTGAGGATCACGGCGTCAAAGGTATCCAGCTGTCGGCCGTTGCGCTCGGCCTGCGAGCGGAAGAGAGCCACCGCGTGGCGGTCGTTGGCGAGTACGTCCTGCAACTCCATGTGCACGGTACCGTCGGCGAGCTGGAACGCCCGACTGAGGTAGCCAAGCACCTGCGCCATGCCGGTGTACTCGCCTCCTAGCGGGTTCTGGCCGGGGACGTGCCAGACGACGTCGTCGGCGAGGAACTGGCCCTGCAGGCTGTCGAGGTCGCCTCTGATGAACGCTTCGACTGCCGCCCGTACGAAGTCCTCATTCGGATGCGCCATCGCGCCACTCCAATCGGCAAGCCCTAAGCCATCGTGATGGCGGCAGGTCGGCGAGTCAATCCTGCGGATCTGCGACCGGGCACCGCCGACCGCCGTGTGCTCGAGGATCGCGATGATTAGCTTGGACGGGGTATGGCCCAAGATGTGCGGGCTGGCTTCAGGTGGCCGCGAGGGCGTTGTGAGGGGTGGGTTGTGCGGGCAGCAGAGGTTCCTGGATACGGTCACCGCTATCGGCGCTGGGTGCTTGACTCGCTCCGGTACGTCGTCGTGCAGGACCTGGCAACCAGCGGTGATCACATCCCGGAACTGACGGACCTCTACGTTGACGTTGGGCTGGTGAGCAGTGCCGCCGACAGGGCTCGCGACGACCGGCTGAGCTTGGCGGCTGAGGACACCTCGGAACGTCATTCGATCAGCGAATTGCTCAGCCGGCGCTCGCGCATGGTCGTCGCGCTCATCGGCCCGCCCGGAAGCGGCAAAAGCACCCTGCTCGCCCATGTTGCGCGCGACAAAGCCCAGGCGATGTCCGTGCGCGAGAGTTGGGGCCGCGGCCCCGTTCCCATCCTGCTCGCGCTGCGTGAGCACGCCGAGTCGATCGTGGCCGATCCCGCGATCCCGCTGGCAGACGTCATCCGGGCCGCCGTTGGCAGCGGCCCGGGCAGGGAACCACGCTCCTGGTGGGAGCGCCAGCTTGGCCGGTGCCGGTGCCTGGTCCTGCTCGACGGCCTCGATGAGGTTGCCCAGGTCAGCGACCGCCTCGCCGTCGCCGACTGGATCGAGCGGCAGGTCACCGCTCATCCGGGTAACCACTTCGTGGTCACCTCCAGGTCTCATGACCTCCCTGGCCCGCTGACGGCTCGGGCCGACGTCTTCGTCGTCCGGCCGTTTACGGCCCGGCAGGTTCGGCTCTTCCTGGAACGCTGGTACCTGGCCGCCGAGCGGCACGCGACAGGCGGCTCCGGCAAGGGCGCAGCGCGCGCCGTTCAGATGCGAGCCCGCGAGTCCGCGGCCCGGCTCACCGTCCTGCTCGCGCAGCATCCGACACTGCGTGACCTGTCAGGCAATCCACTACTGCTGACGATGATCGCCGCGGCCCACCGGTACCGAGGTGCACTGCCAGCTGGCCGCGCGGACTTGTACGGAGAGATCTGCCACGTCCTGCTTTCGCGTCGTGGTCAGGCGAAAGACCTCCCCGAACTCCTGCCCTGGTCCGCCAAGCAGGCGATCCTGGCCGCGCTCGCCTACCACCTGATGCGCGACCACGCCAGCAGTCTTCCCGTCGGCCGCGTGCTCGAGATCGTCAAGCCTCGGCTGGAACGCTTCCCGTCGTCCGTCACCGGCGCGGCATTCCTCGACGAGGTCTCGCGCAACGGGCTGCTGGTCGAAGCGCGCCCTGGGCAGTACTCGTTTGCGCACCTGACCTTCCAGGAGTATCTGGCCTCCCTTCATATCAGCGCCAGCCCCGACCTGGTGATAGGCCTGGCCGGCAACGTCAGCGATCCGTGGTGGCACGAGACGATGCTGCTGTATGCGACGACAGGTGATGCCAGCCCCATCGTCCGTGCCTGCCTGAACAGCGGAACGGTCCCTGCTCTCACGCTGGCCTTCGACTGCGGCGAAGCTGGTACCGAGATTGATCCTGACCTGCGCCACCGCCTCGACCTGGAACGTCGGCGGGCGTTCGCGCCGGGCTGCTCCGCCGAGCACAGGCGGCTGGTCGCCGGCGTGATGGCCGCGCGCCTGATGCGCCAGACCCTGCTCACTGGCGCCGGGACGAGGATCTGTGCCCGGCCGGTACCCGCAGACCTGTACTGGCTGTTCCTCGCCGACACCGGTGCGCCTCGGCCGGACGGTCCCTGTGACCCCGACTCCGACCAGCCCGCGAGCGGCATCTGGGGCAGGGAGGCAATCGCCTTCGTCAGGTGGCTGAACTCGATTCTGGCGACCTCCACGGGCATAGGGGTCAGGCTCCCGCGTCACGACGAGGTTCAGGAGGAAGCCGTCGCCGGCGATCTGGACCGCGCGCTGCCCACGCTCGTAACGTGCGCGTGGACTGATCCGCCCCTGGGCTTGTGGCTTCGTCCTGGCCAGCCTCATCCGCACGAGCTGAGCGGCGCTGCGCTGCGCCAGGCGGTCGCCGCTGACGCGCAGACCAGTGCCATCGTGCCCCAGATCCTCAGCGCGGCTATCCTCAACGTCGCCCTCGGTATCACCAGCGACCTTGACGACATCCGTGCCCTTAGCGGCGCGCTCGCCGACGATCTCGCCGCCCGCGCCAGCTCGGGTGGGAGGGCAGTCGGTCTCATGCACGCTCATGCCCGCGCCATCGTCCTCACCTATGCTCATGCCCTCGAACTCGCCCAGGCCAGGGTGATTACTGCGCTGGGCGCTGCCGACCCCGACCTCATCCGCGCTCTCGATCTCGCTAGTGCCCGTGCCCTGGCCGATACCATCGCCAGTGGCCTCCCGACTGCCATGGAGCATGCCCGCAGCCGCGCCGCCGAGCTTGCAGACGCCATCGATCTCGACCTGAGCGTGCTGAGCGCATTCGACGACTTCGACATCGCTCACGCCGTCAACCTCGCCAAAATTCACCGCGGCGAGCTCGATCAAGTGGACCTGCTCGCCCGCAGCGCCGTGACCGACCATGGTCCTGACCTCGTGCGCGTCCTGGGCCTCCCTGGCGTCGGCAGCCTCGACCCTGGAAGCCCGCTCCCCGGAGTACTGGGTCTGTCGCTGCGGTGGACCGCACGCGGACCGCTCGCCGACACTCTGCTTGAGGCGCTGGCTGAAGCCTCGCAGCCGGACTCGCCCGCCCGCCCGCTGCCTGGCGACCTGTACCTGGGATTCGCGCGCGCGCTCTCGTCGCGGGCCGGAGTCCGCGAGACCACGCAGCTCAAGGCGGCCCTTGACGATCCGCTCACCGGCCCGCTCGGCGAACTCGCGGCAGCCGAGTCCGCCAGGACGGATGGCAGCCCCGATGGCAACTGGGTGGCGGCATCGCGCCGCCTGGCGGATGCCTGCGCGCCGATCTTCGGCAACCGTCAGCCGCCTAGCCCGCTCGACGCAGCAGCGCTGAGAGCCGTCGCACTCGCGCTGGCCGGCAGTTCCGCGGTGGCACGCGCTGACACGGGCGACGTATTCCGAGCAATCGCCGCCACCGTCACGCTCATCGAGCGGCGGGCAACGGGCGAGTCCAGGACCGGCGAGTCGATCATCCTGGCTCTCGCATAGCGACCGCGTGCCGCCCGCAGTCGCGACGGGCGTGCACGTCGCGACTCTCAGCACTTCCCGACGACGGCGAGGAGACCACGCCGCTTGTCAGCCGGGGTTCTCGCGGAGCAGCGCGTTGGCCGCGATGGTACGCGGGGCCAGCAGCTTGTCGGCCTGCTCGGCCCCGAGGACGGGAAGGCCGGCGGCCTCTAGCAGGCCCACCTGCACCAGCAGGGCGGCCTGATCCCAGTAAATGTGCTCATGGTCGAGCCTGCCGTCCCGGAACCCGGCCACCACGCATACGGCAAGCCGCACCGGCCGGCCGGTCGGCGGCACGCCGGGCAGCAGTGCCCCCATGACGGTGTCGTGGGTGAAGGAAATCACCAGCTCATCGACAACCTGGTCAGCCCCGACGGTCCGGGACACCCGCTGCACCGTGGTGTCCGCCGGCCAGTGGCCGATGAAGACCTCGCCATAGAACCGGCGCACCTGCTCGCGCCCGATCCCCCCGGTCATCACCGGTACGTGATTGAGGTAGGGGTCATCGGTCATGGTGGCCATCGCGGCATCCAAGTCCATTGTGTCGAACTCAGCGGCCAGATGATCATCGAGCACTCCGGCCAGGTCATCCGGCCGACCCGAGTCTCCCATCGCTCCTCCTCCCAGCCCGCCGCCCCGCTTCGACAGCTCCACCGGTCACAGGGATGGCCTCGGTGTAGCGGAGGGCCATCTCCTCGACTGCGCGCTGGGCGATCAGATTATCGGCCGGCCCGAGCACGTGCGGCCTGGGCGCGCGAGCGCGTAGACCGGTAGGTTACTTGACGTCCGGTGAGCCGACTCGGCCGAGATCGTTCGCGTGGCCCCCTGCGTACGCGCGCTAACGCATCGCGCAGATCGAGAACGGCTGGTCGGCTCGTGGCGAGCGATTACGCAGCTAAGGTTCAGGTGAGCGTGAGGGAACCTCTGAAGACTGCGCATGTCTACTGCGTAGCGGCAAGTCCTTGCGGTCCTGGGAGGGTGTCGTAGAAGAGGTTCTCAGGTACCGCTTGCTGCCCTTTCCGCCGGGCGGCTGCGTGCGGCCCCGACCGAGGGGGCTGCCACCACAGCCGCGCGGTCGTATTCGAGACTGCCCCGCCGAGTGGGATCTGGCGGACGGCCGGTGAAGGTGCGGGACGCTGGCGGAGTGAGTTCTCGGGCTGGCACCGGCGTGGCCGACGTGGGCAGCGACTCGGTGACCGGCCGACGGCGGGGCCAGTTCGCCGCGACGCTTCGGCGGGCGGACGTGATCGCGATTGCTGTGCTGGTTGCGGTGCCTGTGCTGGTATTCGGGATCCCGGCACTGGCTGGGCATCCGGTAATGCCAGGCGACGACCTGACGCAGAACTATCCGCTGCGGGTGCTGGCTGGCCGTCAGATAGCCGCTGGTCACCTGCCGTCGTTTGATCCCTACATCTGGAGCGGGTCCCCGTTGCTGGGTGACTGGAACGCCGGCGCCGCTTATCCGCTGACCCTATTGTTCGCGGTGCTACCGGGCATCGCGGCGTGGACGGCCAACCTCATCGTTACCTGGGTAGTGGCTGACACGGGCATGTTCTGCTTCCTGCGCGCGCTGCGACTTTCGCCGCTGGCTTGCTTCCTCGGTGCGTTCTCGTTCGCCTTCGCCGGGGCAATGTCGGCGCAGGTCGGCCACCTCGGCCTGGTAGCGGGCATGTCATGGGTGCCGGTGCAGCTGCTGGCGGTACTGCGGCTGGCTGAACGGCGGAGCGTGCCCGCACGACTTGGGTGGGTCGGCGTGCTGGCAGCGGGATTCGGGATGACGATACTCGCCGGTGAGCCGCGCGCCGTCGACGACGCCGGGGTGATTGTCGTCCTGTACGCCGGCTGGCGGGCTGCGCGGGCGGGTAGGCGCTGCGGCCCGCTGGCAGTGTCGGTGCTCGCCGGGCTGCTGCTGGGCGTCTGCCTCGGCGCAGTGCAGCTGCTCCCAGGCCTCGCGGCAATCAGCACATCACAGCGCGCTACCGGTTCTGTGGCGCTGTTCAGCTCCGGGTCGCTGTCACCGAACTGGCTGCTGCTGATGCTGGTGCCTGACTTGCTCGGTGGCTCCGGGTCGTTCGGCCAGCCCGCGTTCTTCGCCAGCTATCAGCTCCCAGAGGTCACCAGCTACGTGGGGATTCTGCCGCTGGTGGCCGCGTTCGGGTTGCTGGGTCGGCTGCGGCGGCGCTGTCGGCTGCCGGACTGGCTGGTGTGGCACCTGATAGCGATAGTCGGGATCGTATTGGCGCTGGGCGGCAACACGCCGGCCGTGCATCTGCTCGCGCACCTGCCGCTCTTCGGCTCACAACGGCTGCAGAGCCGTAACATCCTGGTCACCGATACCGCGCTCGCCGTGTTGCTGGCCTACTGGGCCCATGACCCGCTCGGCGCCGTCGGCCGCAGCCGCCGGCCGCTCCGCTGGCGGATCGATCCGGCCATTGCCCTCGGCCTGCTGCCGCCAGCCGCCGTCCTGGCAGTGACAGGGCTGGCGATCTGGCGGACGGGCGGCTTGCTCAGCTGGCTCGCGGTCAGTAGCAGCGCCATCCGCACGGCCGGCAGCCTCGCGCTCTCGGTGATGCCGTTCGCCATCCTGGCCGCAGCGGCGATCGTCCTGGTCACCCTCGGTCGTCGGCTATCCCCGCGGCGGCGCGCCGGGGTCGCCGCGGCGTTCGTCGTCACCGACGTGATCGCCTTCACGCTGGCAACGGTTCTCGCGGTCCCACCCGTTCAGGCCGCGGCAGCGACGGCGAGCGCCGTGCGGCAAGGTCCGGCCAGGCACGCTAGCTCGCCGGTGAGGTCACCCAGCCAGCTCGGCTACCAGGGCAGGTTCGCCATCTACGATCCGGGCCTGCGGGACGCTGCGGCGCTGGAGGTCTTGGGATCACCGGACCTGAACGTGCTGAGCGCCACTCCGTCAGTCCAGGGCTACTCCTCCATCGTCGATGCCGGGTATGCCACCGCGACCGGATCGCACCGCGCGACCGGCGACGGTCAGGATGTGCTGTCCCCGCGCGCAATCGCCGATGGGACGCTCAGCGAGGTCAACACGTCAGTCCTGCTCACCGTCTCTTCCTACCTGGTCACCGCGCCGCCCAGCCACGGGGCTCAGTCCGCGCAGGTCGGTCGCCGTCGCATCCAGCCACGCCAGCGCGCGACCTGGTACCTGGGAACCGCGCTGAGCGTCTCGAAGGTCACGCTGCCGGACGCCGGCCCCAGTCCGGGCGCCGGGAGCCAGCTCCAGGTCGGCTTCGCCACTCCGGCCGGCCAGACCACATGGCTGCCCGCTACGGCCGCCACTAGTACCTCGCTCACAGTCCGGCTCAACAAGCCCGTCACTGCGATAGCAGTGACGGTCCGGGCCGGGAGCCAGCCCGCCGACCTCGGCCCGCCGACCGTGACCGAGGCAGACGGCCGGACAGTCGTGGCTGACGGAGTCCTGCAAGCCGCCCTTACCTCACCGCAATGGACCTACGCCACGTCAGACGGGCCGTTCGCCGTCTTCGCAGACCACGACGTCCACGGTGCGCTCACCATCCGGAGCCTGGTCGGCGGGGTCGCCGTCGGCGCTACGGTCCGCACCCTGGCCGGTGCCGCCAGCGAGCCCACCGCCGTCGCCGTCCAGTCCGCGACGGGCATCCGCGTCACCCGGGCTGTCGCCTACATACCCGGCTGGTCTGCGACATGGACGCCGACGACAGGACCTGCCCGCCAGCTGGCCGTCCAGCGCACCGGGCTGATCCAGACAGTCGACGTTCCGGCCGGCTCGGGCGTCGTCACGTGGGCCTACAAGCCGCCCGGGCTCTCCGCCGGGCTGGCCCTGTCGCTGGCCGCAGCGGTCGTCCTTGCGGTCCTTGCCGTGCTAAGCGCAGCACGCTGGCTGCGAAGACGGCGCGGAAGCCCGCGATCAGCTCGGCCCCCCGCAACTGCGACGGCCAGCGGCCAGTAGCCACCGCTGGCCGGGCTTCGATCCGACGTGCGCCGTGGGCCGCAAGGTCCCTACCTGCTTACGGCGGACGACGGGCCACCGCATCAGACCAACCCCTCAAGGTCAGTCAGTGCGCCGAAATCGCAAGTCATCCGTATCATCGGTCCCGAAGGAAGTCGCGCATATCAGCACCTGACGTGTGCGACTCGCGTCTTCGGCATCGACCAATTGCCGCCGCACCGCCGAGGTAGTTCGTGATGGACGTGACATCCGCTGTGTCCCTGGCCGGTGCGGTCATCTCGGCTGCATCAGCGATTATCGTGGTCGTGCTCGGTCGCCGGGCGGCGCTGCGCGACCGTCGTATCGCATCTGACGAATTAGCAGAGCGCTATCGCGTGCCGCTGCTGCATGCCGCTTTCAATCTGCAGTCACGGCTATACAACATCGGCAAGCTGGACTTCCTGAAGACTTTCCTCACGGACGGCACGAACGCAGAAGCTGAATACGCCCGGTACAATACCGTCTACTTGATTGCACAGTATCTTTGCTGGGCGGAGATAATACGACGCGAGACTCAGCTTCTCGAGCCACTAAATCGCCAGCGTGATGTCAAGGTCATGACAGCAATGGAATCCATCCGACATATTATTGCTGACAGCCGAACCTATCGTGACGCCCCTCTTCGTGTTTTCAGGGGTGACCAGCGGGCAGTTGGAGAGGTAATGCTCGCGCCATCAGATAACTCTGGTGGCCGAGTCGGGCCGAGCTGGGATTGCATCGGATACGCGACTTTTGTTGATAATCTCACGGCTGAGTCAAATCATATCATTAGATGGGTTAATCCGATCCTCACTGACGTGGATGCTCTCGCGAAGAAGCGCGACCCACGCATTGACCGGCTTGTGGCCCTCCAAAACGCCCTCGTCGGATTGCTGGAGGTTCTAGATCCGGATGGTCAGCGCATCCCTACCAATATTCGTCTCAAGCTCGAGCAGGGCTCAATCGATATCCAGTAGGCCTGGCATCGCCCGCTCTGCACGCGGGCTACATGGAGCCCTCAGTCGGTGCCTCAAGGGGCGAACCCGACTCGCCACGAATCCGATCGGCCTCAGCTCGCATTCGGGGGCTGTGAGAGGGGTGCTGCTTCGTGGCCCGCTCGTCGTGGTGGCACTCGCGGTTGAGGTCGATGAAGATCCTGACTTCGGGCAGCACGCCAACTGCCACCATGGCCACGGTGAGGATGACGCCCCAGGGTGAGCAGTGTCCCGCTGACTCCGAGCAGGGCGACGGCCGGGCCGATCAGGAAGTAGGCCACCGGGCTCGGTCCGTATGTGCCCAGTGAGTCGAAGGAGCTGACCCTGGCGAGCACGTCCTTGGGCACTCGTTGCTGCACGGTGGTGCCCCTGAACGAGGCGTACAGAGTGTTGTCGAAGCCGAACAGCGCAGTAGCCGCGGCGATTGACCAGACCGGGGCGTGGAAGGCCAGCAGCGGGATCACTGGCAGCCACAAGATCGATCCCCAGACCACGCAGGCCAGCGGTTTTTGCCGGATGCATCCAGGCGACGACGGCGCCCGCACGATGCCGCCGACGCCCATTGCGGCCAGTATGGCGGCCCAGGCGCTGACGCCGCCGAGCCACTCTCTGGCCACCACCGGGCCCAGGGCCATGATGGGCGAGTACACCACCAGCACTGACAGGCCGGACAGCACGGTGACCGACCACAGCCAGCGGCGGCGGAACTCGTGCCAGCCCTGGCGCATGTCAGCAAAGGCGTTCGCGGCTGCCACGCCGTGCTGGTTGCCGACCCGCAGTCGGCCCAGCAGCACGGCGCTGACCAGGAACGAGAATGCGTCCGCCGCCAGCGCTCCGCCGGGGCTGGACACCGCCGTGCGCACTGCACCCGGGCCTGGTCCCACGACGGTGCTGACTGCCGCCACCAGGCTCTGCGTGGCGTTAAAGAGAGATCGAAGAGTCTGAAGCTCACCCGGCCTGCCCGGCGTCGTGCCAGCTGCCGGAGGTGGCGCCGCGTGCGGCGGGCAGGCCGAGGCCGGTGTTTGCCGGGCGCTCGGCTCAGCGTGAGCTGAGGGTGATCGCGTAGTGGCGGGAGCGGGCGGAGAACCAGCCACTGCAGCCGAGCTGGTGCGCCTACCGGGCTAGCCGCAGCTGCTGGTATTCCTCGCATTGGCCGGGCTGCCAGCGGGTGGTGATGAGCTGCTCGTACGTGATCTTGCCCGGTGACGGTGACGCTGCCTGCGCATGCGTGACGCGCGCCGGCCACGTCGCAGTTGTGGTGCCGCCGCGGCCTACAGTCGGCGCTGCCGTCGCGAGGCTGGCCCGTCAGGGTCCGTCACAACTCCGGTTCGGGCTCTGGGTCGTCTATGCCGGCGGGAGCGTAGCCGTACTCTGGCCGCATCGGCGCCGCCTTGCGTGCTGCGGGGCCGGCCGTGCCTGCCTCCGGGCTGGCGCGTGCCTCCGCTCCGCGCGGCCAGTCCGCGAAACGGGCGCGCAGCATGGCGGTGCCCTGGCCGGTCAGGTCCAGGTCGGCGAAGGCCTCGTCGGCCATGCGGTCAAGCCGGCGGCCGGCGTCGGCGAAGTCCTCGGCGTGCAGGCCCGGGTCAAGCCGGCGGTCGAAGCCGATGAGCTGCCCGGGCGTGTAACGCTCCAGCGCGACGGAGGTGTCCCAGTAGTCCCGCTCATAGGAGCGGCTGGCCAGAGCGGCGACTTTCCCGCCGAGCGCGTCCTGCAGATCCAGCACCGGGCCGAATTCCATCACCACCGGCTGGCTGCCACGGTCGAAGTAGGCCATCTGCAGCGCCATCTGCTCCCCGCCGAGCGCCGTGGTGTGCTGTGGCCTGGGCCGCGCATATTCCGGATGTTCGTGCAGGTCAGGCGACGGATCTGCGCCGATGTACCGAACGCGGACTAGGCCTGGGGTCGAGTTCCCAGACGATCAGCCAGTCGTCGTGCCGGTCGCGCACCGGGATTCCCCACAGCCCGCCCCGGAAGGAGCGTTTCCGGCATGGCGCTGAGGACGGGTCTGCTTCCAGCAAGTCGATGGCATCGAGCATCTGCAGTGCGGCGGCCTTCTCTAAGCCGTCGCAGACCAGCAGGGCCGCCGGGCTGAAGCGGACCTCAGCCACGGTCACGGACGCGCGATGCGCGGCGCGGCCTGGCGGCGTCGCGCTCAGGGTGACGGCGGCTTTCCTCTACCTGGGCCATGATCTCCGGCGGCAGGTCGTAGCTGCCGGAGTCCTCGTGCACATGCTTGAGGCGCTGGTAATCCTCGAAGCTGATCACACCGCGGCCGGAGCGCCGTAGTGGGTGAGGATAGTCGCCTCACCGCCGTAGCGCGCCCGGCCGACCAGCTCGCTGATGTGGTCGCGGGCCCCGCTGATCGGCATCTCGCTCATACCCCCGAATCGTGCAACTCGGGCAGCAGCTCGGGAACTCCACCGTCGCGCCGGCGGTGGCATGAGGTACGCCCATCGTGGCAGTCAGTTGTCGGATCGCCCCTGGTAGACCACGTGCGTCAGTGGATACGTAGCGCGTTGCTTGCCCCCTCGACAACCTGCTACGCATCCAGCCCCGCGGTCGCTTGCGACAGCGCTCAAACGGGCGCTGTTTACTCCCTCCAGCGTGACGGTTCCCGCATCAGCCGGCGTAGTGCCGCGCTGCCTTGTGGACTGCTGCCGGTTCCTCCACGAGCACAAGCGAGCGGTCGGCCATGTTGGCGCGATCGCTTACGTCGGCCTTTGCACCAGGGTCTGCAAGCAACGGCTATCCATCGCCCCAGCAAATCGGCACTTCTTCTAGGCTCGATCGAATATTTCATCGATTGCCGTGATGCCTGTGGCGTAGCCAATGCGCCGGGGCCTAAGCTCTCCGGTCTCCAGCCCTACAGTAGACAGACGATCGAATATATGATATGAAACCCGCAGGCAGAGCTGACGCTAAGGGAGGAAAGGGATAAATGAAGCACGGTTCCAGGCTGCCCGTCATCGCCCTAGTGGTTCCCGCGGTCCTATTTGGGGCTCTCTTAGCGGCCTGTTCGAGCTCTCCGAGCTCAAGCGGATCGAAGACCGAGTCTTCTAGCCAGAGTGCCCTCACGAAAGCCGAGTCGGTCGTTAGCGCGGCTGAGCAGGTGCCGACCTTCGCGCAGTACAAGCCGTCGAAGTCGGCCCCTTCATTCACGGCCGGTAAAACCCTAGCTTTGATCAACGGCAACGCTGCCAGTTCGGCCGCGGATTTGCAGGCCGAGGGAGTCGAGCAGGCTGCGAAGGCCGTTGGATGGACTACGGTGCAGTACAACGGAATGGGTACCGATTCCGGGAAGATCACCGCATTTGAGAATGCTCTCGCGACTCATCCCAGCGGCATTGTACTGATCGCAATCGACCAGCACATTGTCTC
>JASHQA010000393.1 GCA_030037785.1 Streptosporangiaceae bacterium
GTCGCCGAGGAGATCGGCCGGGCCGTCGCGCCGGTGCCGTTCCTGGGCAGTGCCGTCGTGGCTACCACGGCGCTGCTGTCGGTTGGGGACACTGAGCTGCTGCGACGGCTCGCGAGCGGCAGCGTGACGGCGGCGCTCGCCGTTCCGTTCGCGGCTGGTCCGTTCCCGGTCGGGCCCGGCCGTCGGCCAGATTCGGCGGTGCGGCTGGACGCCCCGCAGCCGGATGACCAGCCGGGCAGCTACCGGCTGACGGGGATCGTGCGCGGGGTTGCCGACGCGCTGCCCGCCGATGTGTTGCTGGTGTCGGCCGACGGCGTGCCCAGCGGGCTGTACGTGGTTCAGGTCGGCGACGGGGTCGGCAAGGAAGCGGTCGTGTCGCTTGACCAAACCCGGCAGCTGTGTGACGTCACGCTCGACCGGGCGATTGCCCGGCAGGTGGCGTCCGGCCAGGCGGCGGAGCAGGCCGTGGCCGCCGCGCTGCTCGCGGGGGCCGGCGTGCTGGCGTCGGAACAGCTCGGGGTCGCCGACCGGTGCCTCGAGATGACGCTTGCTTACGTCAAGGAGCGCAAGCAGTTCGCGCGTCCGGTCGGCGGGTTCCAGGCCATCAAACACCGGCTTGCGGACCTTTGGGTCTTGGTGACGCAGGCGCGGGCTGTTGCCCGCGCCGCGGCGAACGCGCTTGCCGACCAGGCTGGTGACGCTCGATCGGGTGACGCCGGGTCGGGTGGCGCCGGGTCGGGTGGCGCCGGGTCGGGTGGCGCCCGGTCGGGCGGCGCCGAGTCCGGCGGCACCGAGCCAGGGACTCAGGTGGAGCTGCTGGTCGCGCTGGCCAAGGCGGCCTGCTCGGACACGGCACTCAAAGCTGCCCAGGAGACGATCCAGTTGCACGGCGGCATCGGCTTCACGTGGGAGCATCCCGCGCACCTGTTCCTCAAGCGAGCGAAGGCGGATTCCATCGGCCTCGGCACGGCGGACGCTCACCGAGCGGCGCTAGCGCGGCTGGCCGACCTGCCCGCGCCGGGTTAGCGGGCCGCCTCGCTGGCTGGCATGACGCGGCGGGCACCGTGCGGTGGGCGCCGTGCTGCGGAACCGTGCGGCGGGAACCGTGCGACGGGACCGCGCTGTGCGCCCGGCTGCCCGATGCGCGACATTTCGTGCAACCGAGTGCGTCCTGGCTGGTTAGATGAGATCCGGGAGTTCTCTGGCGCTTCCACCGCCTAGGCCGAAGCGGCAGGCAACGAGGGGTGCACACCCGCAGGGACTGGTATGGCTGAGACACAGGCTGACAGTGGCAGCCCGGTGAGCCCGGAAGCCGAGCAGGCCGGTACTCAACCGGCCGGTGCCGACGGGGCGGTAGCCGGTGCCAATGTGCCTGTGACCGGTGCCGACGGGGCCGTGGCTGAGGTGGCCAGTGCCGGCGTGACCAGTGCCGGCGTAGCCAGTGCCGGCGTGACCAGTGCCGGCGTAGCCGAGCCCGTTCTGGCAGCCGAGGAGTACGAGCCCGCGTCGTATGAGGCCTCGCCGCCATTCACCGCGGACCCGCCGCCAACGGGCGCGATCCATCACGTGGAACTGTGGGTGCCCAACCTGGACAAGGCCATCACTAGCTGGGGCTGGCTACTCACTGCCCTCGGTTACCGGATGTTCCAGGACTGGCCGGGCGGGCGCAGCTGGCAGGCGGGACACTCCTACATCGTGGTCGAGCAGTCGCCGGCCCGCACGGCGAGCAGACATGACCGGTGCCGCCCCGGCCTCAACCACCTAGCCTTTCACGTCGAGACAAGGGAACTCGTCGACGAACTGACCCGCGAAGCACAACTGCACGGGTGGCAGCTGATGTTCACCGACCAGCACCCGTTCGCCGGCGGGCCGCAGCACTACGCCGCCTACCTGGAGAACTCGGACGGGTACGAGGTGGAGCTCGTCGGTCACTAGCAGGGCTCGGCCGCAGCGAACGGCGCTCCAGGCTGACGGCGCCGTCTGATCGGGGTGGCAGGCAGGCTCTTGCACCGCGAGGTTCCGCGCGGGGTCAGCGGGTGCAGCCGGGACGCCCTCATCCGCACTGAAGCGGGCTGGCACTGGCCGGACGGGCAGCGCCGGCGGTCATCGGAGTGGGTTTGCTATGGGCGGAGCCATAGCAAACCCACTCCCACCGGGTCGCCGGTCGCACCTGCAGCGCTTGGCGCCGCGTTGGTATCGGCAGCCCCGCTGCGCTAGCCGTTGACGAGCTCCGTCGGCTGACCAGGCTGGGTTATGCCGACCTGCCAGTCCGATCGGCCGTTGCCCGCGTGTCGTCCGGAGCGGGTCGGCGCGCGCGGCCGAGCCGGACGACGAACGCAGCGGCGACCAGCACCCACGCCGCAACGGCGACCCAGAGCATCACGTGCGCGATGGGGTGCATGAACGCTATGCCGGTGGTCTTGCCGAAAGTGAGCGTCGCGACGCTGTACATGCCGAGCGGAAACACGATGCTCCAGAGGGTGGGCTCGTAGCTGAGCGGCCACTGGCGGCGGACGTGGCGCCACAGGCCGAGGATGACCAGCAGCGGAATCCACCAAGTGCCGAACGCCCAGAGCGCAAAGGAGAAGCCCTCGGTGAAGCCCGCGGTCGCCGCGATCACCGGGATGCTCCTCGGCAGGGCGAGATCGCGGGCACCAGCCAGCACGCTGATGGCGGTTGCGCCCATCAGGATCCAGTACGGCGGCCCCAGGGTGGCCGGTGTCATGGGAACGGTGAGCCAGCGCAGCAGGATCAGCGTGGCGACCATCAGGTAGAGCAGCAACCCGACGCTCCACAGGCACTCTGCTACGGGCGCGAGCAGTGCCGCCTGCGACGGCCACGCCGGGACCAGCGTGGCCGCCGTGATGGACAGGGACTGGGTGGCGACGACCCACAGCAGCCAGGTGCCGTTGATGCCGCCAAGGACCGAGTCGTTCGCCCGGAGCAACATGATGCTGGCGGGCACGCCGTACGTCAGCACCAGCCAGATTGCCGCAGCCACGGCGGCGAGGACGGCGGTGACCAGCGGGTGACCAGCCGAGTACAGCCGCGCGCCGAGCACGTCCAGGGCGGCGGTGATCGTGAAGAAGCCGAACACCCGGTCCGCCGCGCGGACGTCCGCGGCCACGCTCCGGCGGAAGAAGACGAGGCGGCCTGCGAGCGCCACGGCAAGCACGACGAGGCCGGCCGCCGCGATGCCCAGCAGTGCTCGGGACAGCCACGAGGGCCCGAGCAGGAATGTCCCGGTGGAGATGATCCCGGTGGCCATCACGAACGCGAAGTAGCCGGGATGCAGGTCACGGACGGCGGTGCCGACCCGGCCGCCGGGCCGTGGCGGTCCGTCAGATCTGGTAGTCACGGCCGCGGTCGCTTCCGGTCTGCGCCGACTAGTACGGCACGCCGATGCGGCGCCAGCGCCGCCCGCCGGTACCGGGTTCAGCCGGGCTGGTGGCGGTGCGTCGCCGGTAGACGATGTAAGGCCGCCAGAGGTACCACACCGGGGCGCTCCACGCGTGCACGAGGCGGCTGAACGGCCACACCGCCCAGATCAGCCACGCCGACGCGGCGTGCACCTGGTACACGATGGGCGCGCTGGCGATCGCGGTGACGTCGGGCGACCCGCTGAACAAGCCGCGGAACCAGGGCGCCACGGTGGTCCGGTAGTCGTAGCCGTGGCCGAAGAGGTTGACGAACACTGTCGGAACTATTCCGGTGATGATGATGACCAGCAGCAGGATCAGCGCGACGTAGTCAACCGGGCTGGTGGTGGCCCGCACCCGAGGCACGAGCAGCCGCCGCCCGGCGAGGACGATCACTCCCGCGATGATCAGCACCGCGGCGAGCGTTCCGGCGCCGGCCGAGAACCACCGATACACGTTCTCCGGGATGCCGATCGCGCGGGTCCAGCGCTCGGGGATCAGCACGCCGATGACGTGCCCGCCGATGGCGGCGAAGGTGCCGTAGTGGAAGAGCGGCGCGCCCCACTTGAGTAGCCGGCGTTCCTGCAGCTGGGTCGAGCGGCTGGTCCAGCCGAACTGGTCGTACCGCCACCGCCAGATGTGACCGACGACGAAGACGCCGAGGGCGAAGTAGGGCACAGCCACCCACACGAAGATCTGCCATGCGCTCGCGTGGCTCACCGCGATGCCTCCCGATGCTGCTGGTCGGTCATGCTTCGCCCGTCCGGGGGGACGACCCCCCGCAG
>JASHQA010000394.1 GCA_030037785.1 Streptosporangiaceae bacterium
ATCAGGTCGGCCTCACCGGCCCGCGGCGACTCTGGCTCGTAGGCATCCTCACGATGCAGCAGTATGACGAGATCGCTATCCTGCTCGATCGATCCGCTCTCTCGAAGGTCAGCCAGCAGCGGGCGCTTGTCCGTCCTTAGCTCCGGGCCCCGATTGAGCTGCGCGAGCGCGACCACCGGCACGCTTAGCTCCTTGGCCAGTAGCTTCAGCGACCGGGATAGCTCTGACACCTCCTGCTGCCGGTTCTCCACGCGCCGGGGCGAGCTCATCAGCTGCAGGTAGTCGATGATTACCAGCCTGAGCTCGTTGCGCTGCCTGAGCCGACGGCACTTGGACCGGATCTCCATCATCGACATGTTCGGCGAGTCATCAATGAACAGCGGCGCGTCCACGACCTCGCTCATCCGGCGCGCGAGCCTGGTCCAGTCGTCCTCCCCGAGCTGCCCGGTGCGCATCGCGTGCAGCGGCACCCTGGCCTCTGCCGACAGCAACCGCATCGTGATCTCGTTCCGGTTCATCTCGAGGCTGAACAGCACCGTCGTCAGTCCCGCCTTGATCGATGCAGCCCTGGCGACGTCCAGGGCCAGGGCTGAGTTGTGCGTCGGGATCATCGACCGGCTCGCGAGATACAGGCTGTCCGGCGCGTCGACCTGCACGCACCGGACCGGCACGCTCGCCACCTTCATGACCCCGACGATCATCCGCTGCCGCATGTCCGTCGTGCTCGTGACCGGCCTGCGCTGCCGGTGCACGAGACGCTTGCGGGTGAGCCGGAACACATCACCCGTCGTGGTGAACGAGAGCGAGTACGCGACTGACGCCGCCGCGGCAGTCCCGGACACGCGCTGCTGGCACGTTCCGCACCGGTAACCGAGACCGGTGATCAGCTCTCGCACGTCAGCTACCAGCCGACCGGAGCTTGACGTGAACTCGACGGCGCCCTCGGGGCCGACGCCGCCGGCCACGTCGAGCAGGCCGGCCAGCAGGGCGCTTCGCTGTGCGCGGCAGGCGCGCAGGTACTCCGCGGGAATAACGTCGCGGCCGAGCAGCTCGGCTGACCCGGCCGTGGCGCCGGCAGATGTCCACAAGGCGAGGCACTGACCCAGCACGTACGGCGAGACTGGCAGGTCGGCGGGTGGCAGATCGAGAGACTCGGCCACTGGCACGGCGTGGGCCAGCCCGCTGCCGGCACCGCAGCCCAGCGCCGCCGCGATCTCGCGGGTGGTGCGGATGCAGGTCGGTGTCTCGCTGACCCATGGTTCGACTGCGACGGTTCCGCGAGCGGCGCTCGCGCCCGCGAGCCGACGGTCCGCGCTGACCGTCGTGACCCACTGATGCTCGGCGTCGGCGACGATACGCGTCTGGTCGTCGAACACCACCTCATAGCACGGCCGGTCGACGAGCACCTCGGTAGCAGCGATCACGGTAACGGGCCGACCGTCGGAGCCAAGGAGCTGATCGCCGACGCCCACCTCTCCCATGGTGGTCCAGCCGGTTGGCGTTGGCAGCGGCGTATCGAGTGCGAGCGCCTTGCCCATGGCGGGACGCGCGGCGATGACGATCATCTGGCCCGGGTGCAGCCCGTTGGTCAGCGCGTCGAGGTCGGCGAATCCGGTCGGCACTCCCGACAGTGATCCGCCCCGGCTGCCGATGGCCTCAATCTCGTCGAGGGCTCCCGGCATGATCTCCGCGAGCGGCAGGTAGTCCTCGCTGATCCGCCGGTCCGTGACGCCATAGATCTCCGCCTCAGCGCGGTCAACGAGATCGTCCGCGTCGCCGTCGCCGGCATAGCCAAGCTGCGCTATCCGCGTGCCGACTTCCACCAGGCGGCGCAGGATGGCGCGCTCGCGCACGATCCGCGCGTAGTAGCCGGCATTCGCGGCGGTCGGCACAGAGGCGATCAGGGTGTGCAGGTACGGTGCGCCGCCCACCCGGCCGATGTCGCCGCGCCTGGTCAGCTCCGCCGCCACGGTCACCGCATCGGCCGGCTCGCCGCGGCCGAAGAGTTCCATGACGACCTCGTGCACGACCTGATGAGCCGGCCGGTAATAGTCACGGGACTTGATGACGTCGAGCACGTCTGAGATCGCGTCCTTCGACAGCATCATGCCGCCCAGCACGCACTGCTCGGCGGCGAGGTCGTGCGGCGGCGTCCGGCCGAACTCCTCACCGCGAGGCAGGATCTCCGCGACGCTCACTCGTCCCCTCCCCGTGACCCGCTGCCAAAGCCGGGCAGCCTTAGAACCGCCGTAACAGCCGCCAGTCTGGCAACGGCTGTGCCACCGTCTGTACCACCGGCTGTGCCACCTTCACGGCCTGTTCTATCGAACGGCTCTGACAGTCTCTAGCGAGTCGTCGGAACCGTCGAATTGTGCTGTGCACAGCCTTGTGGACAGGCTGTGCAGACACGCCGCAGCGGCTGTGTGTGACTTGCGGACAGGATTGTGGAAACAGCTATGGATAATCCCTTTCTAAGCTTGCTACCTGCACAAACGATCCGCTCAGGCTGTGCATAAAAAGTTCTCAGGCGCGCCAGTAAGAGTCTCTGCAGCGGCGAGTTATCCACATTCAGATTTGACGTTGAACGTTATCGGGTACTTCTATGCCCGGTCAGCACGACCGCCTTGCACAACTGCCAATTTCGCATGCGCGCCGGCCCAGGTGCGACTAGTATTCGAGCATGTGTTCGAAGAAGCGGACAGCCGTCGGCGCCAGCACCCCGGCCGCCGACCTGGCCGAGCAACTCGCGACCGCGATCGAGGAGTGTGCGGCTGCCATCCGCAGTCAGGACGACGCGGCGGCCAGCGAGCTTGCGGGCCGGCTGGCTGCCGTGTGGGCGCTGCTCACCCGCGCCGATCCTGAGATGGCTGCGCGAATAGCCAGCTACTGCGACGGATGAGACCGCCGTCTGCGGTCAGCTGGCGACGACCTCGATGTCCAGCTTCGCGCTCACCTCAGGATGCAGCCGGACCGAGACCTGGTGCGAGCCGACCGTCTTGATCGGGTTCGCGATCTCGATCTTCCGGCGGTCGAGCTCTGGCCCGCCCGCCCGCTTGACGGCGGCGGCGATGTCAGCGGTGGACACCGAGCCGAAGAGGCGACCGCCCTGGCCAGCCCTGGTGTCCAGCCGTATCTTGAGGCCGGAAAGTCTGCTGGCCGCTTCCCTGGCATCGTCGAGGCCGCGGATCTCACGGGCCGCCCTGGCGCGCTTGATCATCTCGATCTGCTGCTCCGAGCCGCGAGTCCACCGCATCGCCAGGCTTCTCGGCACGAGGTAATTGCGGCCATAGCCGGCCTTGACGTCGACCACGTCGCCCGGTGCTCCGAGGCCGCTGACCTCCTGGGTCAGGATGAGCTTCATCGGCTTGCCGCTCATGGCTTCCGGTCCTCCCTCGGCCTAGCGGGCCGTGCTCGTGTACGGCAGCAGCGCCATCTCGCGGGCGTTC
>JASHQA010000395.1 GCA_030037785.1 Streptosporangiaceae bacterium
GCCGACGTTCGTCACGTTCCGCGGCGAGGGCGCGGATGGGGCGGCTTTCGGGCACACGGTCGTTGACGTGGGTCCGAACGCCCGCGCGACTGTCGTGCTCGAGTACACGGGCTCGGCCACGTTCGCCGACAACGTAGAGCTCGTCGTCGGGGACGGCGCTGCTCTCACGGTTATCTCGCTGCAGAGCTGGGCGGACGATGCCGTGCACGTGTCGCATCACCACGCGCAGCTCGGCAAGGACGCGCGGCTGACCCACACGGCGGTCACCCTCGGCGGCTCCGTCGTGCGGCTGGCTCCGTCGGTGCGGTACGCGGCGCCCGGCGGTGACGCGGAGCTGCGCGGGCTGTACTTCGCTGACGCGGGACAGCATCTGGAGCACCGGCTGTTCGTCGACCACGCCGAGCGGAACTGCCGGTCTCGGGTGACCTACCGCGGTGCGCTGCAGGGCGAGGGTGCGCATGGCGTGTGGATCGGGGACGTGATCATCCGCGCGGCGGCGACCGGCACCGACACCTACGAGTACAACCGCAACCTGGTGCTGACCGACGGTACCAGGGTCGACTCGGTGCCGAACCTGGAGATTCTCACCGGAGAGGTGCTCGGCGCCGGCCACGCGAGCGCGAGCGGGCGGCTGGAGGACCAGCACTTGTTCTACCTCATGGCCCGCGGAATCCCGCTCGAGGACGCGAAAAAGCTAGTGATCCGCGGCTTTTTCGGCCAGCTGATCGGCCAGATCGAGGTGCCTGAGCTGCGGGACCGGATTACCGCGGCAGTCGAGGCGGAGCTGGCATGAGCCGCGGTGCCGGGGGTCGTGCGCCGCAGTCGGCCGAGCCGACCGGACGGTTCCAGCGCGCGTGCGCCGTGTCGGACCTGCCCGAGACGGGCGCGATCGGGGTGGATGTCGGCGGCGTGCCGGTGGCGGTGGTGCGCACCGGCGGCGAGATCTTCGCCCTGCACGACGTGTGCTCGCACGAGGAGGTGCCGCTGTCGGAGGGCGAGGTCTACGACCACACCGTGGAGTGCTGGCTGCACGGCTCGTGCTTCGACCTGCGCACCGGCAAGCCGACCGGGCCGCCTGCCACCAAGCCGGTCGCTACCTACCGGGTGCAGATCGACGGCGAAGACGTGCTCGTCGACGTGTCGTGACCGGGCTGCAAACAGATGGACCGACAGGAGACTACAGAGATGTCCACGCTTGAGATCCGGGACCTGCACGCGAGCGTGACAGACGCCGCCGGGGACAGCCACGAGGTGCTGCGCGGTGTCGACCTGACCGTGTCGGCCGGGCAGACGCACGCGATCATGGGCCCCAACGGGTCCGGCAAGACGACCCTCGCCTACGCCGTGGCCGGCCACCCCAAGTACACGGTGACACAGGGCTCGATCACGCTGGACGGCCAGGACGTGCTCGCCATGACGGTCGACGCGAGGGCGCGGGCCGGCCTGTTTCTCGCCATGCAGTACCCGGTCGAGGTGCCGGGTGTCTCGGTGTCCAATTTCCTCCGCACCGCTATCACAGCTGTCCGCGGCGAGGCACCGAAGATCCGCGCCTTCGGCAAGGACCTGCGCGAGGCGATGGAACAGCTGCAGATGGACCCGGAGTTCGCCCAGCGGAACCTCAACGAGGGCTTCTCCGGCGGCGAGAAGAAGCGGCACGAGATTCTCCAGCTGGAGCTGCTCAATCCCAAGATCGCGATTCTGGACGAGACCGACTCCGGGCTGGACATCGACGCGCTGCGAGTGGTGGCGGATGGCATCAACAGGTTCCGCGCTGACCCTGCGCACGGCGTGCTGCTGATCACCCACTACACCCGCATCCTGCGCTACGTGCAGCCGGACTTCGTGCACGTCTTCGTCGCGGGGCGGATCGTCGAGGAGAGCGGCTCGGAGCTGGCCGATGAGCTGGAGACCAGCGGCTACGAGCGGTTCATCAAGGGAGATGCGGCGGCATGAGCAGCACGGACGTCCGGGGCTCGGCGGCCGAGAAGGCACTGGACGTCGAGCGCGTCCGGAAGGACTTCCCGATCCTGGACCGGACCGTCCGGGGCGGGCGGCCGCTGATCTACCTCGACAGCGCCAACACCTCGCAGAAGCCGCGTCAGGTGATCTACACGCTGGACGACTTCTACTCCCAGCACAACGCGAACATCCACCGCGCCACGCACGAGCTCGGCGAGGAGGCGACCGAGGCGTACGAGGGCGCCCGGATCACGGTGGCCCGGTTCATCGGTGCGGCGGACGAGACCGAGGTGGTATTCACCAAGAACGTCTCCGAGGCCATCAACCTGGTTGCCTACTCAATCGGCAACGCGACCGCAGGGGCGGGCGGATCGGCGGCCGAGCGGCTCCGGCTGGCCGCGGGCGACGAGATCCTCATCACCGAGCTTGAGCACCACTCCAACATCGTGCCGTGGCAGCTGCTGTGCGAGCGGACCGGCGCGACGCTGCGCTGGCTCGGGGTGACCCCGGACGGCAGGCTGGACCTGTCCGGGCTCGACGAGCTCATCAACCCGCGGACCCGGCTGGTGGCGCTGGCGCACCAGTCGAACGTGCTGGGCACGATCAACCCGGTCGCCGACGTCGCCGCCCGCGCACACGCGGTGGGCGCGCTCGTGCTGGTGGACGCCGCCCAGTCGGCCCCGCACGGGCTGGTGGACGTGACCGCGCTCGGCGCCGATTTTGTTGGGTTCACCAGCCACAAGATGTGCGGGCCGACGGGCATCGGGGTGCTGTGGGCGCGCCGGGACCTGCTTGAGCGGATGCCGCCCTTCCTCGGCGGCGGCGAGATGATCGAGACGGTGTGGATGGAGCGCGCCACGTTCGCCCCGCCGCCGCACCGGTTCGAGGCGGGCACGATGCCGATCGCGCAGGCGGTCGGGCTGGGCGCGGCGGTCGACTATCTCACCGAGGCCGGCCTCGCGGCGGTCCGGGCGCACGAACAGGACCTGCTGCGGCACGCGCTGTCGGCGCTGGGCGAGATCGAGGGGCTGCGGATCCTCGGGCCGACGGAGGCTGTGGACCGCGGCGGAGCCATCTCGTTTGTGCTGGCTGGCATCCATCCCCATGACGTCAGCCAGGTACTCGACGATCGCGGCGTCGCGGTGCGGGCCGGGCATCACTGCGCCTGGCCGCTGCACCGGGCGCTGGGCGTGCAGGCGAGCACCCGCGCCTCGGTTTACCTGTACAACACTCACGACGAGATAGCCGCGCTGACGGACGGGATCAGGCAGGCACAGAAGTTCTTCGGGACCGCGTGATGGCACGGGTCCGGAACACCGCTACAAGCCGTCGCTGTTGAAGGTGGCGTGATGCAACTCGAGTCGATGTACCAGGAGATCATCCTGGAGCACTACCGCCGTCCGCTGCACGCGGGCCTGCGGGAGCCGTTCGACGCCGAGGTCCAGCACATCAACCCGACCTGTGGCGACGAGGTGACGCTCCGGGTGACCCTGAAGGACGCCGGCGGCGAGCCGGCCATCGCCGACGTCTCGTACGAGGCGCTCGGCTGCTCGATCAGCCAGGCCAGCACGTCCGTCATGGCCGACAGCATCATCGGCAGGACGGTGACCGAGGCGATGGCCGTGGGCGAGGAGTTCCTGCGGCTGATGCAGTCGCGCGGCGAGACCGAGCCAGACGAAGAGGTGCTGGGTGACGCGGTGGCGTTCGAAGGCGTCTCCCGCTACCCGGCGCGGATCAAGTGCGCGCTGCTGGGCTGGATGGCCTGGAAGGATGCGACGGCGCGGGCGCTGGCCGAGCGAACCGCCGACGAGGCGAATACCGGGGAGCGAGCATGAGCGAGGACACCAGCAGGCTAGCCACCGAGGCCGGGCCCGAGGCCGCGGCCGGCGAGCCGTACCAGCCGACCGATCCGGAGCTTGAGGACGTGCTCGAGGCGCTGCGCGACGTCGTGGACCCCGAGCTAGGCGTCAACGTGGTCGATCTTGGCCTGGTCTACGGCGTGCACGTGGAGACGGACCGCAGCCTCACCATCGACATGACGCTGACCAGCGCCGCCTGCCCGCTGACCGACGTGATAGAGGACCAGGCCGCTACCGCGCTCGACGGCCTGGTACCGAGCTTCACGATCAACTGGGTGTGGCTGCCGCCGTGGGGGCCCGAGAAGATCACCGAGGACGGCCGCGAGCAGCTGCGCGCGCTGGGCTTCAACGTCTGACCGGGCCGGCTACTATCGGAACATCATGACTCGCGGCCTCCTGCTTCGTGGCCGCGGCGAGGCCCGGTAACCAGCCCGGTCGGCTCCTCGCCGCGGGTGGTTGTGCTGCGCCGGCCGCTTCGGTCTCCGTTCAGGAGCCCGTCTCACCCCAGGAGCCCGTCCACTCAGGAGCAGAGCACAGTCATGAGCAACCCATCGCTGCAGCGTCCCTCCGGCATGCCGTGCCACCGGTACCGCCCGTTCCCTCCCATCGACCTTCCGGACCGGCAGTGGCCGTCCCGGACCATCGTCACCGCTCCGCGCTGGCTGTCCACCGACCTGCGCGACGGTAACCAGGCGCTGATCGACCCGATGAACTCGGCGCGGAAGCAGGCAATGTTCGACCTGCTGGTGCGGATGGGCTACAAGGAGATCGAGGTCGGCTTCCCCGCAGCCAGCCAGACCGAGTTCGATTTCATCCGCGGCCTCATCGAGAGCGGCGCCGTCCCGGACGACGTCCGCATCTCGGTGCTGACCCAGGCACGGGACGAGTTGATCGAGCGCACGGTGCAGTCGCTGACCGGCGCCAGGCTGGCCAGCGTGCACCTGTACAACGCGGCCGCCCCGCTGTTCCGCAAGGTGGTGTTCGGCTGGGACGGCGACGGCCGCGAGGAGTGCAAGTCCGTAGCTGTCGACGGGACGTGGTCCGTGCTCAAGTACGCCGATCAGTACCTTGCTGGGACCGACTTCGGCTACGAGTACTCGCCCGAGATCTTCATGGACACCGAGCTCGACTTCGCGCTGGAGATCTGCGAGGCGGTCATGGACGTCTGGCAGCCAGCACCCGGCCGCGAGATCGTGCTGAACCTGCCGTGCACCGTCGAGCGGTCGACGCCCAACGTGTACGCCGACCAGATCGAGTGGATGAGCCGGAAGCTGTCCAGGCGCGAGCACGTCGCCCTGTCCGTGCACACGCACAACGACCGCGGCACCGCGACGGCCGACGCCGAGCTCGCGATGCTGGCCGGCGCGGAGCGCGTGGAAGGCTGTCTGTTCGGCAACGGTGAGCGGTCGGGCAACGTCGACCTGATCACGCTCGGCCTGAACCTGTACAGCCAGGGCATCGACCCGATGATCGACTTCAGTGACATCGACGAGATCCGCCGCACGGTGGAGTACTGCAACGGCATCGGCGTGCACGAGCGGCACCCGTACGCGGGCGACCTGGTCTACACGTCCTTCTCTGGCTCGCATCAGGACGCGATCAAGAAGGGCTTCGACGACCTCGATCGCCGGGCCGCGGCGGCGGGCCGCCCGGTCAGCGAGCTGCCCTGGCACATGCCGTACCTGCCCATCGACCCCAAGGATGTGGGCCGCAGCTACGAGGCGGTCATCCGGGTCAACTCGCAGTCCGGCAAGGGCGGTGTCGCCTACATCATGAAGACCGATCACCACCTCGACCTGCCGCGTCGGCTTCAGATCGAGTTCAGTCACGTGATCCAGCGGCACACCGACTCTGAGGGCGGCGAGGTGAGCCCGGCGCTGATGTGGGACATCTTTGCCGGCGAGTACCTGAGCGCGGGACCGTTCGAGCTGGTCAGCTACGGCTCGGTGAGCGAGGGCGGGACGGAGCGGGTGGACTGTGTCGTGCGGGCGTTCGGGACCGAGCACGCCCTCTCGGGTATCGGCAACGGGCCGATCGCGGCGTTCTGCGCGGCAGTCTCCGAGGCCGACCTCGGCCTCGGCGGCGTCGGCGTGCGGGTGCTTGACTACGCCGAGCACGCGCTGACGGCGGGGCGCGACGCCGAGGCTGCCGCGTACCTGGAGATCGAGGTCGGCGATCGAGTCCTCTGGGGCGTCGGGATCAGCTCATCGATCGTGCGGGCGTCGGTGGGCGGCGTGATCAGCGCGCTCAACCGGGCCGCGCGGCAGGTCGCGTTCTGATGTCGGTAGGTCACTAGGCGGTGTCTCGCCGGTAGAACGGCGTGCCGACCGCTGCAACCTGCTCGTCAATCGGGTCGAGCGTCCGCTCACCGGGGAAGGTGACATCGATCGGGAACGCGGCCTCGGCTGGCTCGATCTCCCAGGCGGCCCGCTCAACCGCGCCGACGGCCAGGTCTCTGAGCACCGCGTCGGCCGGGTCGTCGAGCGTCACCGCCACGAGCAGGCCCTCGCCGGCGAAGCTGACCGACAGCCACGCGGCCGTGGCCTCGCGCACCGCCGCGATGCCGATGAGCCCGGCGGCGATGCTGGCCAGCAGCGCGTCCGGGCGGACCGGTAGCGGGACGACGCTGATCTGCTCGGCGTCGGCGTCGGCCCCGTCGGCGGCCAGGTAGGAGACGCCCGGCGGATAGACCGGCAGGCTCTGTGCCGCGCCGGGGTTGAGCGCGATGCCGATCGCGGGCGGCAGCAGCCTAGCGAGGTCGGCGGCCCGCACCACGACGTGCGGCCCTGCGTCCGCTGGCTCCGGCGGTGTCGCGCGCGCGAACTGCTGGAGCAGCCGCTCGGACGAGTAGGCGGGCACGAACTCGCTGCCCAGATACGAGACAGTGGGCAGCGTGACGGCGTCGCCCGTGACCACCGGACGGCCGTCATCCGGCAGCGGCAGCCAGAGCCGCGCCGACCTCAGCGCGTCGAGCAACTCGGCGATGCGGCCGGCGTCCTGGACGGCCGCCGCCAGTGCCTGCTCGACCGGCCCGGTCGCGGCGACATCGGCGGCGCGGCTGGCAGTGTTGCTGTCGGCGGTGAGGCTCATGTTCGCTCCTGGAGGCTAGAGCTGCAGCAGACACTCCGGCTCGGTCCCGCGAGCGCAGCCGGGTTGGCCGGTCGTACGTTTATCTCACGGATAGTAGGCGCTTGGAGGCGTTACGTAGTGGAAAACGGCCGAGGTGCCATACCACGCTGGCTGGACGTCGGACCCGAGCGAATCGAGGGCTGGCTCGCGGAGTTCGCCGCGCGGCACGGCGCGACGGCAGCCGCGACCGATGGCGGCCGTTCGATCGTGACCGCGCGGGCGGCCGACGGCGCCGTCGCGGAGTGCCACGTTCCGTTTCCGCCGTTGCCTGCTGCCCTGGGCGGGTCTGGCGCAGACTTGGCCGCGCACGCCGCTGCGGACCGCACGGTCGGGGTACTCCTGGTCCGGCTCGGCGGCTATGCGGCCGGCGTGTTCGCCGGGACGCCACCGCGGCTGGTCGCCGCCAAGGTCGGCAGCCGGCTGGTGCACGGCCGGAGCGCGGCAGGAGGCCAGTCGCAGCAGCGGTTTGCCCGTCGACGGGAGAAGCAGGCCAGGGAGGCACTGACCGCCGCGGCGGCCTGCGCGGCGGCGGTGTTCGGCTCGGCCGGCGGTCGGCTAGACGCCGTGGTCCTGGGCGGAGACCGGCGCGCGATCGCCGCGCTGCGCGACGACCCGCGACTGCGCCTGTACTTCGACCTGGCCGTCGAGCGGTTCCTGACCGTCCCGGACCCGCGGCTGGCGGTGCTGCGAGGCACGCCCCGGCTGTTTCGCGCCATCCAGATCAGGCTCACCGAGGCCGGTGGCGCCGTCGGCCGCGGCGCCAGCACCAGGCAATAACGGTTCGCTGGCACCGCTGGCACTCGGCTACACTCGCCGGCGTGCAACCGCTCCTGTCGTGACCCCAGCCCCGTCGCAGGGGTGGACTCTGCCTGCGATCCGGCAGGCACAGGTGTTGATCGGCCCGGCAATGTTCATCAACCCGGCAATGGAGCGAGCTTTCCATGATCTCGGCACGCGCCGTCGAGCTGCGCGCTGGCGCCCGGCTGCTGCTCGAAGCGGTCACGTTCCAGGTTTCCCCCGGCGACAAAATCGGACTTGTGGGGCGTAATGGCGCGGGCAAGACGACCCTGGCCAGGGTGCTGGCCAGTGCGGCACTGCCGGCGGCCGGCCAGGTCACGACCGGCGGCTCGGTCGGCTACCTGCCGCAGGACACCATGGCCGTCGAACTGGACGCGCTGGTGCTCGACCGCATCCTGTCGGCCCGCGGCCTGGACTCGCTGCTGGTAGCGCTGCGCGAGGCCGAGCTGCAGATGGCCGAGGCGGACCCGGTCCGGCGCGACGCGGGCGTGCGGCGGTACGGGCGGCTCGAGGAGCGACTGGCGGTGCTCGGCGGGTATGCCGCCGAGTCAGAAGCGGCGTCGCTCGCGGCGAGCCTCGGGCTGCCGCAGCGGGTGCTGCGGCAGCCGCTGCGCACGCTGTCGGGCGGGCAGCGGAGGCGAGTCGAGCTCGCCAGGATCCTGTTCAGCGACGCCGACACGCTGCTGCTCGACGAGCCGACGAACCACCTCGACGCGGACTCGGTGAGCTGGCTGCGCGACCACCTGCGGGCCTTTCGCGGCGGCTTGATCGTGATCAGCCACGACACTGGCTTGCTGGACACGGTGGTGAACAAGGTCTTCCACCTGGACGCTGACCGCAGCGCGCTGGACGTCTACAACCTCCGCTGGCAGGCCTACCTCGAGCAGCGGGAGACAGACGCCCGGCGGCGGCGGCGCGAGCGGATGAACGCTGAGCGGCAGGCGGCAGCGCTGCAGTCGCAGGCGGACAAGATGCGGGCCAAGGCGACGAAGGCCAGGGCGGCACAGAACATGGCCAAGCGCGCCGAACGGCTGCTCGCGGGCGTGACCGCTGATCGCGCGGCCGAGCGCGTGGCTAAGCTGCGGTTCCCGGTGCCCGCGCACTGTGGCAAGACCCCGCTGAGCGCACAGCGGCTGTCGAAGTCCTACGGCTCGCTCGAGGTGTTTACCGACGTAGACGTCGCCGTGGACCGGGCCGCCCGGGTCGTGGTCCTCGGCCTCAACGGCGCCGGGAAGACCACGCTGCTGCGGCTGCTGGCCGGCCTGGAGGCGCCTGACACCGGCGAGATACTCGCCGGGCACGGACTGCGGCTTGGCTACTACGCGCAGGAACACGAGACGCTCGACGGGGCCAGGACCGTGCTGGAGAACATGCGCTCGGCGGCACCGGACCTCGCGGAGGGAGAGCTCCGCAGCATCCTCGGCTCGTTCCTGTTCGGCGGTGACGACATCGCCAAGCCGGTGCGCGTGCTGTCTGGCGGGGAGAAGACGCGGCTGGCGCTCGCGCTGCTCGTGGTGTCCGGGGCCAACGTGCTGCTGCTCGACGAGCCGACCAACAACCTTGACCCGGCCAGCAGGGCGGAGATCCTGGCCGCACTGCGGACCTACGCTGGCGCAATCGTGCTGGTCACGCACGACGAGGGGGCTGTGGACGCGCTCGGGCCCGAGCGTGTCGTGCTGCTGCCGGACGGTGTGGAAGACGCCTGGAGCGAGGACCTCGCGGACCTGGTGGCGCTGGCCTGACAAAAGAATGATCTTTTTTGCGGGTGTCCGTAGCCGATGGCGAGCTAATGAGTGATCATGGCGAGATACGGCTACCCAGCGGTCACTTGGCTCAACCCCGGGAGGTTCGCGTGACCGAGACTCTCAAGAAGGGCACCAGGGTCACCGGTGCCGACCGCACCAAGCTCGCGGCGGACCTGAAGAAGCGCTACAGCGCCGGTGAGAGCATCCGATCGCTGGCCGCCTCCACCGGGCGGTCGTACGGCTTCATCCACCGCATCCTGAGCGAGAGCGGCGTGTCGCTGCGCGGGCGCGGTGGTGCCACCCGGGGCAAAGCGAAGTCGAAGGCCTGAACCCGGCCGCCGCGAGGCGGCCGCTGACTGCCAGGATGGGATCATGTCCGTCGACCTGACCGATCTCGACGCCGCCGGGCTCGACCTGGCCATATCGGACGGCGTCGCCACCGTCACGCTGTCGCGGCCGCAGCGCCGCAACGCCATGACGCCCGCCATGTGGCAGGGCCTCGCCCGGATCCCTGGCAAGCTGTCGGCGGACGTCCGGGTTGTCGTCGTGACCGGGCAGGGGCCGTCCTTCTGTGCCGGCATCGACCTGCGCATGTTCACCGCCGAGGGCGTGCCGGGGGAGGGGCGGGCCCTGAGCCCGGCCGATCCCGGCTTCGACGACGAGGTGGCGGGCTACCAGGCTGGCTTTCGCTGGCTGCGTGACCCCTCGTTCGTGTCGATCGCGGCGGTGCGCGGTCACGCCATCGGGGCGGGGTTCCAGCTGGCGCTCGCGTGCGATCTGCGCGTGCTCGCCGACGACGCCCAGCTGTGCATGAAGGAGCCTGCCCTCGGCCTGGTCCCGGACCTGACCGGGACCAAGCCGCTGGTCGACATCGTCGGGCTGCCGCGCGCGATCGAGCTGTGCCTCACCGCGAGAACCATCGACGCGACCGAGGCCGAGCGGCTCAGGCTGGCCGAGCGGGTCGTGCCGGCGGCCGACCTCGACCGCGCGGTCGCCGAACTTGCCACGGCGCTCATGACCACCGATGCGGCCGCGGCCAGGGCGACCAAGGCGCTGCTCGGCAACGCGCCGCGGCGCAGCCTGGCCGAGCAGGCCGCAGCCGAGCGGGCCGCCCAGGCCAAGCTGCTGCAGGCGCGGTCGCCCGATCGCCAGGTCCCCTCGACCTAGTCGCCGGTTCTGGTTCGCCGTGAGCGGAGCCGGGATGATCCATCGGGCCGGCTAGGTTCACCGACCATGACCATGCACGCCCAGTTCCACGCGATGCGGGGATTCACCCGTGATCCGTCGGTCACCAACCAGAAGCTGAAGCCGGGCACGGTTCGGCGGATCGCCGGCTACGCCCGGCCCTACCGGCTGGAGCTGGCGATCTTCCTGGTGGCTGCGGCGCTCGACGCCGCTGTCACCGTCGCCTATCCCGTGCTGCTCGGCATCGTAATCGACAAGGGCATCCTGCCGAAACGGGTCGGCGTGGTGCTGGCGGTGGCCGGGATCATGGCAGGGCTGGCGCTCTTCGATGCGCTCCTGTCGATCGTCCAGCGCTACTTCACCTCGCGCGTCGGCGAGGGTCTCATCTATGACCTGCGGACCCAGGTGTTCGGCCACGTCCAGCGGCAGCCGATCGCGTTCTTCACCAGAGCCCAGACCGGCTCGCTCGTCAGCCGGCTGAACAGCGACGTGATCGGCGCGCAGCAGGCTCTGACCTCGACCTTGTCGTCGGTGGTGTCCAGCACGCTGCAGCTGGTTCTCGTGCTGGCCACGATGCTCTTCTACTCCTGGCAGGTCACGCTCATCGTGCTCGTGCTGATCCCGGTGTTCCTGTATCCGGCGCGCCGGGTGGGCCGCCGGCTGCAGCGGCTCACGCGAGAGTCAATGCAGCTCGACGCGCAGCTGGGCGCCACCATGACCGAGCGGTTCAACGTGGCCGGTGCCATGCTGGCGAAGCTGTACGGCCGTCCCAAAGACGAGCTCGGGATGTTCTCCGGCCGGGCTGGCCGGGTCAGGGACATCGGCGTGCTGACGGCGCTGTGGGGCAGCGCGCTGGTCACCGGGCTGGGCCTGCTGGCGACGTTCTCGCAGTCGGTGGTCTACGGACTCGGCGGCGAGCTGGTCATTCGCGGCGGCTTGCAGGTCGGCAGCATGGTGGCCCTCGCGACGCTGTTGACCCGGCTGTACGGTCCTATCACGTCGCTGTCCAACGTGCAGGTCAACTACATGACGGCGCTGGTCAGCTTCGACCGGGTGTTCGAGGTGCTCGACCTGCAGCCGCTGATCGACGAGAAACCAGGCGCGACGCCGCTCCAGGCGGTGGGACCTGGCGGAGGAGTGGCGCCGGACATCCAGTTCGACCACGTCAGCTTCCGGTATCCGACGGCTGCGGAAGTCTCGCTGGCCTCGCTGGAATCGATCGCCCTGCCGGTGCCGGAGAAGGTCGGACCGGGCCAGCAGGCGCTGACCGACGTCAGCTTCCGGGCTCCAGCCGGCAAGCTCACCGCGCTGGTCGGGCCATCTGGCGCGGGCAAGACGACAATCACGCACCTGGTGGCGCGGATGTATGACCCCACCGACGGGGTCGTCGCGATCGGCGGGACCGATATCAGGGACGTCACGCTGGACTCTCTGCATGAGGTCGTCGGCGTCGTCACCCAGGACGCGCACCTGTACCACGACACCATCCGTGCCAACCTGCTGTACGCCCGCCCTGGGGCCTCCGAGCAGGAACTCATCCTGGCCTGCCAGGCGGCTCAGATCTGGGACCTCGTCGCGGTGCTGCCGGACGGCCTCGACACCGTCGTCGGCGACCGGGGCTACCGGCTGTCTGGCGGCGAGAAGCAGCGAATCGCGCTGGCCAGGCTGCTGCTCAAGGCGCCCTCGGTGGTCGTGCTCGACGAGGCCACCGCGCACCTGGACTCTGAGTCTGAGGCCGCTGTGCAGCGGGCGCTGAAGACCGCCCTGGCGAGCCGGACATCGCTGGTGATCGCGCACCGGCTGTCCACCGTGCGAGAGGCGGATCAGATCCTGGTGATCGACGGCGGCCGGGTGGTCGAGACGGGCCAGCACGCCGACCTGCTGGCGTCGGGCGGGCTCTACGCAGACCTCTACCAGACCCAGTTCGCCCGTCAGGAGACCGCCACGGCACGCCGGTCCGCCGCCGGTGCGTCAGTCTAGGTAGCCGACGCGCCGCAGATCCGGCCCGGCTACGGACTCGACCTCGCCCAGTTGCGCGGCGGTCAGCACGCGCCGCCAGGATCCCGGCTCGAGCTCGGCCGGTCCGTCTCGCTGACAGGCTGCCAGCTGCTCCCGACCGATGGCCCCGCCCACGAACCCTGACAGGGCAGCGGCAGTGGCGCCGGGCTGGCCGATCACATTCTCGTACCGAAGCGTCGTGAGCTGATCGGCGGACATGGCGGCTCGCAGCCGCGCCATCGCCCGAACTGACCCGCGCCAGCGCATGGCGCACTTGCCGACGGCGCTGAGCTGGGGCCAGATGGCTCGGTCCTGCTCTGTCTCAACGCCGAGGAATGGATTGGGAAACTCGGTCTCGACGTTGGCGACGCCCGACTTGAACCAGCCAAGCTCCTGCGGATCAGCCAGCATGGCCGCGACCGCATCCCGGCCGTCCCGGACGATCTGCACCAGCCGGGCCTCGGGGAACGCCGCGACCAGTGCGGTGGCGCAGTACATCAGGTCCGGGCTGGCGTCGCCGTACCTGACGATCTCGCGCTCGGCCACGCAGGATGCCGGTCCGGCGACCTGGCCCGCTCGCCGGCACGCCGGTGAGCACGTGAGGCAGCCGTGCGGGGTAACCAGCCAGGCCTGCGCGAAGGCGTCGCGCAGCACGGTGGCCGCGGCGTCGCCGCGGCCACGCTGGATCGACGGGCTGCGGGCGAAGGCGTAGACCACGCTCTGCACCGCATCCTGACCGATTGTCACGTGAAAGCCGGGTGACCGCTTCAGCGTGCAGCCCACCAGGCCGGTACCGGAGTGCGGCGCGCCGAGGATGAAGATCGGCTGGTGGACCTTGCGGCCGTTGACGACCAGAATGTGCGGGCGAGGTGGCATGGCTAGCTATCAGTCTGTCACTGGCGACGTGCTGTCAGGTCGGCCCGCCCGACCGGCGCGAGCGCGAGTGCCGGCGGGTCGCGCCGGCCGCACCTGCGCGGTCGAGGCTAGGGAGAGTCCGCGCCCGCTCCGGTGTTCAGCGGTGCCCTGGCGTGGTCGGCCAGGCTCGCCGCTGGGTCGGGTCGGGCGGCGGCGTGGTCGGTCGCGACCCGGCGGGTGTGACCGGTGGCGTGACCCTCGAGGTTCAGCGCGGCCTGGATCAGAGGCACGTGGCTGAATGCCTGCGGCGTGTTACCTACCTGGCGTCCGTAGCGGGGGTCGTATTCCTCGCTCAGTAGCCCAAGATCGTTGCGCAGGGCCAGCAGGCGCTCGAAGACGGAAACCGCCTCGTCGTGCTCGCCGATCAGGTGCAGCGCGTTGACGAGCCAGAAGCTGCACGCCAGGAACGCTCCCTCCGCGCCGGGCAGCCCGTCGACGTCAGCCGCACTGCCAGTGCCGCCGGCCTGCGTGTAGCGCAGCATGAGGCCGTCCCGCATGAGCTCGCGCCGCAGCACGCGCACCGTGGACACCACCCGGGCGTCGTCTGGCGGCAGGAACCCCACCTCGGGAATCAGCAGCACCGAGGAGTCAAGCTCGGTGCTGCCGTAGTACTGGGTGAACACGCCACGGCTCGCGTCGTAGCCCTGGTCGAGAACCTGCGCGTGGATCTGGTCCCTGATCCCCCGCCACCGCTGCAGCGGCCCTTGATTGCCTTCCTCGGCGACGTGGATCGCCCGATCGAATGCCACCCACGCCATCACCTTGGAGTGCACGAAGTGTCGTCGCGGCCCGCGCACTTCCCAGATGCCCTCGTCGGGCTGGTCCCAGTGCTTCTCCAGGAAGTCGAGCAGCTTCCGCTGCAGGCTCCAGGTGTGCTTGTCGAAACCGAGGCCGGCCTGGCGGGCCAGCGTCAGCGCGTCCGTCACCTCGCCGTAGACGTCCAGTTGCCGCTGCTCGACCGCGGCATTGCCGATCCGGACCGGCGCCGACCTCTCGTAGCCGGGCAGCCAGCTGACCTCCCACTCCGCCAGCCGGCGCTCGCCAGCGACGCCGTACATGATCTGCACGTCGCGCGGATCGCCGGCGATCGCGCGGCCCAGCCAGTTCCGCCAGCTGTCAGCCTCGTCGGTGTAGCCGGTGCGAAGCAGTGCCTCCAGCGTGATCGTGGCGTCGCGCAGCCAGCAGTACCGGTAGTCCCAGTTCCGCACGCCGCCGATGTCTTCCGGCAGCGACGTTGTCGGTGCCGCGACGATGCCGCCGGTCGGCGCGTAGGTCAGGGCCTTGAGCGTGATGAGCGAGCGCATGACGGCGTCGCGATACGGCCCGCGGTAGGTGCAGCGGGCCGCCCAGTCCGACCAGAAGGCCCTCGTCTGCTCCAGGGCTACTTCGGGGATGACGCACGGATCGGGGGACAGGTGCGACTGCCTCCACGTGAGCGCGAACCACTGCCGGTCGCCGGCGTTGACGTCGAACACCGCCTCGTGTGCCATGTTC
>JASHQA010000396.1 GCA_030037785.1 Streptosporangiaceae bacterium
GACCCCGTTCCCGTCCCCTGTCCTCGCCCGTCTCGTCCTCCTGGGCGGCGGCAGTCGGCCGCGCAGCGGTGCGGGCCAGCAGGCCAGCCGAGGACAGCAGCACCATGCAGGGCTCGTCCGCCACCTCCAGCGGCACCGCCGCCGTCCTGGGCGCGCCGGTTCCCTCAAGGAGCACCGTGCGGCGCGGGGTGCCGAACTTCTCTGCCACGCTCGCGAGCTCGGCGGACACCAGCTCGCGCAGCCGCTGCTCGGACTCGAGGATCGCGGTCAGCTCCGCGATCTCGCCCCGGAGTGTGTCCCGCTCCCGGTCGAGCTCAAGCCGGTCGTAGCGGGTGAGCCGCCGCAGCGGGGTGTCGAGGATGTACTGCGCCTGGATCTCCGATAGGTCAAAGACCGCCATCAGCCGCTCCCTGGCGGCCGCGGCGTCGTCGCTGGAGCGAATGACCTGGATCACGTCGTCGATGTTGAGCAGCGCGATGACGAGGCCATCGACCAGGTGCAGCCGGTCCGACCGCTTGCGGCGGCGGAACTCGCAGCGACGCCGGACGACCTCGATCCGGAAGTCAACGTAGATCTGCAGTAGGTCGCGCAGCCCGAGGACCCGGGGCTGGCCGTCAACCAGCGCAACGTTGTTGATCCCGAACGTCTCCTCCATCGGCGTCAGCCGGTACAGCTCCGCTAGCACGGCTTCGGGCACGAACCCATTCCGGACCTCGATCACCAGCCGCAGCCCGTTGCGCATGTCGGTGAGATCCTTGAGGTCGGCCACGCCAGACAGCTTCTTGGCCTGCACAAGATCCTTGATCCGGGCTATCACCTTCTCCGGGCCGACGCCGTACGGCAGCTCGGTCACCACGATCCCGGTGCGCCGCGGAGTGAGCTTCTCGATCCTGGCCGCGGCCCTGGTGCGGAACACTCCGCGGCCGGTCTGGTACGCCTCTCTGATCCCGTCGAGCCCGACGATCTTCCCGCCGGTCGGCAGGTCCGGGCCGGGTACGAAGCGCATGAGCGTGTCGAGATCGGCCTCGGGATGTGCGATCAGGTGCCGGGCAGCGGCGATCACCTCCCCGAGGTTGTGCGGCGCCATGTTCGTGGCCATCCCGACCGCGATCCCGGACGCGCCGTTAACCAGGAGATTGGGGAACGCGGCAGGGAGCACCTCGGGCTGGGTCTCGGTGCCGTCGTAGTTGGGGATGAAGTCAACGGTCTCCTCGTCGAGGGAACTCGTCATGTCCAGCGCCGCGGGCGCCATCCGCGCCTCGGTGTACCGCATCGCGGCCGGTGGGTCCTCGCCGCCGAGCGAGCCGAAGTTCCCGTGACCGTCGACGAGCGGCAGCCGCATTGCCCACGGCTGTGCCATCCGGGCGAGCGCGTCGTAGATCGCGCTGTCCCCGTGCGGGTGCAGGCGGCCCATGACCTCGCCGACCACGCGCGCGCACTTGACGTGCGCGCGGTCTGGCCGCAGCCCCATCTCGCTCATCTGGTACAGGATCCGGCGCTGGACCGGCTTCAGCCCGTCCCGCGCGTCCGGCAGCGCGCGCTGGTAGATCACCGAGTAGGCGTACTCCAGGTAGCTGCCGCGCATCTCCTCGGTGACGTCGATGTCGACGATGTTCTCCTCGAACTCGGCGTCGATGTCGAGGCCGTCGCCCGCCCCACGGCCGCCGCGACCGCCGCGACCGCTGAGAGCGGGGGTTGATGTGCTGCGTCTGGCCATGCCTCATTGTGCCGCCTGCCGGGCTCTCGGTGCCGCCCCGCAGGCCGGCGCGCCGGCCTCGGCGTACGAGGCGAGGAGGGCGCGGCCGGTCCGCTGGCCCTGGGTCAGCAGCCGAGGGCGGTAGCGAGGTCGTCGAGTCCGTCGGTGACGAGCAGGCCCGCCAGCTCGGGCGGGTCAGCGGGCGCTGTGCCGGGTCCCCACTCCAGGGGTCTGCGGACGAGCATCGGGCGAAGGCCCAGCGCGGCGGCAGCCCGCAGGTCGGACGGATGCGCCGCTACCATGCCCGCCTCCTCAGGCTGGCACTCCAGGAGGCGAAGGGCGGTGCGGTACACCTCGGCGTCGGGCTTGTAGCTGCCGGCCAGCTGCGCGGACAGGACCGCATCCACGCGCAGGTCGGCGGCCTTGAGCAGGTCGACGAGCAACGCCACGTGGCCGTTGGAGAGCGTCGCCGTGAGGTGCCTGCGCCGCAGCCGGTCAAGCCCTGCCCGGCTGTCCGGCCAGGGCCGTAGCTGCCGCCAGCCCTGCACAAGTGACTCGGAGTCCTCGGCTGACAACCGTACGTTCCGCCTGGTCAGGACGTCGCTGAGGGTCTCGCGCTGCAAGCTGTCGAGGTCGCGCCAGGAGGCGCCGTGCCGGACCCGGTCCATTGCAGGCTGATACGCGCGCCGCCAGTCATCGATGATGCCGGCCCAGTCGGCCTGCACGCCAGCTCGGCTGGCCGTTGCCTCGGCGAGCTCGATCAGGCTGGCCCGCCAGTCCACCAGCGTCCCGAAGACATCAACCAGCAGGACGCGGATGGGCTGCACAAAAGCCAGTATGTCAAGCTCGCCGCGGCCCTCAGCCGACTGGGCGGTACCGGAGCGGTCCGCCGTGTGACGTCAGGTAGCGGAGAAGCCGCCGTCGACGCGGATCACCTGCCCGGTCACGTACTCACTGGCCGGGCTCGCGAGAAACACCGCCACGCCGGCGAAGTCGGCAGGCATTCCGTTCCGGCCGACCATCGTGCGGGCGGCCAGAGCTGCGGTCCGAGCCGGGTCGGCGGACACCTCAGCGGTCAGCGGCGTCACCACGAAGCCAGGACAGATCGCGTTGGCGCACACGCCATGCGGCGCCCACGCCTCGGACTGCGAGCGGGTCAGCGACGCGAGGCCGCCCTTGGCCGCTCCGTAGCCGCCGCTGTTGGCGAACGCCCGGTCGGCCTGCTGCGAAGTGACGTTGATGATGCGGCCCCAGCCGCGCTCTGCCATCATCGGGCCGTAGCACTGGCCGAGCAGGAAGGGCGCCGTCAGGTTGACCGCCATGAGCTCGTCCCACTGCCGGACGGTGAGCTGGCCCAGCGGGGGGCGGAGGTTGAGACCCGCGCAGTTCACCAGGATGTCCGGGGGGCCGAACGGGCCCTGCGCTTCGTCGGCCGCGCGCGCCAGCTCGTCCCTGGAGCCCAGATCGGCGCTGACCGCCGCGGCGGTGCAGCGGTCAGCCGTCAGCTCCGCGACGACGTCCGCGAGCGGGGTCGGACGGCGGGCGACGATCACGACCCGCGCCCCCGCCCTGCCCAGGGCCAGCGCGATGCCCCGGCCGATGCCCGAACTCCCGCCGGTCACGAGCGCGACTCGGTCCCGCAGGCAGAACAGCCGATCCAGGTAGGAGGTCATCCGTCAGGCTAGCGGGGCCGCAGCTAGAGCAGCGGACGGGCGCCCACCAGCCCAAGCGCCCTGGCGGCCAGCCGGCTTCCGCTCGCCAGGGCCTCCCCGGCAGGCTTCTTGTCCAGCCAGGCCGGCAGGAAGCCCGCGATGAAGGCGTCACCGGTGCCGGTGGTGTCCACGAACCGCTCGACCGGCGGCGCGCTGACTCGGATCGGATCGGGCCTGCCGCCCGCGTACATGATCGCGCCGTCCATGCCCAGCCGCATGACCACGTGCGGGTACCACGCGTTCAGCACCCGCGCCGCCTGGCTGGGATCTTCCCGCCCGGTCAGCACCTTGCCCTGGTCAGGCTCCACGAACAGCAGCATGGCGCCGTTTGTGAGCTGGAGGAACGGCTCGGCGCCTACCCGGCCCAGCGGGGCCGCCGAGGCGCCGTCAACGGAGATCGTCATGCCGACTCGCTGCGCCCGGCCGATCGCGGCCAGCACCGCGCTGCGGGAACCGAGGTTCAGCAGCGTGTAGCCCGACACATGTAGGTGGCTGCCGGGCATGAACAGGTCCTCTGGCAGGTCCTCGGGCGAGAGCGCGGCGTTGGCACCCGGGTCGGACAGCATCGTGTGATCGCCCTTGTGGGTGATCATGACGACACAGGTACCGGTCGCCCGGTCCGGGTCCATCACCAGCCGGGCGTCGACCCCGTAGCCCATCAGCTCCATGTCGCGGTTGCGGCCCGCGATGTCGGCTCCGCGACGGCCGACGAATGCGACCTCGCTTCCGTCGACGGCCAGCCACGCCGCCACGTTGGCACCGGAACCACCGCCGTGCACGGTGACCGTGGCCGGGGTGTCGCTGCCCCTGGCCAGGGGCGCAGTCGCGTGGGCGACGGTGTCAGTCATGAGGTCGCCAACGACGACAACGCGCGTCAATGTCGCCACCACCTTGGTCCGGGGACCTGGCATCCGAACCCGGACGGGACGGTTCGTCCTGCTCAGGGCTATCAATCAGCAATTTAACAGCTTCGCGGAACCTTCGCCGTGCCGAAGCGGTGGTTGGTGGCCCCGTCAGCCTGGCAGCGGGGTCACGCGTCCGGCCACCACGTGCACGACGAGTTCCGATTCAGCTGCGAGTCGCTGATTGAGCCAGCCCAGCTGATCCCGGAACACCCGGCCCGCGGGGTAGGCGGGTACGAGACCGGACCCGACGTCGTCGGTGACGGCCACGGTCACGGCGACGGTCTGTCGCCAGGCCCGGACCAGGTCGTCGATCCGGGCCTCGACCACGGCAGCCGGATCCGGCCCGGACCCGGGGCTGGCGGTGGGCAGGTCAGCAGATCGCGGCGCGGGGCCGCCATCCGCGTCCGGCCACAGCCCGGCGTCGTCCATGATGCCGGCGAGCCACGTGCCCACGCCGTCGATGAGCAGGGCGCCGGACTGCTGCCGGAGGCAGCCAGCGACATCGAGGCTCTCGACTGTCTGCCACCACGGCGGCCGGCGGGCGCGGTGCCGGGCGACGCGCGCCGCCCACTCGGTGTCTGCCAGCACGTCCGGCGAGGCGGGCGACCGCCACGGGCCCGCCGCCACGTAGATCACCCGCGGCTCGCCGGCGAGTCGCAACTCGGCCTCGGTCGACTTGCCCGAGCGGGCGCCGCCGATGACGAGCGTGCGACGTGGCCGCACGCCGCCGCCCCGTTCGCCCGCCGGCTGCCGGTCCGGGCCACAGATCAGCTGGCCATCGGCGCCGTGCTGCGCCTGCCACAGCGCGCAGCGCCGGGCAAGCTCAGCGGCGGAGCTGACCCGATGATCGGTGTACAGCGCGGCCACCGCCGTCTGCGCGGTCACGAGTCCGGCCGAGCGCAGCAGCCCCAGCTGGGCCGGGCTGGCCAGCAGGTCGAGCAGCGCGATGTCGTAGGGCGCGGCACCGGGTCGCGGCTCCGGCACCTGGCCAGGCCCGGCGGCGAGCAACAGGCGCGCGCCGTCCGGCCCGGTCACGTCCCAGCCGCCGGGAACCGCGTCGACGCGATGTGCCGCGGCGCCAGGCGAGCCTGGTCCCGGCGTA
>JASHQA010000397.1 GCA_030037785.1 Streptosporangiaceae bacterium
CGGGAAGTCAGCGGCGGTGCCGGCCAGCTGCCAGGGCGGCTGGTAGGCCACTGGCGCTGCCGGCGCCGCGGCCAGCGCCGCTGCTGGCGGCGGCGCCACCAGGGACTCCGGCCGCAGCCCGGCCACGAACTCCGCGAGCTGCGTCGCGCTCGGCCGCATCGCCGGGTCCTTGGCCAGCGCGGCGAGGACGATTGGCCGCAGCGGTCCCGGCAGCGCGTCCAGGTCAGCGTTGCCGTGCACGATCCGGTAGAAGACCGCCTGGAACTGCCCGGTGCCGAACGGCGGCCGGGCCGTTGCCGCGTAGACGAGCGTCGCCGCCCACGAGTGCACGTCGGCCGCGGAACTGCTGTCTCCGCCCTCGATGACCTCAGGCGCCAGGTAGCCGGGCGTGCCCATGAACATGCCGGTCATGGTGAGCCGCGTCGAGTCCGGGGACTGTGCGATCCCGAAGTCGATCAGCACCGGCTGGCCGTCCACCAGCAGCACGTTGGCTGGCTTGACGTCCCGGTGGACCACCCCGGCCGAGTGGATCGCCGCGAGCGCGGCGGCCAGGCCGCCTGCGAGGGCCGCCAGCTGCTCGCCGGACAGCGGCCCGTCCGTGGTGACGAGCTCTTCGAGCGTCTGGCCCGCCGCGTACTGCGTCACGATGTAGGGCGGATCCCCCGCGACGTCAGCGTCCAGCACCTCGGCGACGAACGGGCTGTGCACTCGGCGCATCGTGTCCACCTCGCGCGCGAGCCGACGCCGCGCGGTCTGCTCGCCGGGCGCGCCCTGGCGGAGCACCTTGACCGCGACCGGACGGCCATCGGGCGCGTCCGCGAGATAGACCGTGCCCATGCCGCCCTGGCCCACCAGCTCGCGTAGCCGGTAAGGGCCGAGCAGCTCCCCCGAGCGGGCACCCATACCGATACAGCCTAAGGCCGGAGCTGGCGGCCGGCGCTGGCGAGCCAGCGGGCGGCTAGCCGCCGGCGACCAGCCGCCGCAGCGCATCCGCGGTCGCGGCGTTCTGCTCGGCATGGCTGACGAGCGCCTTGGCCAGCTCGGCGGCCCACTGACCGATCGAGACGGGCTGCCGCGACAGCACGACGCCCCGGACTTCGCGGCACACCTCGGCGACCGGGGTCCCGCTGGTCAGCCGCAGCGTGAGCACCTGGTCGCCCAGCCGGATCGTGATCTTCGTCACCCGGCCAGGCCGGCCCTTCAGCCGGTCGGACACCGACTGGGCCCGGTCTACCTGGATGTTGTCAGGCGGCAGCGAGTCGCCGAGCGACTCGGTCAGCACCTTGGCGTAGATGGCGATGTCACTGCTGTCTGCGCGCAGTGCCGCCGTCACCATGTCCAGCGACGGGTCGCCGGGTTGCTCTATCATCCCTGCGCCATCCCTATCTGGCCGCCCGGCATCGGGCCTGCCCGCCGAGTGCTCTGGGTCTGGTCGGCTCGCCCACAGCGCGTCATCGCCCGCTGAAGGTGGCCTTCCCCGGACCATTCTCACCGAAGCTGCGCATCCCGGTGCGCGCGTCCTCGGTCGCGAACAGGCCAGCGAAGCCGAGCCGCTCGATCTCCAGGCCGGTCCGCAGGTCGGTGCCCAGCCCGGCGTCGATGGCGTGCTTGGCGGCCGCGAGCGCGATCGGCGGCCCGGCGGCGTAGCGAGCGGCCAGCGCCACGGCTGTCGAGTAGACCTGGTCGTCCGGGACGACCCGGTCGGCGAGCCCGACGGCCAGTGCCTCGTCGGCCCGGACGAATCGGCCGGAGAAGATGAGGTCCTTCGCCCTGGCCGGGCCGATCAGCCTGGGCAGCCGCTGCGTGCCGCCGGCGCCGGGAATGAGGCCGAGCAAGATCTCTGGCTGCCCGACCTGAGCGCTCTCGCCGAGCACGCGGAAGTCCGCGCACAGGGCGAGCTCCAGCCCGCCGCCCAGCGCGTACCCGGTTACCGCGGCGATGACCGGCTTGCCTATCTCGGCTACGGCATTGAAGGCACCCTGGAGCCTGCTCGAGGCGACGTCCATCTGCGGGTAGCTGGCAGCAGCCATCTCCTTGATGTCTGCTCCCGCCGCGAACAGTCGCTCGCCGCCGTAGAGCACGACGGCGCGGATGCCGGGGTCGGCCGCCACCTGGCCGGCCGCCGCGGCGAGGTCATCCTGTAGCGCCCGGTCGAGCGCGTTCATCGGCGCCCGGTTCAGCCGCAGCGTCGCCACCGACTCATCGATCTCGACGCGGACCAGCTCGCCCATCGGCCACCTCCCGTTGCGCAGGCTAGCTCCGGGAGCACCCGGAGCCCTCGCACGTCCCGCTCCGGGGCGGCCCCGAGCCCCTGGAGGCCGATCCTAGCCACCGGGCTGCTACCGGCGGACAACCAGGAACGGGGAGCGAAGCAGGCCGACCGCGCGGGACCGCGGGCTGACCCGAGGCGGCGGCCCAGCACGCAGTCAGCCCGCCTGGTCCTGACTCGGACCGGCGGGCTGACCGGCGCTCGCCGCACTCGGTGCGGGCAGATCGGACGAGCCGAGAGCACGTGCCCAGGGCCGCGACCGGGCAGGTCCCGGCCAGGTCACTCCGCGGCGGAGCGCGGTGCCGAAACCCCCTGCCAGCCGTTGAGGAAGCCGCGCACCTCGCGCTCGCTGTAGCGGCGGTGACCGCCGGGGGTGCGGATCGACGACAGCTTCCCGCCCCGCGCCCAGCGGGTGACGGTCTTCGGGTCCACCCGCAGCATCGCTGCAACCTCGGCGGGAGTGAGCAGGCGATTGTCCGGCTTGATCTGAGTTCTCACGAAGAGGTCCTCTCGCACTCGGTGGTGATTGGCCGTTACTAGAACGTGACGATCTGTGACCGTCACAGACCGACAGCGCCCTATCACAGGATGTCACACTGACTCTGAGTTTGCTGGCGTTCCTGCTGCCCCGCGCGGAATTCCCGCGACTGACAGTCATGTCCCCACCGCCGGCCAGCCCGGCGGTCGCGGGCCGAGTCGGGCGAGCCGCGTCCTAACCGGAACGGCAGCCCGATGGGGCAGTGAAATGTCACTGCCGCGGCCGGTGATTGCCGTCGGCGGCGATCCCGTCAGCGCAAGTCGCCGTTTACCATCCCGGCCGGCGGCTCAGGCAAGGTGACAAGGCCGAGCTCGGCCGGCCCGGATAGCAGCCGGTGATCGGGCAGCACCCGGACGGTGTACCCGAACGGACCGGGCTGACCGAGCTCCGCCGACCCGACGTACCTGGCCGCGCCGTCAGCGGCGAGCGCGCCGTCCAGGCGCAGCGGCGAGGTAGCCGGG
>JASHQA010000040.1 GCA_030037785.1 Streptosporangiaceae bacterium
GACCCGGACCCGGACCCGGACCCGGACCCGGCGGGCCGGGGCGCACGCCAGACCCGCGCCGTCATCGCGCGCGCTGTCCTCGAGCACGGCGCGGCGGCGGTGACACCGCGTAGCGCCGTGGTGCCACCACACGCCACAGCACGGCCGGCGTCCAGGCGCGCACGCTGTCAGTGACGGGTGCTGCCACACGCGCGCACGTCGCGGCGTCCAGGCGCGCGCACAGCGCGAGCTAGCCGGGCCACAGCACGCCCCTCGCGCGCGTCCAGGCGCGCGCGCACAGCACGGCCGGAGTAGCACGCTGGCGCTACCGCACGCCGGCGGCCCGCATGACGTCAGGCGCGGCCTGGACGCGCCACAGCACGCACAGCACGAGCACGAGCACGAGCACGCGGGCACAGATCACCCCGGACGGCACAGCACCCCCGGACAGCACAGCACCCCCGGACAGACTCGCCCGGGGGTGCTGACAGCGTGGCCGGCCGGCTACCTCGCCGGACGGGCCGGCGTGCTGGCCGGCCGGAACGCTGGCCTGCGGTGCGGGTAGACGGGACGCTTGCCCTCGGCGACCTGCTCGCGCGGGTGGCGTGCGACACCGGGCCACACGACGGTCTTGCTGTTCGCTGCGACGCGCTTGTCGCACGCGCTACGGACGTTGCACAGTGTCTGGTCGGTGTTGGTGAACACGAATCCGCAGCGGTGGCACGAGCCGCCCGTCTTGGCGGCTGGCTTGCCGGCGGCTGGCTTCGGCTTGGGGGTGGCGGCCGGCGTGCGCGAGCTGGTGGTGCTGCCCGTGCCGTTTGCGACGATCGTCGCGGCCTGGACAGCCGGCGCCTGGACGGTGGTGGTGTTCTGGTCTGACATCGGATCCTCCGATCGGGTGGAGCACGCCCGTCGTGCTCACATAGACAACCGTACCGCCCCCCGGACACGTTGTCAACACAAGCACCCGACCTGTTTCCGTCACACCACACCACCACCCGCCCGGCACACCACACCGGCCCGCGCCACCACACACACACCACCACACACACACCAGCTCCGGCCCCCGCGCCACCACACACACACCAGCCCCGACACCCGCCACCACACACACACCAAGCCATCGCCGAGCACACAACCCCCACACCACCACAACCCCCCCGCACCACCCCACACCACACCACCACACACACCCCCCGCCAAAACCAGGCAAAGCAGACATACCCCCCATCAAAATAACCACATCTGGCGCGTGTGTCTGGGGTTTGTTTGGGTGTGCGGTGTAAGTTTGTCCTGCTGGTGTGGACAGAGATTTTTTTTCCGGCGGTCTGGGGTGGGGGGGGTTGGGTGTGGTGGCGTGGTGGTGCTACGGGGTTGTAGGTTCTCGGGGTGGATGTGGCGGGGTGGATGCTGACGGGGTGGGTGGCGGGGTCGCTGACGACGCTGCTGGCGTTGTGGTGGCGGGCGCGGTGGTGACTGGCAGCGGGCGGCGGGCCGGGGTGGTTGACCGGCGGTTGCGGCGTGAGTTGCGGTGGCTGCGGTTCCGGCGCCGGGTGGGGTGGCCGTCTCCGTCTCGTGAGTTGCTGGTTGCTGGTGCGATCGGGTGGCGTGCTGCGCATCGGGAGTATCGCCATTTCCGGGACGTGGTGATGCCGGCTCGGGTTGAGGCGACGAGGGCGCAGCTGAATCAGCAGCTGGCGAACGCGGGCTTCCCGGATCTGTATTTCGACTGGGATGTGCTGCCTGATGGTGCGGTCGGCTGGGACGTGTATGTGACTCGGGGCGGGTCGCCGGGTGATCCGGTGCCGGTGGATCCGGTGCGTGATTATGTCGGCCGGGTGATGCGGGATGCGGGCGATGCTGACGGCGGCCGGGCTGCTGGAGACGGGACAGCTGATGGGGGTTCCGCCGGGCTGGCTGGAGGCGGAGCTGATGGGGACGGACCGGCATAGGCATCAGCCGCTGTCTGTGCGGCTGCAGGGTGCGGACCGGGAGTGGGCTGAGGCGCATGCGGCCCGGCTGGGGATCTCGGTCCGGATGGTGATCGCGGATGCGGTGATCGAGTACCGGGGCCGTGCCGAGGGCCGGCCGGGCCTGCTGGCTTCCGGCGTGCGGGGCGGCTGCGTGCCGGGTCTGGGGTGGCCGCGGTGATCTGCCTGCTGGGCGACATCTGCTTCGCTGACGAGTACGACGACACGGCAGACGGTGTCCGCAGCCGCAGGGTGTATGTCACCCGGGCGGATCCGCGGATCCGGGTGTCTGGTGAAGTGGTCCGCCTGCTCCGCGATCACGCTGACTGCTGCGTCCGCCGGGACGTCGTCACGCTGGCCGGTGACGTGCTGACAATTGACGCGGAAAACGGCCGGTGGGTGTATCAGCTGGTCGGCCCGGATCCGGACTGGCCGGACGCGTGGATCGCACGCTGGCCTGACTAGAGCCTGTCTTTCCATACAGCTCTGACTGAGTGTGCTGAGGCAGGTGCCCGCGTGCCTGCCCTCGACTACCTGCCCTGGTCATCCGGCCGCGGCCGCCACGCTGCCGCCGCCGTGCCGCCTGACACCCCGCCTGACGCCCCGCCACCAGCGGAACGACCCGGCTGGACAGGCACCCTCGCGATCCGCGAGGCCTCCCAGCCCCACACAGTCAAGGCCCAGCCAGCCGCCGTCAGCCCCGAGCGCGCCGGCTACGTCTACGGCATCCCGCCCGGCGGCCTGAACGAGTACAACACCCAGGTCGGCGCGTCCACCCAGACAGACCGCAAGTCCCTCATGCAGCAGCTGTACGAGGGCTACCTCGCCTGCCCGTGGGCATGGGCCTGCGTCCAGGCCATCGGCCGCACCATCACCGCCGGCGGCCTGATCACCGACTTCAACCACGACACCGGCGAGGGATCCCAGCGCATCCCCGCCAAGCCGCCGCCCGTACTCGCACTCGAGCGGCTGATCGCATTCTGCAACCCGGTCCAGGACATCCGCCAGCTGTGCCGCAACGTCATCGCCGACCTCCTCGTATTCGCCGACGCCTACATCGAGGTCGTCTGGTGGGGCGACCTGCCCGTCGCCCTCTACAACCAGGACTCGCCGACAACCAGCCCGGTCGCCGACGAGCACGGCGTCATCACCAAGTACGTCCAGGTCACCGACTACGGCCAGCGCGCCGAGTTCACCCCCCGCGAGATCATCCACATCTCCCTCGACTCAGCCCGCCCCGGAGTGTTCGCCGTCTCGCCCATGCAGGCCGCGCTGCTGCCCGTCACCGCATGGCTGTTCGCCGCCGCAGACGGCAAGGAAGGCTTCCGCAAGGGCCTCCCGCCCTCATTCCACGCCGACTTCCCCAACGCGGCCAAGGAACAGGAGATGCGCCGCTGGCGCGACCAGTACCGCACCGACAACCTCGGCCCCCGCAACATCGGCAACCCCGTCATCACCAAGGGCGGCGTGTCGCTGAAGGAGCTCCAGCAGGGCCGCATCGCCGACGTCCTGTCATTCAAGACCCAGTGCCGTGACGAGATCTTCGCCATCTTCGGCGTCCCGCCTTCCAAGGCCACCGTCATCGAGTCCGGCAACCTCGGCGGCGGCACCGGCGACGCCCAGGACAAGACCTACCGGATCGACACGTGCGAGCCGATCGCCCAGATCGTCCTCGAGAAACTGAACTTCCACATAACCCAGCAGGCGTTCGCGATCACTGACTGGCACCTGAAGTTCGGGTCGATCGACTACCGTGACTCGCTGATCATCGAGCAGATCCGCGACATGCGCCTCCGCAACGGCTCCTGGACCCGCAACAAGTACGCCGCCGACATCGGCGAGCCGCCCGCAGACGGCGGCGACGACCCGGTCCTCGTCGACCGGCAGAACCTGGTCCTGTGGACTGACATGGCAGCCCTCTCCGCCGCCGGCGTCGCCGCCAAGTCCGGCGCCAACCAGCTCCCCCCGTCAGCCAGCCCGCCGTCCCGGAAAAAGAAGAACAGCAGGCCGTATCCCGAGCCGGACATCGCCGGCGACCCGACCGGCGGCTCTCCCGGCTCTGACGACGACGACACTGGCGACGACGGCGACTCCGGCGAGACAGCCCGCTTCTGGCAGGCATACAAGACCCGCTTCGCCGCCGCTCTCTCCGTCCTGCCTGCCGCCGAGACTGCCGGCGACAGCACCACGGCCGGCACTGTGTACGCGCTCCTGTCCCGCTCGTTCCCGGCCGCCAGGCTCGCCTGGGTCCGGAAAGCCCGCTGGACCGGCCCGGCACCCGTCCCGGCTTCCCGCCTCGACCTGTCCGGCCGTGACACCTGGGCTGCCTCCAGCGACGGCACCGCGGCCCGCTACCAGGCCCGGCTCCGCAGAAAGACGCGCAAGGGCGGCCACATCAAGCCCGTCATCCTGATCCGCACCCCCGGCTCGGCTAAGGACGTCATCGCAGACGGGCATCACCGGGTCCTCGCTGCCGTCGACGAGCACCAGCCTGTCTGGGCCTACACCGGCCGGGTCAGGTCGAAAACCGGCCCGTGGGACGAGCTCCACGCATCCCAGCTGAAAGGCAACAGATGACTGACCAGCCGCCGGAGCCGCCGCCGGAGGAGCCGTACGACCTGCCCGGCACCGAGCCCGCATACGAGCCCGCGACTCTCCCGGAACACCCGCTGCGGGCACAGGACGTACCGGCCCTGCTGCCGAAGGACATCGGATAGGCGATGGCCGGGCCGCCGCGGATCGAGGCTGCCGCAGACCGGCTCCGCTACCTGCGCCAGCTCCAGCACGAATTCGAGGCTGCCGAGCGGATCCGCCTCGCCAGCGTCGACGCGTTCGCCAGGATCGGCTACGAGCCGTCAGCCAAGCAGCAGGAATTCCACGCGGCAACTGAATTCGACGTCCTGTACGGCGGTGCCGCAGGCGGCGGCAAGTCAGTCGCCCTCGTCGCCGAGGGACTGCGCGCCTGCGCCCGACACCCCGGCCTGCGCACCCTCCTGGTCCGCCGCACCTACGACGAGCTCGAGGAATCGATCTTCCCCGCCCTCCGGAAATTCGCCTACGGCGACGCCCTGGGCGCCCGGTGGAACGGCACCAAGCACGAGCTCACCTTCACCAACGGCTCCGTCTTCCGCTTCCGCTACATGGAAACCCTCGCCCACGCCACCCGCCGCCAGGGCGGCGAGTACCAGCTCCTCCTCGTCGACGAGCTCACCCTCATGGTCCCCGGCGTCGTCGACACCCTCAAATTCGAGCGGATGCGCGCCTCCGGCGACCAGCCCGTCCTCGGCGTCCGCTGCACCTCCAACCCCGGCGGCCCCGGCCACGGCCCCGTCAAGGCCCGCTACATCGACGCGACGAAACACGGCCAGAACGTCATCACCGACGACAACGGGCTCACGATCCGGTTCATCCACGCCAGGTCCACCGACAACCCGCACCTCGACCAGGGCTATCAGGCCCGCCTCGACTCGATCCCCGACCCGGCACGCCGGGCAGCCATGCGCGACGGCGACTGGGAGCAGTTCGCCGGCATGATGTTCAAGGAATACTCCCGCGAGCGCCACACCTGCGACCCGGTCCTCGTGCCCGCGTCATGGCGCCGCTACCAGGGCGTCGACTGGGGCTTCGCCAAGCCGTGGGCAGTCATCTGGGCCGCAGCCGACGAAGACGGCCGGGTCTGGGTCTACCGGGAGCTGTACCAGACCCACGTCGGCGAGTCCGACCAGGCCCGGATGATCCTGGCCGCCGAGATGGACGACGAGCGGGTCCTCGTCCGGTGGGCTGACGACGCCATGTGGGCCACCAGGGGCGAGCAGAAGCCGATCGCCGACATCTACGCCGAGGAAGGCGTCCCGCTGACCAAGTCCGGCTCGGCGCACACCACCCGCGTCACCGGCTGGACCCGCTGGCACTCCTACATGGCCGAAGGGCCGGCCTGCCCGGTCCACCGGGCAGCAGGCTGGGACACCTGCCCGATGATCCACGTCTTCCGCACCTGCGAGAACCTGATCCTCGAGCTGTCGTCCCTGCCGTATGCCACCCACGGCAACGTCGAGGACTCTGACCCCGACGCACCCGACCATGCGATGGACGCGGCCCGCTACCTGCTCGTCAACCTGGGCTCCGGGCCGTCGTTCCCGGTGCTGCCGTCGCCGCCCCGGGCCGGGCTGCTGAACGAGGCGGGCCTGGAAGTGCTCCAGCCCGCGGGCCGGTTCGCCCGCCGGCCCGGCGAGTATGACCAGCTATTCGAGCGTTCCTACGACGACGGCGAGGCGAAACCGGGCAGCGTCCAGGCAGCGCCGTGGCTCGCTATTCCCGGGTGAGCGCCAGCCAGCCCGAGACCCAGACTGTGCGCGCGAGCGCACGGGACTTACGTGGCCTGACAGGTGGTGATCACCATCTGCCTGACCTGCGGATGCGGGGCGCCGAACGCCGGCCATGACGAGCCAGGGCACATCACCCTCGCCATCCTCGCGGCCGCGGCCGACGCTGCCGGCATCAGCATCCTGCGGGCCGCGGCGAACCTGCGCGACACGCTGCCCGTGCCAGGACCGCTGCCCCGCCTGTTCTGTGACATCGACGGCGTTCTCGCGTTCCAGCCCGAGGGCGACGTCATGTCCGTCAACGCCCGCTTCGGCACCGGGTACCTGGGCGGCGACGTCGACTGGTTCCCGTTCTGGTCCCGCCTCGAGCCTGCCCGGCAGAAATGGCTGAGAGACTACTGGCCCGGCATGGCCATCAACCTGGCACCCGACACCGCGGCGATCGGCGTGCTGCGCCGCGCAGTCCGGCACGGCTATCCGCTGACGATCTGCACCGAGCGCGGCCCGGCACTGCGGAACGTGACCGCGGCATGGTGCCAGTTCTGGAAGGTGCCGGGTGACCAGCTGGCTGTCGTCGCCAAGGGCGGCAAGGAAGACCTGCTCGCACTGCACGGCCCGGACGACCCGGCGATCCTGATCGACGACTCGCCTGTCAACGCGGGCCTCGCGCGGGCCGGGGTGCAGGTGTGGCAGCCGGCCCGGCCGTACAATTCCGGGGGCGACGGGGTGTTCCGGTTCGGCGACTGGGCTCAGGCGAGGACAGCGCTCGGGATGATCTGAGCTTCCGGCAGGAAGGGATGCGGCGATGAAGCCGGAGGCACGGGCACAGCTGATGGCTGTCCTGGCCGACGCGGGAATCCAGCCGGAGGATTACCGGGACATCGAGCGGGCCCGGCGGATCGTCGACCGGGTGAACGCCCGGCTGACCAGCCGGGGCGCCGTGCTGATGTACGCGCTGATGACCGTGTCGGCGGCCAGTTTCCGGAGCCCGTGGCCGTCGTCACAGGCTCCCGAGGACGATTCAGCCGAGCATCCTCCGAGCCCGGCGGGCGTTGCGCCAGTACCGGCCCCATAGCCTGCGGCGGGCAAGCCTGCGGGCGATAGGGCCCGGGCCGCGGGATGCGACGGCCAGGTCCTCGAGAGTCCGGCCGAGCAGGTACACGCTGCCTGATCTGCCGCGGCGCCGTGTCATCGTGACGTGTCCTTCCGTGCTTCCAGGAAGCAGCCTGACTGCTGGCGGGTCATCGTCATCGCCGGGCTGCCGCCGGCGTCGCAGCCGAGGTCGACCAGGCCGAGGCGCCACAGACGGCGGAATCCGGCCCAGACTGCCGGGGTCCAGCCAGGGCCGGAGAACGCGGCGGCGAATGCGCGCTCCAGTTCCTCGGGCAGGTCCGTGCCGGCGCGGGCTGCCGTCTTCTGCGCGATGGTGTAGCCGTCGCCGTTGGCGACGCCCCATCCGCCGGTCACTGGCGTGTCCCGTCCGGGCGCAGGCCGAAGTGGCGCAGGCCGCCGCCGGGTGCCTGCCACCACGGGCCCTGCCATGCTGCGGGGGACTCGTGCCAGGCGGCCATGCTGCAGCCGGACTCGGCGAAGCGGGCGTCGTCGTGAGTGATGCCGATCCCGCCGGCCCGGTGGTTCCACGTCCGGTTCCGGCCGGTGTTCTCGATGATGGCGTGGCCGTCGCGCTCGATGTAGCGGGTGATCAGGCCGGTTGTTGCCGGGCCGAGGCCGGAGTAGAGCATCTGGCTGCGGCCGGGCTCGCTGGCGATCGGATGGTAGCTGTAGATCGTCGTGACCTGGCTGCGGGCGTCGAGGACGCGCGGTGCGCCGAGGGCGTCGAGATAGCTGATCATCACAGGACTGTCTTTCTCACATAGACAATCCTACGCGTGCGGGCACGCCCGGTCAACACAAGCACCCGACATTCACGGAGGCCGCCATGCTCCCAGCCCGCGACGCCTGCGCCGCAGGCTGGGCACTATCCGGCGGACCCCTCACCCCCCGCATCCTGGCCTCCGCCGCCGCCGCGGTCAGCGCAGCCGGGCCCGCCCCCTCACCCGCGATCCTCGAGACGATCCTCCGCGAAACCCGTCTCGAGGGCACCATCGCCCGCAGCCTGCGCCGCCGCCGCCGCCTCATCACCACCAGCACCAGCCAGGTCACGGCCGCCTGGGACGCCATCGCCCGCGACCTGCACCCCGGCCCCGAGATCCGCTCGCTCCTCGCCAGCCAGACCCCGCCCGACCTTCCCGACACCGCCGCAGCCGCAGCATCCGGAATCCTGTCCGGCGTCTACATCCACGGCCGGCACGCCACCCTGACTGCCGCCGTCCGGGACGCACTCCACGCCGCCATCGCCGAGGGCACCGCCAGCGCCCTCGCGCTCGACGCCGCACGGCACGGCCGCCTGACCCCGCCCGCAGCCTGGACTGCAGGCCGCCAGAACGCACCGGATCAGGCCGGCATCCCCGAGCTCCCGCTCCTCGCCCAGGAATGGCTCACCCGGATCCTCGGCGCCACCGGACGCCAGATCACCGCCATGATCATCCGCGCCGTCACCCGCGGCACCAGCCACGGCCAGCTGTGCGCCGCGGTCACCAGTGCCCTCACGGCATCCGGCCCGGGCCCCGCGCCCGCGTCGCGCGCCATCGCCGCCTACCTCGACCAGGCCATGGTCACCGCCGCAGGCCACGCGGCCATCGCCTTCTGCCAGGCCCGCGGCATCGCCCAGGCCCGCTACATCGCCGGCGACCGGAAACCGTGCCCCGCATGCCAGGCCTGGCAGGACGCAAGCCCCTACCCGGCCGCCCGCTCACCTGTTCCCGGCGCCGACACCCACCCGTACTGCGAGTGCATCCTCCTGCCCGGCACCTGACCAGAAAGGCCCCGCGCGATGCAAGATCCGGTACGCCTCGTCTGGTCACTCACCCAGTCCGGCCTGGGCACCACCCTCACAGCCTCCGGCAGCTCCGGCGCATGGAACTCCGGATCCGTCCCCGGCGGCGAGCCAGTCCAGAACCAGCGCACGCCCGTCGACCTGCGCTGGGCAGACGACTTCTGGCTGTCCGTCTGCGTCCAGACAGTCACCGGCAGCAGCCCGTCGCTGCAGGCCCAGCTCAACCTCTTCGACGACCAGGGCAACCTGCTCACCTACCTCACCGGCACCACCCCGTTCCTGGCACCCGCGGCCCTGACCGGGGAAGGCGCCGCAGTCGCATTCGGCGGCCGTCACGGCGGCGGCAGCTCCGGCAGCTACTTTGTCGCCCCCGAATGGGGCCAGGTCGCCTGGAAGATCACCGGCACGACGCCGGTGTTCGCCGGCACCGAGATCGCCCTCTACGCCCGCTGAACCTGTCACCCGAGTCCCAGGAAGAGGCACACGGCATGGCCAAGAACCAGATCCTCACCGACTACGACGACAACGGCTACCCGCAGTACGCCGCCAGCACCGAGCCGCTCACCGGCACTGCGGCAGTCAAGGCCGGCCCCGGCCGGCTGCACAAGGTCGTCGTCACCACGACCACGACAGGCGCGATCACCATCTACGACAACGCCAGCGCCGCTTCCGGCACGATCTTGCTCGCCATCCCGTCCGGAGCCACGGCCGGCACCGTGTACGACGTCCAGCTTCCCGCTGACAACGGCATCTACGCCAGCTTCGCCAGCGGCGGCGCCATCACGGTCGGCTACGCCTGACCAGTCCCCATCCCTGCTGCTTCACCTGAACTCGCGAGCCCGGAAAGGGGCCTGGCATGGCAAAGAACGGGGAGATCACTCTCTACGACGACAACGGCTACCCCGAGGCGGCCGCGTTCACCGCCCCGGTCGCAGCCGGAGCCGGCACTACCGTGATCAAGGAATCAGCGGGCCGGCTGTGCCGGGCCGTCGTCACCACGGCGGGCACTGCAAGCGACAACGCCATCATCTACGACAACCCGTCTGCAGGATCAGGCACCGTCCTGGCAGTAATTCCCGGCGGCGGCGAAGTCGGCGCGATCATCGTTCTCGACCTGCCGGCCGAGAACGGCGTCACCGCCGTCAACGTCGCCAGCGGCCCCGCGTTCACAGTCGGCTACTCCTGATGGCCCCTCCCGGGCCGGCCGGTCTCAAGCAGGCGTTCCTGGAAGCACTGCGCGACCCGGAATTCCGGGCTGCCGTCTGGCACGAGCTCGTCACGGACACTGTGCGCGCTGCCAGGCGCAGCCCCGGGCCCGCGCACACGATCTCCGAGGCCGGCGACCTGAAAGCACTCATGTCCCGGCGCAGGCAGGGAGGCTGACCCATGGCCAGGGCGATCGCGAAAGTCGGCGGCGTGCTCATCGTCCCCGGCGTGTCCCGCAACCGGCGGCTTTACACTCCGGACGCGATCGCGCGGATGGTCGACCGCGCCCGGAAACGGCTCGAAGCCGGCGAGGCCATCAGCCTGACAGACCGCACCATCGCAGGCGACGGGCCGTCCCAGCCGATCACCACGCTCACTCACCACGCAGCCGAGGGCGACCCGACCCGCATCGTCGGCGGCCTCACCTCACTCGCCGTCGACCAGGACACCGGCGCAGTCCGCTACACCGCGGACATCGCCGACACGCCGCACGGCCGGACCATCGCCGCCCTCGCCGACACCAGCGACAGCAGGCCGCCGTTCCTGAAGGGCGTGTCCATCCGCGGCGCCTGGATCGGGAAAGTCCGGAAGGTCACCGGGCCGGACGGCCAGCCTGCCGAAACCGGCGACGACTTCGAGCTCAACGGCCTGGACTACACCTCCAGGCCCGGTGTCCCGGCTGCCGGGATCGACACGTTCGCGTGGGCCGGCGACGGCAAGCGCGCCAGCGAGACCACCGGGCACGTGCTCATCTCCGAGAGCGTCGAGGAGGCGCTTGTGACGATCTCAGAGCAGACAGGCGACGGCAGCGACATCAGCTCCTCGCCGGCAGCCGGCAGCCTGCCAGGCGACGCCCCGGCTCTCGCCAGCCACGTGCTCGAGGACGGCGAGTGCGTCACGTGCGCCGGCAGCATCGCCGAAGCCGCGATGGCCCTGTCCAGGCGCGGATCCGGTGTCACCGGACCCGGCGGCCCGTACGCCGACCCCGGCTATCAGGACGACAAGAAACAGCGCTACCAGCTGGACACCCGCGCCCACGTCCGGGCTGCCTGGTCGTACATCAACATGCCGCGGAACGCCCGCAAGTACACGGCCGCCCAGCTGAAGAGAATCAAGTCCCGGATCACCGCGGCGATGCGCAAGCTCGGCATCAAGACCACGTCCGAGGGATGGGTCATCGACCCGGCAGTCCGGATCACCGAGCAGATCGCCGAGCGATACGGCGACCCGTCAACATGCGGCTCCTGGTCGATCTCCGCGTCCAACGGCCCGGTCAGCCTCAACCTGTCCAGCTACAGCATGGACCCTGCCGACCTGGACGTCGTCCTGCGGGCTGCAGCCGACGCCGCCTGCACTGCCCTCAGGGCACTCGACCCGGACATGGACGGCGACATCGACGTGGCCGGCGCCCCCGAAGCCGACACCGGCCACGACACGGCAGACAGCCCGGTCCGCCTGGCCGTGCCGCCCCTGACTCTCGCCGGCGACGAGTCCGCCGCAGGCGCAGGCACCGACCCGGCCGGCACGACCGGGCCGGAAACCAGCCCGGCCGCCGGAAGCGGTGCCGGCGAAACCACGGAAGGAGACCCGGCCATGCCGGAGACCACCACCGCGGCCGAGAGCGCCCCGGCCGCAGCCACGTTCACCCAGGACCAGCTGGACGCCGCAGTGAAGGCCAGCCTCGAGCGTGACCGTCAGGCACGCAAGACAGCCAAGGCCGAGGCCAGGGCTGCCAGGAAGGCAGCCGGCAAGACCGAGACTGCCCCCGCGGGCAAGGACAAGGGCAGCGGCAAGGTGACCGAGTCTGAGGACGAGCGGATCGCCCGGCTCGTCGAGGCCAGCGTCACCAGGGCACTCGCCGCAGGCACCCAGGCGCCCGCGGCCGCCGTCCAGGAAACCGAGGAGCAGCGGATCGGCCGCCTCGTCGAGGAACGGCTGACAGAGGAACGGCAGAAGCTCGTCGCCGAGGGCACCGTCGCCGCCGGCCGGAGAGGCCTCGTCCAGCCGGTCACCGAGGCAGCCGCAGCCGCAGGCGGCAGCGAGAGCCTGAACTCGCACGGCCTGCCGTCCAGCTGGCCGGACAAGCCGCTGCACGAGTACACCCCCGAGGAGCGCGACACCTACATGGGCCCGGCTCTCGTCCGGCACGTCCTCGGCCAGCGCGCCGACATGCTCGCCTGACCGGCACGCCCGGTCTTCCCTAGCTGACAGACCCTGACCGCCAGCGCGAACAGCGCTGGTGCCCGAGCGCCGCAATGGTCACCCATCCCAGCCCTGAGCCCCGGCAATCCCGCCGGGGCTTTCTTCTTCCCCGAGGAAGGGAGGGGCGGCCATGCCGTCCGAGCTCCGCGAGGCGCTCACCGCAGCCGGTGCAGCAGCACTCATCCCCAAGATCATCGACCCGATCCTGCTGGAATACCAGCGCCGCTACAGCCCGCTCGTCCGCAGCATCCCGATGCAGCGGTGGGAAGCGGACGTGTACTACTTCAACCAGCGGACAGCATTCGCCTCCGGCGGCTTCGTCCCGGACGGGGGCGCCCGCCCGGTCGCCAACTCGACGTACGTGCAGAACTCGTTCCAGATGAAGCACGTCGAGACAGTCGGCGCTGTCACCGGCTACGCCCAGGAAGTCACCCGCCAGGTCATCGGAGACCTGCGCCAGACTGAAATCCAGGGCTCCATCCGCGGCTACTACTGGGACGTCGAGACCGGCATCCTGTGGGGCAACGCCGCCTCCACCGCCAACCAGGCACAGCCCCAGTTCGACGGCCTGGACACCCAGATCTCGAACTACAGCGCCGGAGGCACCCAGAACGCCCTCGACAAGGCCGGCAACACGCTGACCCTGGCGATGCTGGACGAGCTCATCGACATGGTCGAGCAGAACGCGGCCATGCCCGTGTTCGACGACACCTGGATGATCGTCATGTCGTCCACTGCCAACAGCAAGATCGCCCAGCTGCTGACCAACCAGCAGCGGTTCAACGACAGGGTCGAGATCGCCGCCGGGCTGATCGTCCCGACCTACCGGAACGTCCCGCTGATCAAGACGTCGTTCCTGTCGTCCCGCTCGTACTCGATGGGCGCCGTCACCCCCGGCACCGTCACCTACTCTGGCGCCACCCTGTCCGGCATCTACAAGTACGTCCTCACGCCGGTCATCTCCCGCCAGGGCGAGACGCTGCCGTCGCCGGAGGTCACCAGCTCGTCAGTGTCAGCCGGCACTGCCGTGACCCTGTCGTTCACGCCGCCCACCGGCCTGGACGGCCTCGGCCCCCAGCTGTACAAGGTGTACCGGACGGCAGCCGGCGGGGCATCCGGCTCGGAGACGTTCCTCGGCTATGTCGACGCGACAGTCGGGCTGGCGTCGGACGGCGTCACGCCGGTCATCACCAACCAGATCGTCGACACCGGCGTCGCGCTGATCCCCGAGCAGACATCCGGGTCGGTCGTGCCCGGGATCCTGCCCGGCCAGTACTTCGGGACCAACACGTCGATGTACCCGCCCGCGGCCGGCCTGGAGAACCTGTACCTGCTGTCCAGGGACCGCAACAACGTGGTCCGGCCGTACGTCCGGGAAGCCCAGCCCCTGGACGTCTACCCGACCACGGCGTCGCCGGACACGCTGCCGTACGCGATCATCGGCGACACGGTGCTCGCGGTGCGGGCGCCCAAGTACGGCGGCCGGCTGTCGCGGGTCCAGGTCGCAGTCTGACCTTCGTGCCCGGCCTGTCCCGGCCCGGCTCCCTGCAGCCGGACCGGGACCGGACAGCCCGCAGTTCTTCTCGTCTCAACTGCAGAAAGGCGGCCCGCATGCTGCTGCGCAAGGAACAGGGCGACTGCGGAGTCGCCGGATACCGGTGGGAGCACGACGGCGACGTCACCGAGGTCGACGACCAGCTTGCCGTGCACCTGCTTGCGATACCGGGCGGCGGCTACTCCGTCGTCCAGCCAGGCGAGCCTGAGCCTGAGCCTGACAGCGACGGCAGCGACGACACGGCAGACGAGACTGCCGGCGCCGGAGGGAGCGCCGGCGATCCCGAGCCGGAGCCTGAGCCGCCAGACCCGGTGCCGTCCGCGCCTCCCGCGAGACAGGGAGCCGCAGCCACCCGGCCTGGCCGCAGCCGCCGCACGCCGGGCGGGAAGGCACAGTAAGCGCCTGGCCGTGGCTGCGGGACTGCCTGCTGCTGTCCGGACAGTCCCGCAGCCACTCCCGCGCGCGCTCATAACACCTTCCGCCGTGACCGATAGTTTCTGCTTTTCCCTCACGCTCGCGGAAGGAGTGCCGTGGCCGAGTCTGATCCCGGCACCCCGCTGTGCTCGTACGCCCAGTTCACCGAGGGACCGTTCGGCGACCTGGTCTCCGACTGGGACGAGGACACTGTCAGCGACTTCCTGATCGAGGGAACCCGGCTGTGCGAGGACGCGTGCGACCGGCGGCTCGCCCCGTTCACCAAGACCGAGACACAGCGGGCATCAGGCATCGACCCGGACGAGTACGAGGACTCGGCGAACCTGCCGATGGACATCATCTCGGTCCTCGGCGCGTCGTACGCGGCAGCACTCGGCGCGTCGTCGCTAGTCCGGCACTGCTGGCTGGACGAGTTCGCGCCCCGCTACGCGGACATGTGGTCCTACTCGGATGTCACGGTCACGGTCATCCGCTCCTACGGCGGCACCGAGACGCTGGCACCCGGCCAGATCCTCAACGGCCCGGAGCCCGACACCGGGCACCTGTGGTTCCAGCTCGGCCAGTTCATCCCGGTCGGCTCCCGGATCCAGATCGCCTACTCGGGCGGCTACACCATCGCCACCCCCGCGTCGCTGGTCCGCGGCTGCCGGTTCATGACCGCCTACCTGGTGCTCAAGGAACTGGATCCGGCTACCACCGTGCATGATCCTGACCAGCTGCACGCCGACGCCCTGATGGTCATGAGCGAGTACGCGAGGAGCTGAGGCCCGGTGTACATCTTCCGCAAGCATCACGGGCCGCGCGAGTTCGCGTTCCGGGCGCACGCCCCGCTGGCGCAGAAGGCAGTGTTCAAGAAGCATGCGCGCCGGGCCCTGTCCGCCAGCTCGGGCAAGCCGTTCACCGTCTATGCCAAGACAGTCACCCTGACGACGAAAGCCGGCAAGGTGACAGCGCCGTCGACCAGCAAGAGCGGCAAGCCGCTGACGGCTGCCGAGCAGAAGTACATCCTGGCCGGCGAGGCCAAGTACATCGCCGCGGGCGAGAAAGCGTACGCGGCCGCGGGGGCGAAAGCGCTGGCGGCGCTCGACCAGGCGCTGTACGGCGACTAGGAGCCCGCTGGCTTGCGGCGCGACGGTGACGACGCGGGTGCTGTCAGCGTCCGGCTGGCGCGCGCCTGAGTCTTGCCTCCGGCAGGCTGGCGCCTGCGGCGCGGCGTCCTGGCAGCCACGCTGGCTGGCTGGCTGGTGCGGCCGGACTGGCCCGGCTGCCATTTCGTCGCACCGCCCTGGCCGGGCATCCCGGCCCGGTGCAGGACGACAGTCCGGTATCTCCATGCCGGGGACCGGCCGAACGTCCTGTCCGGCGGCGGGAAATCCGGCCTGCCGTCTGCCCGCGTGCGCCCGCGCACGCGCATGACCGACCCCGGCTTGATTCCCAGGAAGCCGGCGACGGCGGCAGTGTCGGCCAGCTCGTCGATCGCCGGCCCGAAAGCGTCCAGGGCCTCCGGGCCGCCTGTCCTGACCAGGTCCACGAGACTGCGGACATCCGGCAGCTCTTCCACGCGTGTCGTCGTCACATAGTCAAGCCTACCAGCCAGCTGCAGCCACCGCCAGACCCCCGGAAGGGACAGTAACCCGGTGACCGGATCCGCCGACGAGACCGCCACCGCAGCCGCCCGCGAAGCCGCCTGGCTCAACACCACCGGCGACAGCCTGCCCTGGCTTCCCGTCTCAGCAGGCGGCCCGTGGGAGATCATCCAGGCCTACTGGCCCGGCGCCCGCTTCCCCTCCCAGAAAACCGGCATCTACGTCCTGCTCAAATCCAGCGGCGACTACTTCGTCGCAGCCAACCGGTACCGGCCCCAGCACCTGGTCACCCTCAAGCTCGTCTGGCCCGTCAGGCACAACACCAGCCCGCTAGCCGAGACCGAGCAGCAGAACTTCGACAACGCCATCTCCCTCCTGCGCCAGCGGATCCGCGGCCCGCTCGGCGACAAATCCCACGGCGGCGCGTTCCTGTCCGCAGCCCAGGTACCCCAGCAGAACCCGCTCGCCGTCGACTACGACGACCCCGAGACCACCATTCCCGCAGGCCAGGGCCTTCGCGCCACCGTCTCCTACCACATCGACGACCAGGAATTCACCGGCTAGGAGCAGCGATGGCCAGATTCCGCAACACCACCACTGCCACCCTCTCCAGCTGGGAGCACGGCTGGACAGTCGGCCCCTCCGGCGAGCTCGACTGGCCCGGCTACGACCCGGACCTGCACGGTGCCACGCCCGGCCTCCAGCTCATCAGCCCGCCCGCAGCCGCGTCCCGCACGCGCACCCGGCGCCCGTCCCGCAAACCTGCCCGCCCTGACAAGCCGGCTCCCGGCAGCGAGGAGACCCAGCCATGACCGTTCTCTCCCGCCTCACCAAGCTCGGCATGGCAGAAGAGGAAACCCAGGGCACCTGGCTCGCGCCCGCTGTCTCGATCCCGTTCAACTCCGGCACCAAATTCAACGACACCATCGCCCCGCTGCGAGACGAGTCGATGCGCGCCAGCGACACCATCCTCCAGGGCCTCAGCCAGGGACCCGCTGACACCACCTGGGACGTGCAGGTCAACGGCTACTCTGACCTGGCCGGCTACTGGCTCAAGGGCATCCTCGGCCCCGACACCGTAACCGCCGGCGTGTCCACCACCCTCGCGGCAGCCGCCGCGGCAGGCGCATCCTCGATCAGCACCGAAGAGTCGATCCCCGAAGGATCGACCATCATGATCACCGACACCGGGGACAACCCGGTGTCCGAGTACGCCCAGACCGGCACGCCGTCCGGAGGCGGCCCGTACACGATCCCGCTGACGATCGCCGGCGGCACCGGCAACACCCTGGTCAACTCGTACGCATCCGGCGCTGCCGTCGCATCCCAGACCTCGCACGCATTCGCCCAGAACCGCACCTTCAGCACTGTCTGGCCGTCGTGGGCATTCACCACCGACGACGGCGTCGACCAGCTCGGCTGGGCCGGATGCGTCATGTCCGAGCTCGCGATCAAGATCGACCCGAAAGGATTCATCACCTACAACCCCAAGTACACCGGCTGGCCGTCGCAGACCGAGTCGACTTTCTCCTACGCCGCCTCAGACGTGCAGCCGCTGGTCGGCTGGGCCTGGACGATCACCCAGAACGGGATCGCGTCCACCCGCGGCCTGACCATGGACTTCACCTTCAAGCGGGCCGTCGAGGCGATCCACTCCTCAGACGGGCTGCAGAGCCCGCGCGAGGTGTTCGCCGGCTCGCTGGAAGTCGACGGCACCTACAAGGCCATCTTCGAGAACGACACCGACATCACCCTGTTCAAGCAGTACCTTCAGCAGCCGACCGTGCACACTGTCACCCAGCCGGTGCTGTCCGGCGGCGCGTCCCTGGCCATCACCCTGTCCAAAGCCGGCTACACCACCGGCGAGCGCGACCTCACCGCCACCTACACCCAGCTGTCGATGGCCCTGTCCGGCATCGCCAACCCGGCTGACACCGGCGTCGCCTCCGTCGTGCTCAAGAACTTCCAGTCAGCGTCGTACTGACCCCTTCCCGCATCCCTCATGCGAAAGAGACACCCGATGGCAAACTATGCGCAGCGCCTGATCCTGCTCAACTTTCCCGAGCTGGCCGAACCGGGTGACAAAGTGTGGGTCACCATCCGGAACCCGAAAGTCGTGCCGCCGGACACGCTGGTCGTCAAGGGCAGCAAGCTGTCAGCCCGCGCCCAGGCCGCGGTAGCGGCAGACGGCCAGGACCAGGCCGTCGAGTTCGACGAGGCTGACCGTGACGAGGCGTTCACCACCTCGCACGTCATCATCTCCCGGCTCGTCGCAGGCTGGCACGTCTACGACGGCCTGGCTCCCGTCACTCTTGACGACGACGGGAGAGAAATCCCGTCCGGCGAGTCCCATCTGATCCCGCTGCCCGCCACTCCCGAGCGCGTAGCCCGGCTGCCGTCGCTGATCATCGCCAGGATCCTGGAAGAGGTGAAGCGCGCCACCCCTCAGATAGCGACCGGGAACCAGGAGGCGACTACTTCGACGTAATCACCATCGCCGAGTCGCTGTATGAGGGCACCTGGTCCGGGAACGCCCCCGTCCCCGGCGAGATCTTCGACTTCGAGCTGATGATCGGCATGGGCTGGTCCTGGCCGGAACTGGAGGCCACGCCGATGTACGTGCGCCAGTTCTGCTGGGATCTGCTGCAGGCCCGCCGGACTTCCGGGATCCGGCCGGTCACCGTGAAAGACCTGACCTGAGCATGGGCGTCAACGTCGCTGACAGCGTCGCAGCCCGGCTCCGCGAGATCCGCACGCAGGCCGCCTATGACGCGCCCGCCGCAGCTGCCACGGCAGGCGCCAGACTCGGCGTCGACACAGTCCGCGGGCTGCTGCTGCGAGTCCGGCACTCGGCCGGCAGCCCTACCCCCGCGCCGCCCGGGACACCGCCCGCGGCGATCACCGGCAACCTGGCCAGGCTCGTCATCCGCACCCCGGCCGTCCGCACGCTGCCCGGCGTCGTCGTCATCACCTGGACATCGACAGCGATCTACGCGGGCGTGCAGGAACGCGGCGCGACCATCAGCGTCAAGCGCGCCCAGATCCTCGCCAACACTGCCACCGGCCAGTTCTTCGGCACGTCCGTGTCGATCCCGGCACGCCCGTACCTCCGGCCGGCGATGGACTCGCTGATCGCCTCCGGCGAGCTTGCCCGCGTCACCAGCGACGCGTTCCTGACTGCCCTCGGACTCGGCTAGCACGCGACTGAACCAGGCGGGCCGGGGGTGAGCCCGCGTGCCGCTCACGCCCGAAACCCAGGTCTTCACTGTCGACGCGGCCGGGTTCGTCGCCGGCGTCGACGCGATGCTCGACAGCCTGGCCAAGCTGTCGACAGCCATCGCGGACATCGCCACCCAGGCCAACGACCTGACAGTCGTCGTCACCACCGGGCAGGAAGAGGTCGTCACCTCCTTCGGCGACGTCAGCAAGTCAGTCGAAGACCAGGCCGCGGCCATCAAGGGACTTCAGGAAACCTGGTCGGCCAGCGTCGACGAGATGATCCTCAAGAACCAGCAGCTCGCGGCTTCCATGACTGACGTCAAGGGCTCGACGGCCAAGACTGACGAGGAGGCTGCCACAGCCGGCAGCGGGCTGCTCGCGTTCTCCAAGACCGGGGTGCTGGCGTTCTTCGCCGTCGCCGCCGGCGCCGGCCTGGCTGTCGACGCGGCCAGCAAGTACCAGGCGTCAGTCACCCGGCTGCACACGCAGGCCGGCGTGATGGAGAAGGATCTGCCCCAGCTGTCGGACGGGATGCTGAAGCTGGCGTCTCAGGTCGGATTCAGCCCGAACTCGCTGGCGCAGGCCCTGTATCACGTCGAGTCAGCATTCCAGTCAACCGGGATCAAAGGGTCAGAAGCTCTCAACATCCTGACTGTGGCAGCCGAGGGCACGAAAATCGGCGACGCCAACCTGATCGACGTCACCAACGCCCTCGACGCCACCATGGTCGCCCACGTCGCCGGCATCAAGAACGCCTCACAGGCCATGGGCGTGCTGAATGCCATCGTCGGCACCGGCGACATGACCATGGAGAACCTGGCCCAGGCCATGTCCACCGGCGTCCTCGGCTACGCCGCCCTGTTCGGCCAGTCCATCGAGCAGGTCGGCGCTGCCCTGGCCGTATTCGGCGACAACAACATCCGCGGCGCCAAGGCCGGCACCGACCTGCGGATGGCCATGCAGGCACTGCAGGAGCCGATCGACACCGCGGGCACTGCCCTGGCCCAGCTGAACCTGACCTCAACCCAGCTCGGCACCACGCTCACCCACCAGGGCCTCGAGGCGGCAATCGGCCAGTTCATCAGCCACCTGAAAGCGTCGAAAGTCCCGATCTCGGACTGGGGCCAGTACATCACCGAGATCTTCGGCAAGCGGGCTGGCGTCGGCATCGGCATCCTTGTCGACCAGTTCGCCCGGCTCCAGTCCAAGTTCCCGGATCTCGAGAAGTCGGCACACAACTTCGGCGGCGCCTGGGCAGCCACCCAGAAAACCCTGTCCCAGGCCTGGGCGAACATGAAAGAAGGGCTGGATGCCCTCGCCGTCCACTTCGGCCAGATCCTGCTGCCCGTAGTCACCAAGTGCATCAGCGCGGTAGCAAAGTTCTTCGGCTGGCTGGAAAAGCATCCGGCGTTCGCCGCGATCGCCGGCGGCATCCTGATCGTCGTCGCCGCGGCCGGGGCGCTGTCGCTGACCCTCGGCGCGATCTCGGCGATCGGCTTTCCCGAGCTGATCGCCGTCGCCGTCGTCGCCCTCGGCGTGGCCCTGTACGAGTGCTACAAGCACTGCAAGACGTTCCGGGACGCCATCGCCGATGTCGCCCGGTTCTTCAAGTCGGCGTGGGACGACGCAGTCAAGATCGCCGGGAAGGTGATCACCTGGTTCACGGACGGGCCGCTGGCGTACATCCGGCAGCAGCTCGCCGTGTTCACCCAGTTCTGGGACCAGAACCACCGGGAGATCATGCGGATCGTCGAAGTCGTATGGAAGGAGATCGAGACCTTCATCAAGGTCGACTGGGACGAGATCCTCGGAGTTCTGAAAATCGGCCTGATCGTCCTCGAAACCCTCTTCAAGGTGGCGTGGGACGTCATCCGGATCGTCGTCAAGACCGTGTGGGACGTCCTGGCCACAGTCATCTCGACTGGCATCAAGGTCATCCTCGACGCCATCTCGATCTTCCTCGACCTGCTGCAGGGACACTGGTCCGCGGCGTGGGACAAGCTGAAAGACCTGGTCAGGACTGCCCTCAATGGCGCATGGACTGTCATCAAGGACATTTTCAACGGGTGGATCAGCCTTCTGTACACCGTCGGCCGGGACATCATCTCCGGGCTGATCCGCGGCGTCGAGTCCATGTTCGGCTCAGTCGGATCGGTGTTCTCTGACCTGGCATCCCACGCCCTCGGCGTGTTCAAGTCCGTCCTGTCGATCTTCTCGCCGTCTCAGGTGTTCCACCAGCAGGGCCAGATGATCGGCCAGGGACTGGCCAACGGCATCACTGCCAGCACGTCGACAGTCACCTCGGCGATGCGACGGCTCGCGTCCTCAGCCGGCCTCGGACTCGGCCTCACCGGTGCCGGCGGCAGCAGCCTCGGCCTCGGCGGCGCGGGCATCGGCGGCGCGTCACAGACCCAGATCCACCTGACAGTCAACGGGTTCGTCGGCAACGAGCAGCAGCTGACCCAGCAGATCTACCTGCTGATCCAGAAAGCCGCCCTGCAGGCGAACCGGCGCAACGCGACCAACGGCCTGTCACTGCGCACCGCCTGACCTCCGGCTCGCCTTTCTCATCCTCGTCCTGCGCGGTCATCCGCGCGCGCCCGGAAGGACATCTCTCATGTCGCAGAACCGTCCCTATTTCGTCTCCTCCGGGCTTGTCGGCGCACCCGGCTCGACTGCCGCGGCGATCCTGTACGGGGCAACCACGACCACGCAGGACCTGCAGATCGTGGCAGTCCGGGTGGCTGTCGAGTCGGCGTCCGGCGCCAGCCCGCCGTCCAACGGGTCAGTGCTGTTCCAGCTGGCTGTCACCTCGGGCACCCGGGGCGGCGGATCTGCCGTCACGCCGCGGATCATCGGCCAGGGCTCTCAGGCGGCGAACACGGGCTGGTACTCCGGGTCGACGGCGCTGACCGGGCTGACAGAGGGAAACGTGCTGTGGGAGTTCCCTCTCGCGTTCACCGGCGGCGCAGGCTGGGGCGAGTACTTCCCGACCGGGTTCGAGCGGTACGTGCCGGTCTCGTCGGCTATCGCGATGTGGGCGGCTGCGGCCGTGGGCGCCGGGACGGACATGAACGTCAAGGCCAGCCTCGACTTCGGCGAGTGACCCCGGCTTCTGACTGTTCCCGGCGGGGGTGACCTGTCGTGCCGCTGCCCAGGCATGCCCGGCGCGGGATGGCCCGCGCGATCCGGCTGGAGAAGCGCCGCCGGCACCGGCTGTTCCGCCGCGCGCTGAGGCTTGCCGCCGGGCTGGCAACCAGCGGCATGGCTGCGGTGATGGCCGCATGCGGGATCATGGCCGCCAGCCCGGCACCAGTCCCGCTGCAAAGACCGGCGCTCGGATCGATCATCGGCTACCTGAAAGACGGCCGGCCCATCCGGATGATCGCCGGCGGCAGCGGGCCGGCGCTCGTGCAGTCGAAGTACGGCGACACGACGTCGTCGCTGACGACCCTGGACATAACTCTGTCCAGCGACACGACGGCCGGGAACTGCCTGATCGTCGCCATCAAGACAAGCGCGACGACCACCAGTCCGACGGTATCCGGCATCAAGCTGGGCGGCTCGGCCGGGAACTTTGCCCAGTCTGCTACCGAGGGCAACGTCAGCACCGACGAGTACTCGGACTGGATCTGGGCCGACCCGGACTGCGCGGGCGACGAGACAGCCGTCGTCATCACCTGCACGGGCGGCTCTGGCAGCGGTGTTATCGCTGCCTGGGTGATGGAATGGTCCGGGCTCGTCACCTCGTCGGTGACTGACCGGTCACAGGGCGGCGTCGATGACACTGCTACCGGCACGTTCTCCTCCGGCGCGACCGCGACTACCCAGCAGGCATCTGAGGTCGCAGTCGGCATGGTCGGCTGCTCGACCACCACCACGCCCTCCGTGTCCGGGTGGACGAACCTGACCTACGAGGAAGGGCTCCTCGTCAGCTACCAGGTGCTGACGTCGGAGCAGACGGTCACCTACTCCGGCAGCTTCAGCGCCGACTCTGTCTACACCGCCCTCGTCGTCACGTTCTACGCTGCAGCCTCCGGGCCGGCGTCGCCGTACTACCCGCCGGGACGGCCCGCCCAGCAGCGGCCCGCGGCGCTCCCGCAGCCCGGTTTCGCGCGCTCCGGCAAGGGCGCACCCTGGACTGCCCCGCCCGTCACCCCGTCTCCGTACTGGCAGCGCAAGACACCGCTCCGGATAACCAGCTACCAGCAGCCCGGATACGCCCGCCATCCGGCTTCCGGCGCACCCTGGACATACGTTCCCCCGACCCCGTCCCCCTTCTGGCAGCGCAAGACAGCGCTATCGCAGGTCACCTACCTGCGACCCGGCCGGGCAC
>JASHQA010000398.1 GCA_030037785.1 Streptosporangiaceae bacterium
TGGCGGCACCGACTGCGGGGCGCCGGCGAGCGCCCCGACCCGGGCCGCCAGCCGGAGCACCCGCCGTGCCTGCTCGTCGATCACCGCCACGGGGATCACGCCGTCGCTGACCGCCGCGAGGAGCCGACCGCCCCACGGGCTCCCCATCGACGGCATGACGATGTCGAGTCCGCCAGCGGCCGCGCGTGCGGTGTCCCTGGCGGCGAACCAGTCGGACACGACGCACCCGTCGAAGTTCCACTCGTCCTTGAGCACGCCGCACTGCAACGACGCGTGCTCGGTCATGGTCGTGCCGTTGACGCTGTTGTAAGCCGACATCACCGCCCAGGCGCCGGCTTCGCGCACGATGGTTTCGAACGGCACCAGGTACAGCTCCCGCAGCACTTGCTCGGTGACCTGCACGCTGACCGTGAACCGCTGCGTCTCGGAGTCGTTGCCGACGAAGTGCTTGACCGTGGCGGCCACGCCCTGGTCCTGGACCCCGGCCACGTATCCGGCCCCGATCTGGGCCGTGAGCAGCGGGTCTTCCGAGTACGCCTCGAAGTGACGGCCGCCGAGCGGACTGCGCTGCAGATTGACAGTCGGCGCGAGCAGCACGTGCACGCCCTTGCGCCGAGCCTCCTGGCCAAGCAGCCGGCCTGCCAGCCGCGCCAGGCCGACGTCCCAGGTCGCCGCCAGCGCGGTCGGGCTCGGCAGCGCGACCGACGGATCCTCGGCTCCCCACGTCGTGCCCCGGACGCCAACCGGGCCGTCGGACATCACGATGGACTGGAGGCCCACGTGCGGCATCGCCGGCAGCGTCCAGTAGTCCTGACCCGACAAAATCGCCACCTTCGCCGCGAGGTCGAGCCCGGCTAGGGCTGCTGCGACGGCGGCGTCCTGCGCGCGGTCAAGATCGGTCACGTGCCTATCTTCGGGCCGGCGCTAGCGCCAGAGGTAGGCCGGCGCGTCGAAATGTGCGACCCGCTGCTCGGCCCCGTGCAGGCCGACGCGGCAGAACTGGTAGATGATCGCGGCCGTCGGTGCGTGCACGAACCGGTCGAGCAACGGGAGCCTGATGACCGGCGCGTCCGACTCGGGAATGGTGAGCAGCTCCGGCTCGACGTCCAGGTCGGCTAGCGGAATCTGGTAGACGCGGGTGACCTCGCTGGCCGCGCCCGCCAGCTGCCCAGCCGGGGCGCCGCCCCACACCACCACGGGAGTGATCACGTACCCGGACCGGGTGACGTAGTCATCGAGCAGGCCGAGGACGGCATCTCGCGCCAGCAGCAGCCCGGTCTCCTCGTGCAGTTCACGCAGCGCCGCATCCTCGGCCGACTCGCCTGCCTCGCGACGGCCGCCTGGCAGCGCCCACTGACCCGCGTGGCTGCGCAGACTGCTGGCGCGTCTCGTGATCAGCAGGGTGTCGCCGCTCGGCCGTGTGAGGACGCACAGCGCCACCGACGCCTGCCGGAGATCTGGCCGCTCCAGCGCGACGCGGTGGAAGGCAGCCACGTTAGCCGCGATGGTCTCGCAGCTCGTGGCCGGCGCCGGACTCATCAGGCGGCCTCGAAGATGGCCGCGACGCCCTGCCCGCCGCCGACGCACATGGTCTCGAGCAGGTACCGGCCGTCCCGGCGGTGCAGTTCGCGCAGCCCGGTGGCGAGAATCCGGGCGCCGGTCGCGCCGATCGGATGGCCGAGCGAGATGCCGGAGCCGTTGACGTTGAGCTTGTCCGGGTCGTTCCAGCCCCAGCCGGACAGCACGGCGAGCACCTGCACGGCAAACGCCTCGTTGAGCTCGACCAGGTCCATGGCGCCGAAGTCCAGCCCGGTGCGGCCGAACAGCTTGGCGACGGCGGGTACCGGGCCGATGCCCATGGTGGCAGGCTCGCAGCCGACGGCCGCCCAGCCCACCAGGAAGCCGAGCGGCTCCAGCCCGAGTGCGCCAAGCCGGTCCTCGGCCACGACCAGACAGGCGGCTGCGGCGTCGTTTTGCTGGCTGGCGTTCCCGGCCGTCACCACCCCGCCCGGCATGATCGTGCGCAGCTTGCTCAGGGCCTCCGGCGTCGAGTCCGGACGCACGCCCTCGTCCCGGCTGACGGTGACCGGCTCCCCGCGCCGCTGCGGCACCTGGAGGGGGACGACCTCGTCGTCGAACCGGCCGGCCGCCCAGGCTGCCGCGGCGCGCTGGTGGCTGCGGGCCGCGTACGCGTCGGCCTCGTCCCTGGTGATGCCGAACTGCTGCGCGAGGTTCTCGGCGGTCTCGATCATCCCGGAGATCTTGCCGAACCGCCATTCCGGCTGCGATCGCTCGCGGCCCCGGTCGAGCCGGTCGTACAGGAACTGGCTGCCCGAGCGGGCGCCCCAGCGCATCGACGTGGTGTAGTGCTCCACGTTGCTCATGCTCTCCACGCCGCCGGCCACCACCACGTCGGCGGCACCGGTCTGCACCATCATCGCCGCGGTGATGATCGCCTGCAGGCCGCCGCCGCACCGCCGGTCGATCTGCAGACCGGGCACGCTCACCGGCAGCCCCGCCTGCAGCGCCGCCCAGCGACCTATGCACGGCGTCTCGCCGCTGGCGTATGACTGGGCGAGCGACACGTCGTCCACAAGCTCGGGGTCGATGCCCGTGCGCTCCAGCACAGCGGTAATCACGGTGGCAGCGAGGATCTCGACGGGAACCTCGCGGAGGCTGCCGCCGAACGTACCCACCGGCGTGCGCAGCGGGGCGACGATCGCGGCTCGGCGCGTGGTCATGGGCTCTCCTTTTTCTCGTCCGCCGCAAGCGCCTGCCTGTGGTCGGGATGGGCGATAGCGAGCATCCGCTCCCGACGCTGCGGGACCGGCAGCCCGCGCAGGTCGGCTACTCCATATTCGGTCACGATCACGCCGGCGTCAGCCCGGCCCAGCGCGGCTGGTCCGCCGAGCCTCGTGACAATCCTGCTGACGCGCTGGCCCGTCGGCGACACCGCCGTCGACGGGAGCGCGAGGATCGGTATGCCGCCGCGCGACGAGGCGGCGCCGCGGGCGAAGTCGACGGCCCCGCCGACGCCGCCCACGTAGCGCCCGGCCGCGGTCTCGGTGTTGGCCTGACCGGTCAGGTCCACCTCGACGGCGGAGTTGATGGCAACCAGCCGGTCCTGCGCGGCCAGTATGGCCGGGTCGTGGGTGTAGCGCGTGTCCCGCAGGGTGATGGCCCGATCAGTAGCGGCGAGCGTGAGCAGCGGCGCACTCCCCATGAGGAAGCCGGTCACCACGAGGCCCCGGTCGAGGCTCTTGCGCGCGCCGGTCACCACGCCGGCCTCGATCAGCTCCGCGACTGCGTCGCTGATCATGCCCGAGTGCACGCCGAGGTCGCGGTGACCGAGCAGGCGGCGCGCCACCGCCGACGGCATGCTGCCGATGCCGAGCTGGATGGTCGCGCCGTCCGGGATGAGGGCGGCGACGTGGCTCGCGATCGCATCCTCGGCAGCCCGCGCAGCCGGTGCCGGGTAGTGCGGCGGCGGACGGGACACCGGCACGAGCACGTCGATGTCGTCCGGCCTGATGCGCACGTCGGATGCCACGTCCGGAAGCTGGTCGTTCACCTCCGCGATGACAACCCTGGCGCGGCCGACGAGCGGGCTGAGGTAGTCGGCTCCCAGGCCCGGCCCGAAGCTGCCGTCCGGCGCCGGCGGTGGCAGCGCGAGCAACACGACGTCGACGCGCGCCGGCCCGGCGGCCAGCAGGTCGGGCAGCCGCGAGTAGTGGCACGGCAGGATCGTCAGCGCGCCAGCGTCGGCCAGCGCCCGGTTTGCCCCGGCCGCGGTGTAGGAGGTGAACGACAGCTGGTCGCAGTGCCGCGGCGACACAGCGGCGGCGCTGGCAATCCCGGTGAAGCAGCGAACGCCGCCGAGCTTGCTGCGCTGCGCGGCGAGCGCCTCGGTCAGG
>JASHQA010000399.1 GCA_030037785.1 Streptosporangiaceae bacterium
TGTCACGAGCTGTCCCAGAGCGGGGGACCGCTGATCGTCGTCGGGGCCGGGCTGCCGCACCTGCCGTCGGTGCTGTCGGCGAGCAAGAGCTACTCCGAACGGCTGTTCCGGTACGTCGCGATCGACCGGCTGGACCGCGAGTCGGCCGACGTGGCGCTGCTCGCGCCCGCCCGGCGCGAGGGCGCTGACTTCGAGCCGGCCGCCCTAGACGCGCTGTACGCGGCGGCTGACGGGTACCCGTACTTCGTTCAGGCGTACGGCAAGGTCACCTGGGACGTCGCGACGCGCAGCCCGGTCACCGCGCACGACGTCGGCGTGGCCGGGCCTATCGCCGCGAGCGAGCTGGCGATTGGCTTCTTCGGGAGCAGGTACGAGCGCGCAACGCCAGCTGAGCGCGAGTACATGCGGGCAATGGCGCTGCTCGGCGACGAGCCGGTGCCGACGGCTCAGGTCGCCGAGGAACTCGGCCGCAAGCCCGCGAGCGTGTCCCCGGCCAGGGACAACCTCATCAAGAAGGGCCTGATCTACAGCTCGGAGCGTGGCCTGATCGCGTTCACCGTTCCGCACTTCGGCCGGTTCCTGCGCGCGCAGCTTGCCTGAGCCGGTTGGCTGGCCCGAGCCTGGTCCGGCTGGTTTCTGGCCGGGCCCAGCCGGCTTCTGACCGTCTCTAGCGACGTCTAGCTGTGGGCCTAGACATCGGTAGAGACCGGCATATCGGTCCGGACAGGTGCGGCCGTTGCGGCTACGCCCGCGCCCAGCTGTGGCGCCTCCGGCGCGTACCGCAGCCGAACTCGGCCGCGTCTGCTGGGCGCGACGGGCCACGGCAGCACCTGCCCGGTGGCCGAGGCAACCAGGGCCGCACGGACGGCAGGTCGGCGCTGCTGCAGGTAGACGGCGAAGACCAGCTCCGCTGGCGAGCCCTCGTGGCTACTCGGATAGACCACGTATCGCCAGCACAGTTCGCGCCACACATCCACCGGGGTGTCCGACGTGATCAGCGGGGAGTACCGGCGCCACGGTCTGGTCCGGTGCAGGGCCGCCAGCGTTCGCTGCGCCGGCACGTCCCGGAACTCGCAGGGCTCGGAGTAGCCCAGCCGCACCAAGCTCTCCCCGATCTCCGGTGAGAGCGCGCCGATGAGCAGCATTTCGACGAACAGAATGGCAACGAGCTGGATGGCGGCCATCGACGTCGGCGGGCCGATTGGCTTGAGGCCGATAGTCGCGAGCCCGGCGAGCGCCAGCAGCGCCGATCTGGTGAGCGCGCGCGTGCTGACGGGCGCCTTGCTGACCTCCCCGAAGCAGCCGCAGCCAACTTCCGGACGGTTGGCGCGCAGTTCGATGAGGGCACAGCTGGCGACGACGAACAGCAGGCACGAGGCCAGCCTGATCGCGGTCGCGGGGGGACCGGCGCCGAACTTGCCTGCGGTCAGCACGAGGCCCGCACCGAGGCCCAGCTCGACGGAGCACAAGGCCAGCGCCGCGGGCTTGCGCAGGTGTGCCGGGAACAGCGCCGCCGGCCCGAATGCCACGCCAACCGGGCCAGCGCGCAGCACCTGCACGAGCTTTGTGCCGCACGCGCCGAGCAGCATAGCCGCGAGCAGCGGTATCTGTACCTCCCGGACGCTCGTCAGCAGGGTCACTGGTCACTCGCCTATCGACAGGGTCGCGTTGAAGCAGCCGCGCTCGAGCTCGCCGCCGAGCGCGATGAAGCTCGCCATCGTGAGGTCGGCGATCCGGCCTCGCGGAGACGTGCCACACGTGACGCAGCGATCGTTGAACAACCGGGCAATCGGCGCGCAGCCGGTTACCGGTACGAGGCAGTCACTGCCGGTGCAGTCGTTCCTGACGCGGAGCACGCTGCCTATCGCGAGATAGGGCATCCGGCCGTAGCCGTGCCGGACGCCGGTCACGGCGTCCTCGGCGCACCCGGTCTCCGGGTCCAGCGCTGGATACGCGACGCCCAGGACCCCCGGCGCCTCGTTGCGCGGCTCGTGCCAGGTGGCCGAGCCGGTGATGGCGCGGGGCACCCGCCCGCTCAACAGCGGCGCGGCTGGCATCGCGACGGCGGGGTAGCTGGGCTGCGACGTGGCCGGGATGAGACCGACGAGTTCGTCGCCGTGCCGACGGCCGATGATGTCCAGCAGGAAACCCGGCTCAAGCGTCGGGAAGCGCACCTGGATCCGGCGGGCGGCGGGCCGATGGAGGACGACAACCTGCGGTGCGCGGGTCGCGCCCTCGTCGATGAGCAGCTGGTCGCCGGTGCGCTCAGTGATCACTCCGGTCACCCGGCCGATGTTGGCCCAGATCCGGTCGGCCACGTCGCGGTGACCGTGGTGCAGCCTGACGACCACGTTGTCGCCCTGTCGCAGCGCCGCGGGCTCTAGTAGCCGGCCGCGCCAGGCGACCGTGTCCGGGGTGAGGCTGAAGCGCTGCTCGTAGTCCGCGTCCCCGATGACGAGTACGTGCGGGCTGGCATCCACGACGGTTCCGCACACGGTCCGTGGCAGCTCGGCGCTGTCAGCGAACCCGGTGTGCCCTGGCGTCGCGTCGGCGGTCGCCCCGGTCGCCCCGGTCGCGCCGGTTGCGCCGGTCGCGCTCCCGCTGACGTCAGCGGCGGACAGGGCCGCCGGTAAGGCGGTAGTTAGGCCCGCAGGCTGTTCCGGCGGCGAGTCCGCGGTGACCACGTTCCCTGACGGCCTGGACGACCCGCCGACGCCAGGTCCGCGGCGAAACACCGCAGCTTTCAGCAGGCGTCGCCGCGCTACCATCGCGGGACCGGAAGTCAGGCTGGCGACAGCCGACGCGGGTTCTGCTGCCGGCGTATCCGTCGCGGCGGCTGACGTTGAGCATCGGTCGCAGCAGGCGAAGCTCGCTGGCGCGCTCGGCACCTGAACCTCCTGCTCCGGATTCGCTCGCCCTGATTGCCCTAGCCTCACGACGATGGCGACCACCCGAGCCCGCCGTCAAGCGGTTTGGGTGAGCTTTCTGGTCTCGGCACCAGATATGCCGCGGAGAACCGGATTCGTCGCGTCGGCTGCCGTTTCGCAACGCAAATGTCTGTGACGCGCCGTGACAGGGGGCTAACTGACAGTGCTGACAGCAGGCTCGGTACGGTTGGCGTGTGAGCGGCGGGGGCGATCACGATGGCGCGGGTCGGCATGATGGCGCGGGTCGGCATGATGGCGCGGGTCGGCATGATGGCGCGGGTCGGCACGCGAGTGCGGGCGGGACGGCGCAGCGGGCCGATTACCCGTACCCGGCCGCAGGAGATGACGCAGCCGCGGATCATCACGATGGCCGAGCGATCAGGGAAGGATCCCCGGCCGCTGCGGCGGTGCTGCCAGCGCCCGCCGCCCTCCGCGAGCTGGTTCGTGCGCTACCCGTGGCCGTGCCTGAGCCGCGCCGGACCGAGCCGGCCCTCGCCGACGCTGCGGCTGGCCTGACTGCTGCGGCTGGCGTGAGTGCTGCGGCTGGCCTGAGTGCTCCGGCGGGCCCCACTGACCCGGACTTCCGCGACTACGTGCGCACTCGCCGGCGTGCCCTGTTGCGGACCGCATATCTGCTGACCGGGAACCTGGCCGATGCCGAGGACCTGGTCCAGTCTGCGCTGGCCAAGACGTACTTCGCCTGGGACCGAATCGAAGATCGCGGTTCACTCGACGGGTACGTCCGCCGAGCCATCATCAACACGCACATCTCCTGGTGGCGCCGACGCCGCGTGCAGGAATATCCGACGGACGAGCTCCCCGAGCAGGCGGTAGCCGATCACGCGACCGGCAGTGAGCTGCAGGAAACGTTGCGCCAGGCGGTCGACCGCCTACCGCAGCGCATGCGCGCCGCGATCATGCTGCGGTATTACGACGACATGACGGAAGCTGAGGTCGCCGACGTGCTCGGCGTCAGTCTCGGGACTGTGAAGAGCACGGTCGCCCGGGCGGTCGCCAAGCTGCGGATCGACGCTCACCTGCGGCCCGAGTAGCGCTCGGCCACTCGCGGGGCGCGAGCAGTCTGCCCGGCTCGGCCGCGGCTCGCCCGCCCGGCTCGCCCACCCGGCTCGGCCGCCCGGCTCGGTCTCCGCTCCGAATCCGCCTGCTGACAGGTCCGCCGCTTTGCCGATACCGTGACACTGATTGGTATGTTCCGGGCGACGACCGGCGCGGCCGACTGGGCACGTCCAGCCTGCGGACCAGGCAGCGAGCCGGCGCCGACTCTTGTGCAGGGGGTATGGCGTGCTCAGCACGATGATGGATGTGCCGCTGACCATAACGGCGATCATGCGGTACGGCACGACAGCGTACGCCGACGCCGAGGTCGTCACGCTCACCGCGGTCGGCAGCCGACGACAGACATACAGGATGACGGGTGCACGCGTCGCAAAGCTTGCGAATGCCCTGCGATCGCTCGGCGTAGACGGCGATCAGCGGGTTGCGACGCTGATGTGGAACAACGCCGAGCACCTCGAGGCTTACCTGGCGATCCCCTCGATGGGAGCAGTGCTGCACACCCTGAATCTGCGGCTCGATCCGCAGGTGATCGGCTATATCGCCGATCACGCGGGCGATGACGTTGTGATCGTGGACGCCACTCTGGTGCCGCTGCTCGCCCGGGTCTTGCCGCACGCTCCCTCCATCCGGCACGTCATCGTCACAGCCGCCGAAGGGGAGACCGAGTTCGTGCCCCCGGCCGAGCTCGCCGCGCTGGGGCGGCCGGTGCATTCGTACGAGGCTCTGCTGGCTGACCAGCCTGCCACGTTCGACTGGCCCGAAGTGGATGAGCGTTCGGCCGCAGCGATGTGCTACACGAGTGGCACAACTGGTCTGCCCAAGGGCGTGGTCTACAGCCACCGGTCGATGCACCTGCACTCGATGGCAGTGTGCATGAATTCGGTATTCGGACTGTCCGACGTCGACCGCGTGCTTCCGGTCGTGCCGATGTTTCACGCCAACGCATGGGGCCTGCCATATGCGGCCATGCTGGCTGGCTCGTCCCTGATCATGCCGGATCGGTTCCTGCAGCCAGAGCCCCTGGTCCGGCTGATCGAGGCAGAGCGGCCGACCATCGCCGGCGCAGTTCCCACGATCTGGAACGGCCTGCTGCAGCACGTGCGGGCGAACGGCGGGGACCTTTCATCGCTGCGCCTGGTGCCGTGCGGTGGTTCGGCTGTCCCGCACTCCCTCATGGAGGCCTACGAGAAGGAGCTTGGCGTCACCATCCTGCAGGCGTGGGGGATGACCGAGACGTCGCCGCTCGGCAGCGTCGCACATCCGCCGGTCGGCTTGCCGGACGAGCAGGCCTGGCAGTACCGGGACACCGCCGGGCGGCTGATGTGCCAGGTCGAGCACCGGCTGATCGGGGACGGCGGCGTCGAGTTGTCCTGCGATGGCGAGGCCGTCGGGGAGATCGAGGTCCGCGGACCATGGGTCACTGGCTCGTATTACAAGGACGACGACCCGGCGAAGTTCCATGACGGCTGGCTGCGGACGGGCGATGTCGGCAAGATCGATCCGCTCGGCTACGTGACGCTGACCGACCGGGCTAAGGACGTCATCAAGTCAGGCGGTGAGTGGATCTCCTCGATGGAGCTAGAGAACGCGCTGATGGCCCACCCGGCCGTTGCCGAGGCGGCAGTCATCGGCGTGGCAGACGACAAGTGGGGGGAGCGGCCACTGGCAGCGATCGTGCTGGCCGAAGGGGCGACAGCGAACGCCGCCGAGCTGCGTGCCTTCCTGGCCGAGCGAGTGCCGCGCTGGCAGCTGCCGGAGCGCTGGTCCTTCATCGCCGAGGTACCGAAGACGAGCGTCGGCAAGTTCGCCAAGACCGTGATGCGGGACGCCTACGCCAACGGTGAGTACGAGGTCGTCGAGGCTCGGTGAGCGCGCGGTTGGCGGGGCGCGCCAGGCCCTTTGCCGTCCGCTTGGCCGGACCGGTAGCCTAGGGCCCGGCCAAGTAGGGCTACCAGGAGGCTTCGCCTAGTCCGGTCTATGGCGCCGCACTGCTAATGCGGTTTGGGTTCGCGCCCATCCGGGGTTCAAATCCCCGAGCCTCCGCTCATCTGCCTGCAGTGTTCCCCTGACCAGCGGTACAGCGGAGCCCTGCTTTCCCGATCCAGATGCCGTCTGCGTGCACTTTGCGCGCACACTCGCGTCGGATCACGTCCTGTTCGGAGCGCACGCCAGCCATGGTGCTGCGCCTGTCCGCCATCCCCGGATCCGGGCTGGCATCCCGTTAGCAAAGCGGCCCGGCCGCGCGACCGAAACGCGCTGACCGGGCCTAGGCACCCCGCTCAGGAAGGGAACGGAGAACCATGCACAACACCATCGCACAGGGCGCATCTCCTAAGCGCCACCTGGCGGCTGTCGGCGGCAGGCACGCCGCCACCCGGCCCCAGCCCGCACCCGCGGCACCTGCCGAGCGCAAGCCGGTGCTGCCGCTCCACGCCCGGCTGAACGTCGGGCAGGCCCGCAAGTACCTGCTCGACCTGGACACCGCGGCAGCGTCCAATTCGCCGCTGCTGGCCATGTACCTGCTCGGCCGGTGCGCCGAGCACCTGCAGGTCGTTCTGGACGTGATCGACGCGGCGACGGAGATGCCGCGATGAGCGCCCCGGTGACAACCCCGGTGACCGCGTGCCCGGACTGGTGCACGGGGGAGCACGCGAAGCCGGACTTCCACCAGTCAGTTCAGCAGGTCCTCCGCCTCGGCTCCTACGCCGGCGAGACAGGCGTCGCGGGCATCCTGACGGCGCAGGCCCGGACGCAGCCGGTCGTCGCCTGCGACGGCCCGGCCCCGCGCGTCGAGCTGCTCTGCGAGCAGAACACCGGCTGCGACGGCCTGACGTCGATGACGCCGGCCGAGGCGCTCGTGCTGGCCGGGGCGCTTGCCCGCGCGGCCCTCACTGCCCGGCAGGAGCCCCCGCCGGCGGAAGATGGCTGCCCGGCGTGGTGCGACGACGCCGGCCACCACCACGACCCGAGCTTCCACTCCACCCGTGTCGCCCTGACCCTGGCCGCCTACGAGACCACCGAGGCCGGCCAGGTGATCGACGGGTGGATGTTCGCCAGCCTGCGCCAGCACTGGCGCGGCGGGCAGGCATTCGTGATCGTCGACCTTCCGGACTGCGACCCGGTGGACCCGGACGGCCTGGCCGAGCTGCCGGAACGGCAGATCATGCTCACCACGGCGGAGGCCGCGGAACTCGGGACCGGGCTGCTGCGCCTGGCAGCCGACCCGGAGGGCGTGCACGCCGGGCGCGAGGCGGCAGGACTCACGGCCGCGGCGCAGGCAGCGTCCGGGAGCGCGTCGTGAGCGCGGCAAGACCGGCTGGCTACGGGCAGGCCCCCGCCAGTGGCGACGGCCGGCTGCCGTGGACGGGCTCGGCGCAGCGGACCAGGGACATCGGCTACGCCGAGGCGATGGCCGAGATCGCCTACCTGGCTGCGGACCTGCAGCACGGCCTCACCGACGGCAAGGACGCCGGGCTCTGCGCGGACCGGCTGCTGCCCGTCGAGGCGCTGGAAGCCATCCGGTCCTACTGCTTCGACGTGTACGCCATGCACGCCGAGGCGCGGATGACGCTGACCAACATCGGCTGGTGCGCCGGAATGAAGATTCAGCGGGACGCCAGGGCCTGGCAGGACTGGCGTGACCTCACCGGAGGCGCGTCATGATGCGACGCACCGCCCGGCTGGAAGCCGAGGTCGCTGAGCTGCGCGCACGGGCCGAGAAGACCGACGCGGAGATCGACGCGATCTTCTACACGATGCGCCGCGCATGTGACGCGGCGGGGATCCCCCGGATCACGCCGCCACGGCCGCGGCCGTCGCTGACAGTGCTGCCCGGCGGTGCGTCGTGAGCCGCCGGCTGGCCGGGCGCCTCGACCGCGTGCAGTACCAGTCCGCGGTCATCGGCATGACGCTGATGGCCATCCTGCCCGACGTGCCGCCGGAGCTGCGGGAGGTGCTGCGCGAGCCGGTGCCGCTGCCCGGCTCCCGGCGCGCGGGCGCCGTGCGGCAGGCTTACTGCCGGCTGAACGAGCGGTGGTTCGACGCGACGTGGCCGCTGCGGTGCGCGGTCATGCGCCGTGCCGCCACCAGCCTGATGCGGGCCCGTGCCTGGACGGCCGGGTTCGAGCTCGGCCTCGGCGGCAGATGCGGCCCGCGCTGGGCGAAGTACCTGGCCGAGTACGACCTGGGCAGCGAGGCGGGCATGGACTGCCTGGACGCGCTGGAAGCGGGTCCGTCATGATCGCCCCGGTGCAGGCACCCTGCGTCTACTGCGGCCGGGAAATGTGGCTGGCCGGGCTCGAGCCCTGCTGCGACAAGCCGGAGCACGCAGGGCGGATGGTCTGCGCCGACGTCCGCGGCTGCGTCGGCGTCGTCCTGGCCCGGCTCCACGACCAGCCCGCGGGCGGCCCGGCCGGCACCAGCGCCGAGGCACGGCAGCTCGCTCAGGTCCGGCTCGTCCTTGACGCCTACGACCCGGCAACCGACGACGCGCACTTCGCCCTCGAGCAGGTCGGCGAAGTGCTCGGTCAGGGAGGCACGTCATGACCGCGCTGAACACGGCCGCGAAGGCCGCGCTGCGGGATGCCGGGATCACGCAGGCCGAGTGGGCCCGCGCTCAGGGCTACGCCGATGGCAAGTGGCTCGGCGACAGATGCGGATGTCCCGACGACAGGTGCGTCGGCT
>JASHQA010000400.1 GCA_030037785.1 Streptosporangiaceae bacterium
GTGGCTGGCCGCCGCGGGGCCAGCCGCCGCGCGGAGCAGCATCCTCGCGGGCACGAGTGCCTCGGTTCCGCCCTGGCCCGACCTCGCGCGCGAGCCGACCTGGCGGCAGGCCTGGCGGGACCAGGCCGCTGCTGTGACCGAACGGCTGGCTGCAGTCGCCGGCGCTGACGCCACAGACGTCAAAGCGGGGGAACGACGCGCGCCGCGGGCTGACGCCGCCCGTCACGAGCAGCCGATGGCCGCCGCGGTGGCCTGGTATGGCGTCCATGCAGTCCGCTACGGTCTCGCGCGCACCACGCCGGGTCGGGTGTCCCAGCTCGGGCGGCTACTGGGGCCCGGTGCCGCCGGTGCTGATCCCCTCTATCCGGTGCAGCGCGCGTGCGCGAGCGCGGCATCGACGCTGCGCTGGGCCGCCGACCTCGGCCTGCCCGTAACCGATCCAGGGGAGCAGGCCGGCGACCTGCTGTGCTTGCCAGCCGAGCGGACTCTGCTCGGCCTGCTGCCGTGGCTGCCGGTCCGGGTTGCGGCTGCCGCGCGCCGACACCGGCCGGACGAGCTGCCCGGCTATCTCGAGGCTGTCAGCGCCGCCTGGCGCGCGGTTCGGCAACAGGCTCCCGCGCTTCCGTTCGGCGGTCGCGCCGCGCCGGACGACGCCGCGACAACCGGGGCTCGGCTGATGCTGGCCGACGCGGTCCGGGCCGTGGTCGCCGCCGGGCTCGTGCTCATCGGTGCGCGAGTCTGCGGCGGGGACGATTGAACATGCACCGAAGCGGGTACCGAGTCAGCAGATAGCCCCCCTGGACGTACTCAGCTCCCGCTCGCCCCAGGTCTTCCCGCGTCGACCCGCGCCCGGCGCGAGCGTACCTACCCGGGCGTGACCGCGTCTCAGCCGTGCAGTTCAGGCAGGTCACAAGCGTGCAGCGAAGTACGGCCGTAGCCGAAGGAATGCCGTGGGTCGTATTGGTGTTAAGCTGAGTGCTGCACCGGATGCCCCGCCCCAGGGACAGGTGCCTGTTCGTGCTCCTTCCGATCGTTCTTCCGGCGCTCGGCGGCGCGCGATCCCGACATTCATCTGCCCATCGCGGGACTTCCTGGACTGCCCGGCCCTCGCCAAGGACCTGGTCAGCGACGACCCTCGCGGCCTTGCGCCGCGGCCAGGAAGGCCGGCCGGCCCTGGCGCCAGCGGGCGGCGATGGCAGGTATCAACACGACAGTGGGCTGTCGGCTGCGGGTACAGCCGTGCGTCGCACCCTTGGAAGGACCCCTTGTGAGCGATACCCTCGACCTGTTCTCGTTCGAGGACGGGGACTCTGTCGGCCCGGCGGTGCCGACTGGCCAGCCTGACGGCACGGCGGCAAGCACGGGGCTTGGATCCCCGATCCAGGCCGCGGCGCTGACAGGGACTTCCCACACGTCGGTCGGCGCGGTACGCTCCTCGCCGGATGCCGTTGATGCCGTCGCGGGCGGCGGTGCTGCTAGCACCGACCTGCCGCGCGGGGCCGGGGCCCGGACCGGGGGACTGGCAGCGATGCTGCTGCCGGATCTTCAGCGGGTTGCCCAGTCGCTCGGCATTACTGGCACCGCGAGGATGCGCAAGGGACAGCTCATCGCGGTCATCGAGGAGAGGCGGCAGGGCGGGCCGCAGGACGCGAGCACCCTCGGCGGGAGCAGCGACGGCGTGCGCGCAGCAGCGGGCCAGGGAACCCGCGACCAGGAGCCAGTACCCCACGAGATCGAGATCTCTCATAACCAAGTCCAGCGGAGAACGCCCGCGGGAGCCGGCGTTGATCGCACCTTTGAGCAGGACGCCATGGAACCGCAGACATCGATACAACCAGGGCTCGGCGCAGCCAGCGCTACCGGCATCGGCGAGGGAACGCGCTCGGTCGACACCGGGATGGGCGGTGCGCCAGCGGGTGGTGGTCCCGCTGGCGGCACGACCGTCATGGATGGCACCGGCACTGTGAGCGGGACCGTACGCGAGGAAGCCCAGCAGGCTGGCGACGGCCAGCGACCTGATCGGCGACGTCGGCCGAACCCGCGCCGTGACGACGGCGAGCAGTCGCGCGCGGCCAGCGATGGCCAGGACCGCGAGGTCGGCGGGGGCCGCGATCAGAACGGCCGCGATCCGGGCGGTCGTGACCAGAACGGGCGCGATCAGGGCGGTCGCGATGACGACAGGGACGGCGGCAGCAGCCGACGCAGCCGCGACCGGTACCGCAACCGCAGCAGTGGCAGCAGGCGCCGGGAACGCGGTGGCGGTGGCTCTGACGCCGAGCCGGTCATCAGCGAGGACGACGTGCTGATCCCGATCGCCGGCATCCTCGACGTACTGGACAACTACGGCTTCGTCCGGACGACCGGCTACCTGCCTGGCCCGAACGACGTCTACGTCTCGTTGTCGCAGGTGCGCAGGTACGGGCTGCGCAAGGGAGACGTGATCGAGGGCGCCATCCGGCAGCCGCGCGAGGGTGAGCGGCGGGAGAAGTTCAACGCGCTCGTCCGGCTCGACAAGATCAACGGGCTCGACCCGGAGCAGGCGAAGACCAGGCCGGAGTTCTCCAAGCTGGTTCCGCTCTACCCGCAGGACCGGCTCAGGCTGGAGTCCGACCCTGGCAACATGACGACCCGGATCATCGACCTGATCAGCCCCATCGGCAAGGGCCAGCGCGGCCTGATCGTGTCGCCGCCGAAGGCGGGCAAGACGATGGTCCTGCAGGCCATCGCGAACGCGATCACGAAGAACAACCCCGAATGCCACCTCATGGTCGTCCTCGTGGACGAGCGGCCCGAGGAAGTCACCGACATGCGGCGCACCGTCAAGGGCGAGGTGATCCACTCCACCTTTGACCACCCGGCCGACGACCACACGACGGTCGCCGAGCTCGCGATTGAGCGTGCCAAGCGCCTAGTCGAGATGGGCCACGACGTCGTGGTGCTGCTCGACTCGATCACCCGGCTCGGCCGGGCCTACAACCAGGCCGCGCCGGCCAGCGGCCGGATCCTCTCCGGCGGTGTCGACTCGACCGCGCTTTACCCGCCGAA
>JASHQA010000401.1 GCA_030037785.1 Streptosporangiaceae bacterium
GCACGCGCTGCCGAGCCGGCCTGCAGCCCGTGATCGATGGTGACACCACCGGCCGCCAGCCCCGCCCGCGGCGCCTCGAACGCCAGCGCCGCGGCCAGCGCGAGCGAGTCGGCCCCGCCCGAGCACGCAGCCAGCACCTTGTCGCCCGGCTGCAGACCGGCCAGGCTGACCCGGACCGCGTGCCGGACCGCTGCCACTGCCGGGTGCGGCCCCACCGCGCGTCTCTCCTCAGATCAGTCGGCTGCCGCGGATTCGGCGGCCGCCGGGCCAGCGCCGTCCACGCGCTCCAGCCAGGCTTGCGGGCTCCCCAGCTCGTCTCTGGTCGGTAGCGTGTCCGGCGACGTCCACACCTTGTTGAACGTCGCCATGCCCGCCTCGTCGACCACCACCCGGACGAACCGCGAGCCCTGCTCGTACTGCTTCATCTTCAGGTCAATGCCAAGGATCCGGCGGATGGCCTGCTCCAGCCGACCCGCCGACCCGCGTCGCGCGGTGAACTTCGCCCTGATCTCGGCGACGGAAGGGACCACTGCCGGCCCGACCGCGTCCATCACGTAGTCGCCGTGCCCCTCGACGAGCGTCATGACAGCGGTCATCCGGTCCAGGATCTCGCGCTGCCGCGGGGTCTGAATGGCTTCGATCAGGCTCTCGCCCTCCCCCCCGCGGACCGCGCCGGCGACCGCGTCGGCGGCGGCCCGCAGCCGGTCCAGGATCGAGGCCGGATCGAGGTCGCTGGCCAGCAGGAAATCGGACATCTGCTGCTGGACATACGGCCGTAGCCAGGGCACCGAGGTGAACTGGGTCCGGTGCGTCTCCTCGTGCAGGCAGACCCAGCGCCGGAAGTCGTGCGGATCCACCTCTAGTTCTCGCTCGACCATGACGATGTTGGGCGCAACCAGCGTCAGCCGGCCGGCCGGAGCGTCCGTGCCCGGCGCGTCGGGATCGGGCGGCAGGAAGAGCTCGTACTGTCCGAGCACCCGGCTAGCGAGGTACGCAAGGATCAGCCCGGCCTGCATACCCGTAACCCGTGAGCCCACCGCAGTGATCAGCAGGCCGGGCTGCGGGACGTTCGGGGTATCGGAGATCCGCTGCACGAGCGGGTCGAGCACCACCCGGAATCCGTCCACGTTCGCGCGGATCCAGCCTGGCCGGTCCACGACAGCGACCTTGCCATCGTCCGCGGCGCCTGGCAGGCCGGTGAGCTCGCGCACCGGCTCCGCGACCGTAGCTGCGAGCTTCTTGAGCTCGGCCACGACACTCCTGGCCTCGGTCATGCTGATCTGCGGGCCCGGCCTGACCCAGCGCACACCGGTGGACGTTGCCACCTGCCAGTCGATCATCTGAGTGGTGCTCACGTCTCCACCGTACGTGCAGCCGGGCTTGAATGCCCGAGCCGGGCGGTTGTCGCTGCCAGTGCGGGCCGGGTGGCCACAACTGGCCGGCCCGGTGCGGCGCAGCCACCCCGCCCGGCGTCAGTTGCAGCCGCACCCAGCCAGCGCGTCGGCCACGTCGACCATCTGCGTCGCGGCGCTCGTCTCGTTCGGAACCTGGTCGGCCATGACCGCAAACGCCAGCACCTGACCGTTCTGTGCGTACGCGCTGCCGGCCAGTGCCGTGACGTTGCTGAGATTGCCGGTCTTGGCGCGCACGACGCCAAGCCCGGCACCGCCGCCACCGCCGAAGACGCTGCCACCCGTCAGCAGCGTGCCGGAAAAGCCCTCCACCGGCAGGCCGGTCAGCACCGGCCGGAGCCGCGGGCTGGTCGCAGCGAGCCTGATCAGCTGGACCAGCACGGCCGGGGCGATCTTGTCGTCCGGCGACAGCCCACTGCCGTCATACAGCTGCAGCACCCCGCTGACGCCGAGCCCGCGCAGCACCGAGGTGACGGCGGCCGCGGCTCCGCTGAAGGAGGCGGGCTGGCCGGTGGCGATGGCGACTTGCCTGGCCAGGTTCTCCGCGATCACATTGTTGCTCTGCTCGAGCATCCACTGCACCACCTCGGCCAGCGGGGGTGACTGCACGCTGGCCACCGTCGTGGCTCCAGCCGGGGCGGTAACCGACTGCACGGCTCCCTGGACGCTGACGCCGTCGGCGGCCAGGTATCCCGCGAAGACGTTCGCCGCTTCCTGTGCCGGATCGGCCGCGCGCAGCCCACCGCTCGACTCGTCATCCACCGGTGTGCCGGCGGACGTGACCCGGCCCTGGTCAACTTCGAGCGGGGTAATGACGCTGACGTTGCCGGTCGTAATGTAGCTCTGCGACCAGCCGGGCGCGAGCCCTGGCCCGGTGTACAGCGAGGTGTCGTAGCCGAGCTGGACGCTGCGCTCACCGTGCGCCAGCAGTGCCCGCGCCGTGGCGCGCGCGAGTTCGGTCAGCGTGGCCGGCTGCGGGTAGTCGGCCGCGGGCGGGTGGCCGGCCGAGAGGGTAGGGTCGCCGCCGCCGACCAGGACGATGGAGTCGCTGCCAGCGCCGGTGACGACCTTGGTCGTCAGCCGGGCGGCCGGCCCGAGGACCTTGAGCGCGGCGACCGCCGTCGCGACCTTATTGGTCGACGCGGGGGTGAATCCGGCGTTGGCGTTGCTGGAGTACAGCACCTGACCCGTGGTGAGGTTGGTCACCAGCACGCCGAGCGACGGACCGAACACCGGCGAGCTCAACACCGGCGCGAGTGCCTGGCTGACCCCCGCCGCTGTGGCCGCGCCCGCGTCGCCGGTCGCCCCCGTCGCGGGATCCAGCACCGGCGTCGCCTCGGCTAGCCGACGGGCGGCGATGGCGGCCGGGCGCCACAGGACCAGCCTGCCCGGCAGCAGCTCGACCACGGTCACGCCGGCCGCGATCGTGACCGCACACAGCACGCCAATCACCGCGGGGAGCAGACGACCGCGACGACGCAACGAGCCCGTTCCCTTCTCACGTGTGGTACGCATGTAGGCGCCGGAGCACGCAGCGGTACCCCGGCGACGGCCGGCCGACGGCTACCGGGTAGACATCAGCCAGGCAATCAGACTAAGCGGGCTGAGGCGCTGGGGGCGCGACGTGGAGTTTGACGTAATCATCGAGATCCCCAAGGGGCAGCGTAACAAGTACGAGATGGACCACGAGACCGGCCGGATCAAGCTCGACCGGATGCTCTTCACGTCCACCCGCTATCCGGCCGACTACGGGTTCATCGAGCACACGCTGGCCGACGACGGTGACCCCCTGGACGCCGTCGTGCTGCTCGACGAACCCACCTTCCCCGGCTGCCAGATTCGCTGCCGGGCGATCGGCATGTTCCGGATGCGGGACGAGAAGGGCCTTGACGACAAGGTGCTGTGCGTGCCGGCCACCGACCCCCGGATGGCCCATCTGCGCGACATCACCGACGTGCCGGAGTTCGACCGGCTAGAGATCCAGCACTTCTTCCAGGTGTACAAGGCGCTGGAGCCAGGCAAGGAGGTCGAGGCGGCCATGTGGGCGGACGTCGGCGCGGCCGAGGCCGAGATCGAGGCCTGCCGGCAGCGGCTGGCGGCCGGCCAGCACCCGCCGGGCAACGACCCAGCGTGACCAGCCGCCCGGCCGGGCAGCACACTGGTAGCCAGGGCAACCCGGCCGACGCCAGTGGCGGCGCCGGTGCGGGTACCGGTACCCGCACTGGTGAAGGCGACCTGGGTCTCGTGCCGGTAGTTCCGCCGTGGAGGTGTCATGACGCACGTTGAGGACGTGCTGCGGGAGGCGCCCCTGTTCGAGGCGCTCAGCGAGGAAGACGCGGGCGCGCTGCGGGCCGGCATCAGCACCGTGCACCTGAGTCGTGGCGAGCGGCTGTTCTCCGAAGGGGACACCGGCGACAAGCTGTACATCATCCTGTCCGGCAAGATCAAGCTGACCAAGTCCGCGCCGGACGGGCGGGAGAACCTGCTCAGCGTGCACGGGCCGGGCGAGATGTTCGGCGAGCTGTCGCTGTTCGACCCGATACCGAGGACATCGAGCGCCACCGCCGTCACGAACGCCGAGCTTGCCGGGGTGGCCCACGACGACCTGCGCGCCTGGCTGTCGACGCGGCCCGAGGTGGCCATGCACCTGCTGCAGGCGCTCGCGAAGCGGCTGCGAAGAATCAACGAGATCAAGGCCGACCTGGTCTTCACGGACGTGCCGGGCCGGGTCGCCAAGGCGCTGCTCGACCTGGCCGAGCGGTTCGGCCAGCCCGGACCTGGCGGCATCCAGGTCAGTCATGACCTGACGCAGGAGGAACTCGCCCAGCTCGTCGGTGCCTCCAGGGAGACAGTGAACAAGGCCCTCGCCGACTTCGCGGCGCGCGGCTGGCTCCAGCTCGCGGCCAAGTCAGTTCTGCTCACCGACGTCGAGCGACTCCGCAAGCGGTCCCGGTGACCCGCCCGCGACGCGCTGTTCCGCCACGCGTGCGGCGCCGTGCGGCGCGTGGCGTGCGTGCCGTGCGGCGCGTGCCGCGCGCACACGCCGACGGTCACCAGGTCACGCCCGGTGGCAGCTCACCGTGATCGGCTAGATAGCGTAGCTGCGCGCGCACCGACAACGCCGCGAACGGCCAGAGTGCCTGATCCACGGCCGCGTACACCCGCGGCACGATCTCGGCCGGCGTCCGGTCTCCGGCCGCGATCGCGGCCCGCACCTCATCCAGCCGCTCCGCTCGGTGCGCGAGATAGAAGTCGAGCACGCCAGCCGGGTCTGCGAGCAGCGGTCCGTGACCCGGCAGCAGCGTGCCCAGACCGGTCTGGTCAGCCAGCAGCCGAAGCCGGTGCAGCGACTCGAGATAGTCGCTCAGGCTGCCGTCGTCCGCGATGACCGCGGTTCCGCGGCCGAGGACAGTGTCGCCGGTGAGCACCACCCCGTCGGCTGGCAGGTACAGGCTGACCGAGTCGGCGGTGTGCCCGGGGGTGGCGACCACGTGCAGCTCGCAGCCGCCGACTGTCAGCACGTCGCCTGCCGTCAGGCCCTCGCTGCCGAGCCGGTAGTCAGGATCGACGGCGCGGACCGGCGCGCCGGTCAGCTCGGCCAGCCGCGGCGCCCCCGCCGAGTGGTCGAGGTGCCGGTGGGTGAGCACGATCTCCGTGACGCGCTGATCGCGGTCCGCGGCCGCGGCGCGGACTCGCTGCAGGTGCTTCTCGTCGTCCGGACCCGGATCGATCACGATCGCCGTCGTCGACCCCGGCTCGGCGATGAGCCACGTGTTGGTCCCGTCGAGCGTCATCATGCTCGGGTTCGGTGCCAGCACGCACCGGGCCCTGCTGGTGCCGGAGCCGTCGATCGGCCCGGCCACCTGCCCGGTCGTCATGCCGCGCCAGGCACGGCCGCTGTCACGATGCACCACCCGGCTTCGGCGGGTACTCCGTCAGGCCCGGCACGGTGAGCCATACCGCTCCCTCACGCTCGTAGACCTCGGGGATGATGGGTGCCACCTGCCGAGGCCCGGTCAGCGCGGTGTCCAGGTCGCCGCACTCGGCCAGTTCCGACAGTGACACCGCGGTGGGCGGGAAAAGCCTGATCTCTCCGCGGCGGCTGGCCGCCAGCGCATCGGTCGGCCGGACCCAGGCGACCTCCGCCGCTTCGCCGCCGACGTCCCTGGTCCGCTGCCCGGCCGGCAGCGCGGCAGCGAAGAAGCGCGTGTCAAACCGTCGCGGCTCGACCACCGGCGTGATCCAGCGCGCCCACGGGCGCAGCAGGTCTGTCCGCAGCACGAGGCCGCGCCGGGCCAGCACCTCGGCGAGCGAGACCGAGTGGTCAAGCAGCGCCGTGCGGTCGGCCTCCCAGTCTGCGCCGGTGGTGTCCGCGACGACCGACTCCGCCGACTCCCCGGCCAGCAGCACGCCGCTCTCCTCGAAGGTCTCGCGCACGGCGGCGCACACGAGCGCCCTGGCCACAGACGGGGGCGAGGCGAAGACCCGGCCCCACTCGGCCGCGGCAGGACCAGCCCAGGCCACTTCCTCGTCGGCGTCCCGGTCGTCCACGGACCCGCCGGGAAACACGTACGCGCCCGCCGCGAAGGCCATCGATGCCTGCCGGCGGAGCATGTACACCTCCAGGCCAGCCGGGGCCGGGCGGAGCAGCATGACGGTCGCCGCGTCCCTGGGCACCGCCGGGGGCTGGCGCCCCGACAGCACCGCGCGGGCGGTCTCGCCGAGTCCGCCCGGCAGCCGGACGGCGGCAGCCTTCGTCCCGTCGTGCGTCACAGCTACCCTCCGCCCCGCCTAGGCGAACTCTCGCAGCGCCACCGCCTACGCCCAGGTCTCGACGATCAGCTCGAGCTCGACCGGCGAGTTGAGCGGGAGCACGGCGGTGCCGACGGCGCTGCGGGCGTGCCGCCCGGCGTCGCCGAAGATCTCCAGCAGGAGCTCGCTGGCGCCGTTCACGACCTGCGGCTGACCGGTGAAGTCCGGTGCGCTCGCGACGTACCCGGTCAGCTTGACGATCCGCCTGATGGACGACAGGCCACCCGCGACCGACGCCGCGGCCGCGAGGGCGTTCAGCACGCAGGTGCGCGCCAGCGCCGCTGCCTCGGCGGTGCTGACCTCAGCCCCGACCTTCCCGGCCGCCGGCAGCTGACCGTCCGCCAGCGGAAGCTGGCCCGCGGTGTAGACGGTCGTGCCGGACTTGACCGCGGGCACGTATGCCGCGAGCGGCGCGACAACGGGCGGGAGCGTGAGTCC
>JASHQA010000402.1 GCA_030037785.1 Streptosporangiaceae bacterium
TCCGGGTGGGTATCGAATTGATGTTCGACTAGAGGTGAAGGCATGAAGGGTGACCGGGTCGAGATAGTCGTCGACCTCGGAGACGGGACGCGCGCCTACGAGGTGACGGCGACGCGGGCCGGCCGGCGGGTCGAAGTGGCGACCCGGCGCGGCCTGGTCGAGGTGTCCGAGGTAACCCGCACCGGCACGCCGGTGCGGGTTACCGCGCGCTTCATGGCGAGCAGGATCGTCTCCCTGGTCGAGTTCCCCGCCGCAGACCACCAGGCGTAGCGGCACGGCGCCTGCCGACGGCCCCGCGAACGACGGCCGAGCCTGCGCACTGAGTCTCGCCGGAGTCGCTCATGTCGGATCTGCCGGGCGGGCCGCGGGCCTGCTCGCCTACGATGAGAATCCCGGCTATTCCGATGGAGATCTGATGACAGAAACGGCATCGAAGGACGACGCGAACACCACTGCGCCGGAGCCCGGCACCTGGACTATCGACTCGATGCACTCATTCGTCACCTTCACCGTTGAACACTTCACCGTGGCGCTCGCCCGCGGCCTGGCGTCCGGACCGACCGGCACGATACGCATCACCCCTGACCTGGCTTCCTCGTCTGTCAATGCCGCTATCGACGCCGGCACGGTGACAACCGGCAACGCGCTGCGCGACGAGAAGCTGCTCGGCCCTGATGTCCTGGACGTGGCGAGCTACCCGACGATTGCCTTCTCGTCGCACGCGCTGACCGAGAGCGGGCCAAACAGCTATGCCTTGGCGGGCGAGCTGACCATCCACGGTGTCACGAGGGAGGTCACCCTGGACCTGGTCTTTCGCGGCGTCATCACGGACACCTGGGGCAAGGAGCGGCTCGGTCTCACCGCGACCGCCGACATACGCCGCAGCGATTTCGGAGTCCTGAAGTTCGGCCATGTACCGCTCGCAGCAGGCGGTTTCATGGTGCCTGACACCGTCCACGCTGTCCTCGACATCGAGGCGACGCGGGACTAGGCAGCACTGAACGCGACCGTGCTACCGGACGGCGGCCGTGCTACCGGGCAACCGCGCTGGCGCTAGCTGCGGCCCGGCCACATCGGCTGGGCACCGGCTGGCAGCGATACTCCGAACGCGTTGAGCACGAAGGAGACCAGCGAGTAGTAGCCGCAGAGGGCGACGAGTTCTACCACGCCGGTATCACCGAGCAGATCGCGCGCGGCCGCATAGCTCGCGTCGGCCAGCTGGCCGGTTGTCACCAGCTCGCGGACGGCCGTGTAGACGACCTGCTCGTCGGTCGCGGTGAAGGCCGGCTCCTCGCCACGCCCGATCGCCGCCACCACCGGGTCCGCCACGCCGGCCTCGCGGGCGATCCGGGCGTGTGCCAGCCACTCGAACTCGGCCCGCCAGTGGCTGGCAACCGTGATGATGGCGATCTCGGTCAGCCGGCGCTCGATGGAGCTGTCGAAGCGCAGCGCGGCGCCGAGCGTAGCCAGCGGCCCGCCGGCGTCCGGGGCGTGTACGAAGGCGTTGAATGGCCCGCTCAGGGTGCCAGCGTCGGTGACGACATGGCTGCCACGGGTACGCACGATCAGGTCCCAGACAGCCTGGCCCGCGGTGGTCAGGTCGTCGCGGCGCAGTTCGGGAAGGCGGCTCATATCCCGACGATACTGTGTTATCGGGACGGCACCGTGTTATCGAAACGGCACCGTGCGGGTCAGTACGAGCGCGGCAGCCCGAGCACGTGCTCGGCAAGGTAGTTCAGCGCCATTTCCTGTGGCACCGGTGCGATCCGCAGCAGTCGCGCCTCGCGCCAGTACCGCTCTACGTGATACTCGGTGGCATACCCGAACCCGCCGTGTGCCTGCAGGGCAGCATCGGCTGCGGCGAAGCCTGCCTCCGCTGCCAGGAACTTGGCCGTGTTGGCGTGCTCGCCACTCGGTAGCTGCTGGTCGATCCGCCAGGCCGCCTGCCGGATGACGAGCTCGGCCGCCGCCAGCCGGGCGTACGCCTCGGCCAGCGGAAACGAGATGCCCTGGTTCGCGCCGATTGGCCGGCCGAAAACGACGCGGTCGCTGGCGTAGCTGGTCGCCCGGCGCAGCGCCGCCGTTCCGATGCCGATCGCCTCCGCCGCGATGAGCACCCGTTCGGCATTGAGCCCGTCGAGCAGGTAGCGGAACCCACTGCCTTCCTCGCCCACCCGATCCGACTCGGGGACGTACAGGCCGTCGTACGTCACCTCGCACGAGGCCACCGCGTTGCGACCGAGCTTGCGGATCGGGCTGATGCTGACCGCCGGGTTCCTCAGACTGGCAACCAGCAGCGTGAGGCCGTCGGTGCGGTGCGTGCACTCGGCCAGCGCGGTGGTGCGGACCAGCAGCAGCACCCGCTCGGACTCCAGCGCCTTCGACGTCCAGACCTTCCGGCCGGTCACCCGATACCCGTCACCGTCGCGGACAGCGCGCGTGCTGATCGCGGTCGTGTCCAGCCCGGCGTCCGGCTCGGTGACGCCGAACGCGACGTGCAGGTCACCGGTCGCGACCCTGGGCAGGTACCGCTGCTTGAGGTCGGCGCCGCCGTGCCGGATGACCGGCTGCATTCCGAAGATCGACATGTGAATGGCGCTGGCTCCGTTCATGCAGGCGCCGGACGCGGCCACCTCCTGCAGAACCACCGACGCCGCCGTGATCCCGGCGCCGCTGCCGCCGTACTCTGCCGGGATCGCCACGCCGAGCCAGCCGCCGTCGGCCATCGCCTGGTAGAACGCCCAGGGAAAGGTGTGCGTCGCGTCTGCCTCGGCCCAGTACTCGTCCGGAAACCGCGCGCAGATCGCCCGGATCGCCGACCGAATCGCCTCGTGGTCGCTGTCCTCGCTGAACTCCACACGCCGTTCCTACCCGAACGGCGCCGTCATGGCGACCGCGTTCCGCTTCGCGGCATCCGCTGGAGTC
>JASHQA010000041.1 GCA_030037785.1 Streptosporangiaceae bacterium
TCGGCGACGATGTCGGTGCTGCCGAGGTCGTTGTAGAGTTCGATCTTCCCGTTGGCGCCGACGGGCACCACCACCAGGTTGGCGATGGTTTCGCCGGCGTAGAAGTTGATGCTGGAGGCCAGCGGCCGGGTCTGCCCGTCGGGGTAGACGGTGACGTAGCTGGTGGCGGTCGGGTCGGTGACGGTGACGTTGAGCACCACGGCGGTGACGCCGGTCGCGGGCACGCCGTCGGTGCCGGTGACCTGCAGGCTGATCGTGCCGCCCGGCCCGACCGGGGTTGAGTACCCGCCGGTGCCGTCGCGGGTGTCCAGCACCCGCACCGGCCCGTCGCTGACGAACGACGACCCGCCGGACGTGGTGTAGTAGCCCTGCAGGTCGGCGACTAGGTCGGTGCTGCCGAGGTCGTTGTAGAAGTCGACCTGCCCGTCGGCGCCGACCGGGACGGTGACCAGGTTGGCGATGGTTTCCCCGGCGTAGAAGTTGATGCTGGAGGCCAGCGGCCGGGTCTGCCCGTCGGGGTAAACGGTGACGTAGCTGGTCGTGGTCGGGTCGGTGACGGTGACGTTGAGCACGACCGCGGTGACGCCGGTCGCTGGCACGCCGTCGGTGCCGGTGACCTGCAGGCTGATCGTGCCGCCGGCTCCGACCGGGGTTGAGTACCCGCCGGTGCCGTTGCGGGTGTCCAGCACCCGTGACGGGCCCACCGGCACGTACGTCGAGCCGGTGCTGCTGGTCGTGTAGTAGCCCTGCAGGTCGGCGACGATGTCCGTGCTGCCGAGGTCGTTGTAGAAGTCGACCTGGCCGTCGGCGTCGACCGGGACGGTGACCAGGTTGGCGATGGTTTCGCCGGCGTAGAAGTTGATGCTGGAGGCCAGCGGCCGGGTCTGCCCGTCGGGGTAGACGGTGACGTAGCTGGTGGCGGTCGGGTCGGTGACGGTGACGTTGAGCACGACCGCGGTGACGCCGGTCGCTGGCACCCCGTCCACGCCGTCCACCTGCAGGCTGATCGTGTCGCCCGGCCCGACCGGGGTTGAGTACCCGCCGGTGCCGTTGCGGGTGTCCAGCAGCCGAACCGGACTCACCGCGACATACGTGCTGGACTGCGTCGGTACCGTGAGCGCGAACGCCTGGGTGACGCTCCCGGCGCCGTTGGTCGCCGTGATCTGGATCGGATAGCTGCCGCCAGCGCCGGCCGCCGGCGTACCCGATAGCACCCCGTTCGAGAACGTGACACCAGCTGGCAGGGCTCCGGTCTCCGAGATCGTCGGCGCCGGGAATCCGGTGGCCGTGACGGTGAAGCTGCTCGCCACCCCAGAGTCGAAGGTCGCCTGGGCGGCAGACGTGATCGCCGGGGACGTGGCGTTCATGTAGTCGAGGTCGACGTCGCCGCTGATGCCCGGCACAGTGCCAGAGCTCGTGTACTGCCAGAACGTCCAGCCGTTCCATCCGGCTGGCAGAGTGCCCGGGCTGCCTGCTGCGTAAGAGGGAATCCAGAGCAGGTCACTGCCGAAGGCGGTGCTGTCCCCCGTGCAGGTGTCCCACCAGGCAGTCGGCGTGTAGATGATCGGCTCGGCGCCCGTGAGCGTCGCGGCCTCTGTCACGTAGTCGCTCACCCACGTCACCATCTGCGCGGGGGTGAAGCCGTAGCACTGATTGAGGCCGTCTGTGCTCGTGTACGGGTCGTACTCCAGGTCCAGCATGAGCGGCAGGTAACTGCCGCCAACCGTATAGTTCCCGGAGTTCTGCACCGTGTACTCGGCTGCCGCGGTGCCGGTGGAATCCGGCGGATACGCGAACTCGTAGGCCGAGACGTACATCCCCGCCGCGACAGCGTCCGCCGCGTCGTTGGCGTAGTAGGGATTGACGTAGTAGTTGCCCTCGGTCGCCTTGATCGCGGCGAAGTCGTAACCGGCGCTGGCGACTTCCGCCCAGTCGATCGGCGCGCCGTTCGGGTACTGGGAAGACACCGGGTGCTGGTACGACGCGATATCAATGCCGTTGAGGATCGGGCTCGTGACGCTGGCGGTGGCCTGCAGCGTCGTCGCAGACATGGTGTCGGCCGATCCTGACAGCCCCATGCCTGTCCCGTCGAGCGGGCCGGAGAGTTCCTTCTCTAGTTGAGGCGAGTGGCCCTCCGCCGGATTGGCTGGAGGTGGCGCCGCCGGATTGACCGCACGCTGCCGCGATGCCGGTGGCCGTGGCGCTGCGGCGCTGACGGCGCTGAGACCTGTGTGCGGAGCAGAACCAGCAGAGCCGGTAGCCGGACCGTAGCCACTGGCCACCAGCAGGCAAGACACCACCAAAGCGGCTGCGACCAGCACGGCAAAGGTCGCGACGCCTGATCGAAGCCAGTTCCCTCGGAAAGCCCCGCCCGCACGCCCATGCCGCGCTCTGGTCATTGCTGCCCTTTCCATGGTGGCGGCTCGGTCACGGGCCAGCCAGCCCCCGGCACTGAGCAGCAAAGACCTTACCGACATGTAGTTGCGCAGTCTGGCTAATCGACCAACTGTGATCAGTCGGGCACAGCTGCGGTCAGAAGCGACACGCTCGGCGGCCGACGCGCCCCGCCCGATCGTGGGCTAGGGGCGGGAGTAGCCGGCCGCTAGCATGCTCGTATGCCAGCCGAGCTGGAGGTCACCAGCCCGGCCAATCCCCGGATCAAGCAGCTAGTCGCGCTGCGGCGGCGCCGCGCGCGAGACGAGGTCGGCGTCACCCTGGTCGAGGGGCGAGCGGAGATCGGACTCGCGCTCGCTGCCGGGGTGCGGCCGCGAGCGCTCTACTACTGTCCGGCGCTGACCGGCCCGGCCGGCGCCGACCTGCCTGCGCGCACGCGCGAGCGTGGCGGGGAAGTTGTCCGGGTGAGCAGGCCGGTGTTCGAGAAGGTCAGCTACCGAGAGGGCCCGGACGGCTGGCTGGCCGTGGTGCCCGCGGTCGAGGCGAGCCTGGCGCACCTGACCCTCGGCCCGCGGCCGCTCGTGCTCGTGTGTGCGGGCCTGGAGAAGCCGGGCAACCTGGGCGCCATCCTCCGCACCGCCGACGCGGCCGGCGTCGGGGCGGTGGTCGCCGCCGATCCGGTGGCCGACTGGGGCAATCCGAACGTGGTGCGGGCCAGCAAGGGCACCGTCTTCTCCGTCCCGGTCGCGTCCGCGACCAGCGCTGAGGTGCTGACCTGGGTCGCGGCGCACGGCCTGCAGGTCGTCGCCGCGACGCCGGACGCCACGCGGCTCGTCACCGAGACCGACCTGACCGGACCGACGGTCCTCGCCGTGGGCGCGGAGCAAGCCGGCTTGCCCGGCGACTGGCTCGAGCGCGCCGACGTCCAGGTCCGGATCCCCATGCTCGGCCGCGCGGACTCGCTCAACGTGTCGACGTCGGCCGCGATCGTCATCTACGAGGCGGTCCGGCAGCGGCTGCACGCCGGCGACCTGACGGCTGACCCGCCTACCGGATAGCTCGATCGTGAATCAGCGACCGGACCTGGCTGGCCAGACCCGGCCGGAATCACGCCGAGTAAACTCGTGGGCCTGACTCCCGCCGGGCCGAACCGCCGCAGCTTCGGCAGCGCGCAATGCAGAGAGAGGTCAGCTGCGTCATGGACCGGTCGCCGGTGGACCTGTCGTTGCTGCCGAGGACCGCGCAGGCCCGAAGTGACGGCACCGCGGTCGGCGGAGTGGACCTCGTCCAGGCAGCCACAGAATTCGGGACGCCGCTCTTTGTCTATGACTTCGAGCAGATGGCGGAGAATTTCGCCGAGGCCGTCGACGTCTTCGGCCCGGGTGTCGCGTACGCGACGAAGGCATTTCTCTGCAAGGCTGTCGCGAAGCTCGCCTATCAGCAGGGCATGTCGCTCGACGTGTCCACGGCGGGCGAGTATCACGTGGCCAGGGCCGCGGGCGTGCCGTCCAGCAAGCTGGTCGTGCACGGCAACAACAAGAGCGACGCGGAGGTCGAGCGCGCCGTTTCCGAGGGAGTTCAGTGGCTCGTACTCGACAGCTTCGACGACATCGACAGGGTTATCGCGGCCACAGTGCGCGCGGGGAAGAGCTGCCCGGTCCTGGTCAGGGTCAATCCCGGGGTCGAGGTTCACACGCATCGATTCACGGCCACCGGAAACAGGAAATCGAAGTTCGGGTTTCCGCTGTGGACCGGTGACGCGTCGGCTGCGGTCGAGCGAGTCAGCAAGAATCCCCGGCTCGAATTCAAGGGACTGCACATCCACGTCGGCAGCCTGGTCTTCGCGATAGACAACTACATTTCGGCGCTGGACTCGGTGCTGGACTTTGTGCGGGCGGTCGATCCGGAAGTCTTCGTGGTGGGCGGCGGACTCGGGGTCCGGTACCTGCGCGGTGACGACGCACCGAGCTTCGCCGACTGGGCCGACGCCATCCTGCGGCACTGCAAGGACGCGGGAGTCAGGGCTCGCATCCTCGCGGAGCCCGGCCGGTCCATGGTCGCGGCGGCGGCCGTGACCCTCTACACGGTCGGCAGCATCGCGAAGAAGGGGGCGAAGACCTACCTCGCCGTGGACGGCGGCATGAGCGACAACCCGCGTCCGCTGCTGTACGGCAGCGGTTACGAGGCCTTCCTGCCGCGTGCCCCGCTGGCGGCCAGGGACGCGGTTGTGACGGTGGTCGGCCGGCACTGCGAGTCCGGAGACACGCTGGTCGAGGACGCGACGCTGCCGTCGTCGGTGGCCATCGGTGATGTGATCAGCACGCCGGTGACGGGTGCTTACGGCTACAGCATGGCGTCGAATTACAACTTGCTCACCCGGCCCGCGATCGTGTGGGCGGCGGCCGGCGAGGCCAGGGTCATCGTGCGCCGTGAGACGCACGACGACCTGCTCCGCTGCGATGTCGGGTAGCTGCCGGGCGTCCGGCTAGACCCGGACGCCGAAGAAGATCAGCAGCACCATCGTGAGCGTGGCGACGGCGAACACCCCGTGCGCGATCACGACAGCCAGCGGGAAGTTACGTTCCGGCGGCCCGATCGCGATCGGCCGGGCCAGCGTGGCTACCGAAGTGGACCCACCCGACAGTCGGCCGGTCGGCGGGCTCGCTGCGCCGGGCTGCGAGACCTCGGGCTGCTCCGCGGCCCGGCGCAGCGCGCGGTATTCGCGGTACACCCCGACCCAGCGTATTGCCATGAAGCTGCCGAGCGTCGCGGCCAGCAGCAGCGCCAGCAGAGCAACCCAGACCAGGGTGTTGGTGTACCAGACGAACCAGACCGCCCAGGCGATCAGGCCACCGCCGGCGCAGGTGACGTGGGCGGCCAGCACGAGCGGAGGCAGCCGCGTCCGCGCGGCCGACTGGTAGTCCTTGTCATACTCGATGAGCCAGATCGCGACCAGGTACAGCCCGCACGCGGCGGCCATACACCAGGTAATGAGCGCAACGATGCTCAGGCTCATGCCGATCCTCTGCCAGGTGCGCCAGCGATGGGGAGGTCTTCGCCGGGCCGCGGTGGCGAAGACCGGCTTCTCCCCCTATACGGATACGTAGCGCGGCAGGTTCACCGGTTCTCGCGGCAGGTTCACCGGTTCTCGCGGCCTAGGACCAGCACGCCGGCGGTGGCAAACATGCCGCCGTTACCCAGCACCACGCTGATGTCCGCGTCGGCCACCTGGGCCGGCGCCTCGCCGCGCACCTGACGCACTCCCTCCTGGATGGCGAACATGCCGTACATGCCGGTGTGGGTGTACGACAGCCCGCCGCCGTTGGTGTTCAGCGGCAGGCGGCCACCGGGCTCGGTGTTGCCGTCGGCGATGAACGCGCCCGCGTCGCCCTTCGCCGTGAAGCCAAGAGCCTCCAGCCCGTAGATCGGCACGTGCGCGAACGCGTCGTAGATCATCAGGTGCCGGACGTCCGCCGTGCTGATACCCGCCTCGGCGAACGCGGCCTGCCCCGCGAGCCGGAAGGCCCGCGACTCGGTGAAGTCCGCCAGTTGCGAGATCATCGGCGCCTCGGACGCCTCGCCGGTGCCGAGGACGTGCACGGCGGGCTTGGGAAAGTCCCCGGCCCGGTCCGCCGACGTCACCACCAGCGCACCGCCGCCGTCGGTGACCAGGCAGCACTCCAGCAGGTGGAACGGCCAGGCGACCAGCCGGGACGCGAGCACGTCGTCGACCGTGATCAGGTCACGGAACATGGCCCGCGGGTTGCGCGCGGCCCACGTGCGCTGCGCGACCGCCACGTAGGCGAGCTGCTCGTGCGTCAGCCCGTACTCCTTCATGTACCGGAGCACCGGGATCGTGAAGGCTGTGGTGGGACCCATCGTCCCGTAGGGCGCCTCGAACTGCGCTGGGATCGAGGACCCGCCGCGGGGGAACGGGGCCGCGCCCACCCTGGACCGGCCGGATTCGCCGTGCGTGATGAGCACGGTCCTGGCGTAGCCTGCCCGGATCGCCGCAGCGGCGTGCCGCACGTGCAGCAGGAACGAGGTGCCGCCGACGCCGGTCCCGTCGAGATAGGTGGGCGTGATACCGAGCGCGTGCGCAACCTGGACCGGGCCGGGGGCGCTGACGGTGGCGAGCCCGTCGATGTCGCGCAGGGTCAGTCCGGCGTCGGCGACGGCGTTCACCGCCGCTTCGACGTGCAGCTGGAGGGTGGACTTGTCCGGCAGCCTGCCGATGGCGTCGGTCTCGGCGGCGCCCGCGATGATGACGCCTGATCGCGAGGTCATGAGGCGAGGGCCTTTCCCGCGGGCGTGAACATGGGCACGCTCATGCCGCCCCGCGGCTCGAAGGTGACTTCCAGCGCCATGTCCAGCACCAGATCCTCCGGGGTGTTGGGCACTCCCACGATGTTGGTCATCAGCCGCGGGCCCTCGGCCAGCTCCACGACCGCGATCGCGTACGGCGCGTCGGCCTCGAACCCCGGCGCCGGGCGGTGGTTGATCACGTAGGAATACAGCGTGGCCCGGCCGCTCGCGGCGAACCACTCCACATCGGTAGATCCGCAGGCCGGGCACACGGGCCGCGGGTAAAAGTACGGCCTGCCGCACGCGCGGCAGCGCTGCAGCATGAGCTCGCCGCGTGCGCAGCCGTCCCAGAACGGCTGGGTCTCCGGCGTCGGCTCCGGCACGGGCTTCCCGCTCATACGACGCGGCCAGGCATCGGCGCCGGGCGGAACGAGCGCTCGACCTGCGCCGCCAGGTCGTCGAGGTCCCAGGGCTGGTGCGCGAGCAGTCGCACCACCGGGGTCATGTTGGAGTACAGCGCCACCTCATAGCCAGCGGAGTGCACGATCCGGCCGGTCAGCCAGCCGGATCGCTCGCTGGCCAGGTACGCGACCACCCTGGCGACGTTGTCGGGCGACCGCTGCGGGTCGTCGTCGGGGGCCCGGTCGGTCCGCCGCCGGTCGGCCGGAACCGAGTCGGTCATCCGGGTCGCGGCGGCCGGCGACACCGCGTTGACGGTGACGCCGTACTT
>JASHQA010000403.1 GCA_030037785.1 Streptosporangiaceae bacterium
GCGGCCGAACGGGCCGCGCTCAGAAGTGCCGCTCGCTAGCAGCCGACGGGCTCCAGCCGGGCCCCGATGGGCCGCATGGCGCTAGGACCTGGCCAGATCTGGCAAAATGGCAAGCCAATGAAGGCGGCGAACCGAGGCTTCACGGCAGCGCGCCGCACTAGGTCGCCGGACCTGGGCGGGGCGCAGGCGACCGCTCGCCTGGACCGGCGCACGAAGAACCTGACCAAACGGCTGCAGCCAGGCGACATTGCCATCATCGACCACGAGGACCTGGACCGGGTCAGCGCCGACGCGCTGATCAGGTGCCAGGTATCGGCGGTCGTCAACGTCGCCGCGAGCATCAGCGGCCGCTACCCGAACCTGGGTCCGCAACTGCTGATCGAGGCGGGCATCCCACTCGTCGACGACGTCGGCCCCGGCATATTCGACGAGGTCAAAGAGGGGCAGCAGGTCCGGCTCGACGGTGAGACGCTGTACCTGGCAGACGCGGTCGTGGCGAAGGGGACCAGGCAGAGCACCACGTCAGTAGCCGCCGACATCGAGGCTGCCAAGGAAGGCCTGGCCGAGCAGCTCAAGGCCTTCGTCAGCAACACCTTTGAGTACATCAACCGCGACTCCGAGCTGCTGATCGAGGGCATCCGGGTCCCCGAGCTGCGAACCAGGCTGGCGGGTCGGCACGCGCTCGTGGTGGCCGGCGGCTACCGGTTCCGGGAAGACCTGCAGGCCTTGCGCTCCTACATCCGGGAGTTCAGGCCGGTCGTCATCGGCGTCGACGGCGGCGCCAACGCGCTGATCGAGGCGGGCTACTGGCCGGACCTCATCGTCGGTGACATGGACTCCGTGTCGGACCGGGCCCTGAAGTCCGGCGCCGAGATCGTCGTGCACGCCTACCGCAACGGCTACGCGCCGGGCCTGGCCCGGGTCCAGGACCTGGGCCTCCCGTCAGTAACCCTGCCCGCCGACGGCACCAGTGAGGACGTCGCCGTGCTGCTCGCCGACGAGACGGGCGCCAGCCTCATCGTCACCGTCGGTATGCGGTTCGGACTGGTAGAGTTCCTGGACAAAGGCCGGTCGGGCATGGCCAGTGCCGTGCTGACCCGGATCCGTGTCGGCGACAAAATCGTCGACGCCAAGGGTGTGAGCCGGCTGTATCAGAGCCGGATCTCCGGCCGGTCGCTCGCCCTGCTCGCCATTGCGGCGCTGGTCCCGATCGTCGCGCTGGCGTGGACCCCGGTGGGCAGGCTGTATGTGGGCTACCTCGGCCTGGCACTGCGCCAGCTCTGGTACTGGCTAACTGGATTGTTCTAGTGATCGATTTCAGGTATCACCTCGTCTCAATAATCGCAGTATTCCTAGCGCTGGCCGTCGGCCTCGTGGTCGGCTCGACCGCGCTCAGCGGCAAGGCTGAGGAGGCGCTGACGGCCGCGCAGCACAGGGCGCTCGCGGAGAACAACGCGCTGCATAAGGAGCAGCGCCAGCTGCAGCAGGAGGTGGCGGCCGACGAGGTGTTCGCCCAAGCCAGCGCGGAACGGCTGCTCGGCGGCCTGCTGACGGGAGAGCGGGTCGTGCTGATCGCGGCGCCCGGCGCAGACGCGGCGGTGGTCAGCGGGGTGACGACGGCGCTGCGGCAGTCGGGCGCCACCGTTACCGGCCAAGTGACCCTCACCAGCCAGTTCACCACGACGAGCGGTCAGACCGAAGATCAGCTCACCCAGCTGGCGCAGAGCCTGGCAACCCAGGCCGGGTTGTCGCTGACACCGGATCCGGGCAGCCAGGTGGCGGGACAGCTGGCAGCTGGGCAGGTGCTCGCAGACAGCCTGGTCTCCAGCAGCGACACCCTGACGAGCAGTTCGAGCCAGAAGATCCTGGAAGGCTTCAGCCAGGGCGGGTTCGTCAGCGTGGACTCCGGCGCACCGGCGGCTGCGCCTGCTCAGCTGGCCGTCCTGGTCACGCCTGGTGGGGCGCCGCCGCAGAGTGCAAGCCCGGTGCTCGTTGCGTTCGCCCAGGAACTGAAGTCCGCGGGGAGCGCGACGGTGATGGCCGGAGCGCTGAGTTCGATCGGGGCCGGCAGCGTGATCAGCGCCGAGGACAGCGCGGGACCGGTGGTGTCGACGGTCGACAACGCCGACACCGAGATCGGCCAGATCATGGTCGTCCAGGCGCTGCGATACCTACTGGACGGCAAGGCGCCCAAGGCCTACGGGGCCGGACCAGCGACCGCGCCCAGTCCCGCGCCCACTCCGTCGGTCACGCCGACGGCGCGGCCCAGCACGTCGCCGACCGCGAAGAGCCACTCATGAGCCGCAGCGCGGTGCGGTCGGCACTCGTCGGAGCGGCTACCGCCCGGATCGCTTACGGGGCACTGCGCGCTCGCCCGCCGGCGGGCGTGTCGGCCTGGAGCCGGACCAACCACCGGGGAGAGGCCGTCACGCTGCTGGCAGGACCCGCGGTCGCGATCGGCGGGATCGCCGCCGCAGCGGTCGCACCCGCCAGCCCGCGCAACCGGCTCGCCGCGGTGCTCGCGTGCGGCGGGGCCGCCGCCTTCGGCGGTTACGACGACCTCGCGGGTGACCGCAGCGCCAGCGGGTTCCGCGGCCACCTCGGCGCGCTCGCCCGCGGCGAGGTCACGTCCGGGACGGTGAAACTCGCCGGCATCGGCGCGACTGCGGTCGTGGCGGCGCTTGTCGCGGCCGGACCGGACGGTTCGCGGCCGGCCCGCCCGGCCGACCGTCTGCTCCGGGCAGGCCTGGTGGCCGGCGGGGCCAACTTGATCAACCTGTTCGACCTGCGCCCCGGCCGGGCCATCAAGGCGGCCATCCTGGCGGGCGGGCTGCTGGCAGCTGCGCCCGGCGGCGCCGCCGCGGTCACCCCGGCGCTCGCGAGTGCCATCGCGCTGCTGCCGGAGGACCTCGGCGAGCACGCCATGCTCGGCGACGCGGGTGCGAACGCGCTCGGCGCGCTGCTCGGCGTCACGGCGGGAACGACGCTGTCGCGGCGCGGCCAGGTTGGCGCGCTCGCGGTGATCGTCACGCTGACCGCTGCGAGCGAGTTTGTCAGCTTCACACAGGTCATCGAGCGCACAGGCCCGCTGCGCTGGCTGGATCTGCTCGGCCGCCGACCGGCGCCCGCCGGCCAGTCGGCACCGGTCGCAGAGCCGCAGGCGGCGGGCGACGGCCGAGCCGGCGAGACGCGCCAGGAGAGCCCGGCGCCCAGAGCCCGGCGACTGGCGCGGACGCGGTGACGGACCAGGTCGTCCCCGTCAGGCAGGGCGGCCAGGACGCGGGCCAGGGCAGGTCGACTGGGTTCGGCATCGGCAGGGCAGCGGCGATGATTGCCGCGCTGACGGTGGTGGCCAGGGTGCTGGGCTTGGTCCGTACCGTCGTGTTCGCGAAGACGGTGGGCGCCACGTGCCTCGGTACCGCGTACATCACGGCCAACACGCTGCCGAACATCGTCTACGACATCGTCCTCGGCGGCGCGCTGACGAGCATCATGGTGCCGGTCCTGGCTAGGCCCGCCACCCGCTCGGGACGAGATCCGGCCGCCGCAGCCGAGGTCCGGCAGACCTCGTCTGCGCTGCTGACCTGGACGATCCTCATCCTCGTGCCGGTCAGCGTCGCGATAGCGGTGGCCGCCGGGCCGATCGCCAGCCTGCTCAACCCGGCGAACGCCCGCGATCACTGCGCGCAGGGCCCGCTCGTCGCCGTGACCGGGCACATGCTCGCGGTGTTCGCACCGCAGATCGTGTTGTACGGACTCGCGGTCGTGCTCTACGGCATCTTGCAGGCGCACCGCCGGTTCGCTGGCCCGGCGGTGGCGCCGGTTGTCTCCAGCGTGGTGGTCATTGCCGCCTACCTCGCGTTCGTGCCGCTCGGCGGCCGGGACACCGGAAACCTGGTGGCGTTGCCGCTCAGCGCCAAGCTGCTGCTGTCAGTGGGCACCACGGCTGGCGTGGCTGCGCTGGCCTTGACCGCCGCCTGGCCCGCCTGGCGGCTGCGGATCCGGGTGCGGCCGACGGTCAGGTTCCCGCCCGGCATCGCCCGCCGGGCTGGCGGTCTGGCCGCCTTCGGGATCGTCGCGCTGCTGGCAGAGGACGTGTCCCAGCTCGTGGTCATCGTGCTGGCCAACGGCCACGGGACCAGCGCGGCGATCGTGCTTTACCAGTACGGCTGGCAGGTGTTTGAGGCGGTCTACGCGGTGCTCGCCGTCTCCATAGCGGTGAGCGCCTTCCCGGCGTTGTCGGTTCGCGAGGGCGACGAGTTTGACGAGACCGCCGCCGCGTCGGTCCGCGCGGTGCTGCTGATGTCCTTTCTGGGTACCGCGCTGATGCTGGCGGTCGCCGTCCCGGCCGCCCACTTCCTCGCCTCCCAGCCTGGTCAGGTATTGCAGCTCGAGACCGGCCTGGCGCTGTTCGCGCCGGGGCTGGCCGGGTACGGACTGGTGGCCAGCCTGTCCCGGGTGCTGCTGGTGACCGGTCGAACCCGCATGGCCGCGCTGGCTGTGGCGGCGGGCTGGCTGATCGTGATCGTCGCCGACGTGGTGCTGGTGATCCTGGCGCCTGCCCGGCTGGTGGTGGCGATGCTCGCGGTGGGCAACACCGTCGGCCTGACGATCGCCGGGCTCGCGCTCGTGCTCGCTGTGCGACAGGCGCCTGGCCCGGCCGCGCTCGCCGGTGTGGGCCGCGTTGCTCTCGCGGGCCTGTTTGCCACCGTGGTGGGCGGCGCAGCCGGGGGTGGCGCGGGTGCGGCGCTGATCGCCGTCGTGCCGTCGGCCGGACCGGTGGCCGATGCGCTCATCGCAGTGCTCGCCGTCGGCTGCGCGGCGGTGACGTTCACAGTGGTGGCGTACCTGCCAGAGGGCAGTGAGCTGCGCGCCGTGGTGGCGCGGGCGCGCCGCGCGGCGCTTCGATGGCGGACGACACTGCGATGACCGGCGGTGCTGGCAGAACCGGTGGTGCCGCGGGGACCGGGACCGGTGGTGCCGCGGGGACCGGGCCCGGTGGTGCCGCGGGGACCGGGCCCGGTGGTGCCGCAGGGCCGGGCCCGGCGCTGCGGGTAGCGTTCGTCGCTGGTGTCGCGGCCGGCGGCACGGCGGCCCACGTCGCGGCGCTCGCCCGTGGCTGCCGGGAAGCAGGCCTGACGGTGAGTGTGCTCGCCCCGCCGGCCACGCTGCGGGTGCTGGCGACTGGGTCGGCCGGGCCGGGCTCGGCGGTGGCGCTGCGGATGGGCACCGGGCCGCGACCGGACCGGGACGGCGCGGCGGTGGTGCGGCTGCGCGGCTGGCTCGCAACCTGGCACCCGGACGTCGTGCACGCGCACGGCGTGCGGGCAGGTGCGCTGTCCGCTGTTGCGATCATGCTGTTGCGGCGCGCGGCCCGGCCGGCCCTCGTGGTTACGGTGCACAACGCGCCGCCGGAGAGCCACCCGGCGGCGGTAGTGCACGCCCAGCTTGAGCGCGTCTGCGCCCGCCGGGCGGACCTGGTGCTGTGCGCCTCGGCGGACCTGCTGGACCGGCTGCGCGTCCGCGGCGCAGCCCACGCCGAGCAGTTCGACGTCCCGGCCGTGGTGGGCGAGCCCCCGACGGCCAGCGAGGTAGCAGCCGTACGCCGCGAACTCGGTGGCGGCGGCCGTCCGGTCGTGCTGGCAGCGGGCCGGCTGGCTCCGCAGAAGGGCCTCGACGTACTCATCGACGCGGCCGCGCGCTGGCGGGACCGGGAGCCGCGGCCCGTCACGGTCATCGCGGGCGACGGCCCGCTGGCCGCCGCGCTGCGCACCCAGGCTGCCGGGCTCGCCGACGGTGACGTGCGGCTACTCGGACCGCGGTCCGACGTGCCAGCGCTGCTGGGCGCTGCGGACGTGGTCGTGGTGCCGAGCAGGTGGGAGGCCCGCGCGCTGATCGTGCAGGAGGCGATGCGCGCCGGTCGGCCCGTCGTCGCGACCCACGTCGGCGGGATACCCGACCTCACCGGGGCTGGCGCGCTGCTGGTGCCGCCCGGCGACCCGGCCGCCCTGGCCGCCGCCGTCACGGCCGTGCTCGACCAGCCGGCGCTGGCCGCCCGGCTGAGCCGGGCGGCCAGGGTCCAGGCGGCCTCGTTCCCCTCTGCAGCGGATGCGCTCACGGCGACGCTGGCCTGCTACGCCCGCCTGGCGGCACACCGAAGTCCCGGTCGTTAGGCGCGCGAGGCGAACCGGCCGACCGCGAACCGCCCCCGCAGTCGCGGGTCAGGCAGGTGCGTCGCGCCCGTCGCGAGGTCGGCGAGCCACTCGCCGAGCAGTGGTCCGAACTTGAAGCCGTGGCCCGACGTACCGCAGCCGATCACCACGTTCCCGATCCGGTCCACGATGAAGTCCTCGTCCGGCGTGTTGTCGTAGACGCAGCGCTCGGTGGCCGTCGGCTCGGGGTCGTAGCCTGGCAGCAGCCGGGCAGCGACCCGCGACAGCCGGCCCAGCAGCTCCCGGTCCGGCGACTGGTCCTGCGCATCCGGATCGGTGCCACGGCCGCTGGTGTGGATGCCGATCTTGTAGAGCGGCGAGCCGGGCACCGGCAACCCGTACGGCGCCTGGTCGTCGTGGCAGATGAAGATCGGCGTGCCGCCGGGGCCGGAGCCCTGGCCGGTCGCGATCGGGGTGAGGTAGCCGACCTGCTCCAGCGTCGGGGTGGTCGGCACCGACACGCCGAGCGGCGCGAACAGGCCGCGCGACCACGGGCCGGCGGTCACGATCGCGGTCCGGGCGGTGAGCGGCCCGGCGGCGGTGTGCAGCGTGACCTGCCTGCCGTCGTCGGCCAGGCCGAGCACCCGGACGCCGGTCCTGATCTCCCCGGCCCGGGCCGCGACCACCTCGAGAGTCAGGTCGGCCGCCAGCACAGCGGACTCGGGCTCCAGCAGGGCTGGTCCGCCCACCCGGACCGCCGGGAACCGCGCGGCTACCGCGGCGGCGGGCAGCAGTTCACCCGGCGCGCCGGCCGCTTGCAGGGCGCGCTGCACATCGCCCACCCCCGGGCCGAACGTGAGCTGCGGCGTCGGCCACCGGAGCTGACGCCCGGACTCGGCCTCCAGGTCGCGCCACAGCTCGCCGGCCCGCCGCGCCGCGGCGACGTAGCCCGGATCCGGATAGCCCAGCCGGAAGATCCGGCAGCTGCCCTTGGACCCGGCTCCGGCGTGACCGATGTGCGCCTGCTCCAGCACGACGACGTCGCGCCCGCGCGCGGTGAGGACGCGAGCAGCGGCGAGTCCGAGCAGGCCGGCGCCGACGATCGCCACGTCGCGCGCTCCGGTCATCACCGGGCAGACTACCGCGAGGTTCACCACCAACTTCCGGGAACGAGGTGAGCTCGGCGTCGCGGTCGTGAGTCCGTGCGCGGTCGCTGGCTCTCGGCGGCCGTCGCCGGCGGCCGTCGCCGGTGGGCCGTCGGCGTCAGGTCTGCAGCCAGGCCGCGTAGAAGATCGCGAGGCCCACCGCCACACACAGTCCAGAGATCAGCCAAAACCTGATCACGATCGTCGTATCCGTCCAGCCGCTCAGCTCGAAGTGAAACTGCAGCGGGGCCATCTTGAACACTCGCTTCCCCGTGCCGGTTCGGATCCTGGTCACCTTGAAGACGCCGACCTGGATCACGTCCGACATCGTGATGATCACAAACAGGCCGCCGAGTATGCCGAGCAGCAGCTGGGTCTTGGTGCAGATGGCGAGCCCGGCCAGCGCGCCGCCGAGAGCAAGCGACCCGGTGTCACCCATGATGATCTTGGCTGGGGGCGCGTTCCACCACAGGTACCCGATACAGCCGCCCATCACCGAGGCCGCGATGACCGCCACGTCGAGCGGATCGCGCACCTGATAGCACTGCTGGGCCAGGAAACCCGTGCAGTCGTTGCGGTCCTGCCAGATCCCGATCAGCACGTAGGCTGCCAGCACCACGACCGTCGATCCGGTGGCCAGGCCGTCGAGGCCGTCGGCGAGGTTGACCGCGTTGGACGCGCCGACCGTCATGATGACGGCCCAGATCACGAACGGCAGCGTGCCGATGACCGGGCCGAAGTCGCGCAGGAACGACAGCCGGGCGTCGGCGGGGGTCAGGTCGAACCTGTCTGGATGCTGCAGGACTTGCAGCCCGAACACCGCCGCGACGACCACCTGCCCGGCGAGCTTCGCCCGGCTGCGTAGTCCCACGCTGGTCTGCCGAAAGATCTTCAGGAAGTCATCGATGAATCCCACCAGGGCGAAACCGGTCATGAGCAGGAGAACCAGCACGCCCGACGCGGTCACCCCGGTGCGGGTCAGGGCGTGCCCGGCCAGGTAACCGATCCAGGAAGCGGCGACGAAGACCGCGCCGCCCATCGTCGGCGTGCCGAGCTTGGTCTCGTGTGACTTGAGGCCCTCGACCCGGATGGGCTGGCCGTAGCCGAGCCGCCGCATGAGCCTGATGAACAGCGGCGTTCCCAGCAGGGCGGTGACGAGCGCCACGCCGCCGGCCAGGATGATCGTCCTCACCGTCCGGAACCCCCGCAGTTGCACGCTGACGGGCAGTTGCCCCACGTGGGCTCACGACGGTTCACGCTGAGCAGATTATCCAAGAATGTTCTCGGGCTACGGCGCCGTCGGCGAGCACCGCACTCGCCTCGGACCGCACGCTGATCCGCAGCGTGGGTGTGACCAACTGGGGACCGCCGGAGCCCGGATTACACTGACGACTGGTCGCAGCGCGGAGCGCGCCTGGGGGAAGGCGGCCTGGTCGTGGCGCCCGTTCGCGCTCGCCTTTTACTGGCGGTGGGCACGGGCGGGGCGCCGGACGAGCGGGGTTGGCCAGGGTCCACCGTCCCCGGCCGGACGGTCCCGGCCCTGGTGGGTGACGATGGCCACGGAGGTAAGTCACTGCGGCGCCGGCAGCCGCTGCCGATGAGGCAGCCGGCGGGCACGGTCAGTTACCAGCCACGGGCGCGCCACTCCGGCAGGTGCGGGCGTTCCGTGCCGAGCGTCGTGTCCCGGCCGTGACCGGGATACACCCACGTGCCGTCGGGCAGGTCGGCGAAGACGCGCGTCTCCAGATCCGTCATCAGGCTGTCGAACCGCTGCGGGTCCTTCTGCGTGTTGCCCGGCCCGCCAGGGAACAACGAGTCTCCGGTGAACAGGTGCGGCCCGTCGGCCAGCTCGCCGTCGCCGTCGTAGCACAGCGCGATGCTGCCCGGCGTGTGGCCGCGCAGGTGAATGACCGAGAGCCGGGTGTTGCCGACCGAGATCGTGTCCCCGTGCCGCACTGGCCGGGTGACCGGGATCGGCAGTCCCGACGCATCGTCGGGATGCGCGATGGTCGAGGCGCCGGTCGCCTGCTGGACCGCCCGCAGCGCGGCGTGGTGATCCCAGTGCTGGTGCGTGGTGATGATCGCGGCCAGTGGCTCGTCACCGACCAGGTCCAGCAGCGTCTGCGCGTCGTTGGCGGCGTCGATGAGCACGAGCTCGCCGGTTTGCGTGCAGCGCAGCAGGTAGGCGTTGTTGTCCATCGGGCCCACGGACACTTTCGTGATCGTGAGACCGGGCAGTTCCCTGGTGTCCGCCGGGCCGCCGACGCTGACGTTTCCTGTGTAGCTCATTCCTGATACCTACCACGGAGGGACGGTCGGCAGCGGGCCGGCCGGCGAGGCGACCAAGTCGCCGCCGGAGCTGCGGCCCAGCAGCCAGGCCAGGAGAGCACGCGACGGGCCGGAGATCGTGACTGCGGGCGTCCGCTCGGGCGGCCCGATGCGGTGCTCTTCGCCGTCGTCGGTCGTGCGCAGCAGCGCCGCGGGAGAGTCGGTTCCGGCGAAGCTGGCGGCCGCGCGCTGCAGGCACTCCCGCGCGAACTCGGACGGCCAGTCCACTGGCCGGTAGTCGGCGTCCAGGTCGACGTGGTGAATCTCCAGCTCGGTCAGCCGCCGCCAGAGCGTGTACCACGCGGGGTGTGCGGCACCGCGGATGCCGCGCACTTCTGCGGCCCAGTCCGCGTCGCGCAGTCGGGCCACCTCGGCGCCGAAGGCCGTCGCGGAGTCGGCGAAATCGACGACCAATTCGCGCGCCGGCCGGCCAGCGCCGGCCTCGATCTCCTCGTCGCGCACCTGCTTGCTCGGGTACTGAGGCGTGACGGTGCCGGTCCGCGCCCAGATCAGCAGGTTTGCCAGCCCGTCGGCGTTGCGTGCCAGGTGGGTCAGCACGTGCCCGCGGCTCCAGCCCGGCAGCGACGACGGTTCGCGGGCCTGCTCGTCGGTGATCCTGGCTACGGTGGCCAGCACGCGCGCGCTCGCGACGTCTATCCGCTGGCCCAGTTCCGCGGCCCTCGTGGCGGCCTCCGGCCCCGGTGAGTTCATGAGACAGACGCTAGCAACCGCCGTGTCATTCGGCCCTCCGGCGGCATGGCGTGGCGCGGCACCGGCGCGGAGCGGCGCGCCCAGGCATGGAGCGGTGCGCCCAGGCCGGCCCGTTCGCCAGCCGAGATCGCCACCGCCGCCCAACGGTCGCCACCGGCCCGCCGAGCGGTCGGCATGGCGACGCCGCGGGGCTGGGAGGCTGCGCGGCTGAGCTGGGAATATTCCGGCCGTCGCGGTTGGTTGAGGTGCTTTGGATAGGCCGCCCGCCAGGGCCGGGCTGGGACCGTCGGCCGCAGGCCCGCCGGCCGAAGGGCCCGGGTTTTGTCGGAGCCCCCGGATAGCATGCCTACCAGAGTTGTTGCCCCGCCAGGTTGCCCGTTCCCACCCGTACGTACCTGGAGAAACTGAGCCTAAATTGGCAGATCGTCTCGTCATCCGCGGCGCTCGCGAGCACAACCTGAAGGACGTGTCGCTGGAATTGCCGCGCGACGCCATGATCGTCTTCACTGGGCTGTCCGGCTCGGGAAAGTCCAGTCTCGCCTTCGACACTATCTTCGCCGAGGGTCAGCGCCGCTACGTCGAGTCGCTGTCGGCCTATGCGCGGCAGTTCCTGGGCCAGATGGACAAGCCTGACGTGGACTTCATCGACGGGCTGTCGCCCGCGGTGTCGATCGACCAGAAGGCCGCCGGGCGCAACCCGAGATCCACGGTCGGCACCATCACCGAGGTCTACGACTACCTGCGCTTGCTGTTCTCACGGGTCGGCAAGCCGCACTGCCCGGTGTGCGGACGGCCGATCGCACGGCAGACGCCGCAGCAGATCGTCGACCGAGTCCTGGAGCTGGACGAGGGCACCAGGTTCCAGGTGCTCGCGCCGGTCGTGCGCGGCCGCAAGGGCGAGTACACCGAACTGCTGCGCGACCTGCAGGTGAAGGGCTACTCGCGGGCCCGGGTAGACGGCACCATCATCCGGCTCGACACGGCGGTCTCCGGCGAGCTGCCCGCGCTGAAGAAATACGAGAAGCACGACATCGAGGTCGTGATCGACCGGCTTGACGTGAAGGCATCAGCCCGGCGGCGGCTGACCGACTCCGTCGAGACCGCTCTGTCGCTCGCGGGCGGCGTGTTGATCCTCGACTTCGTGGATCTCCCGCAGGACGACCCGAACCGCGAGCGGATGTTCTCGGAGCACCTCGCGTGCCTGTACGACGACGTGTCGTTCGACGAGCTCGAGCCGCGGTCGTTCTCGTTCAACTCGCCCTGGGGCGCGTGCACCGAGTGCACCGGACTCGGCACGAAAATGGAAGTGGACCCGGAGCTCGTCGTCTCCGACCCGTCGAGGACGCTCGCTGACGGCGCGATCAGCGCGTGGAGCGGCGGCCACGTCAGCGACTACTTCCTGCGCCTGATCGAGGCGCTGGGCGACGCGCTGGGGTTCAGCGTCGACACGCCGTGGGAACGGCTGACCCCGCGCGCCCAGAAGGCCCTGCTGTACGGCTTCGACCAGCAGGTGCACGTCCGGTACCGGAACCGGTATGGCCGGGAGCGCTCCTACTACACCAACTTCGAAGGTGCGATCCCTTACATCGAGCGGCGGCATTCCGACGCCGATAGCGACTACAGCCGGGAGCGGTACGCCGAGTTCATGCGCGAGGTGCCCTGCCCGTCCTGCAAGGGCGCCAGGCTCAAGCCGATGTCGCTCGCGGTCAGCGTCGATAACCGGTCGATCGCCGATTACTGCGCGCTGCCGATCGGGGAGCTGGCCAAGCTGCTGCTGGCACTCGAGTTGTCCGATCGCGACATGCAGATCGCAGGCCGGATCCTGAAGGAAGTCAACACCCGGGTCGGCTTCCTGCTGGACGTCGGCCTGGACTACCTGACCCTGGACCGGGCGTCGGCCACGCTGGCCGGTGGCGAGGCGCAGCGAATCCGGCTGGCCACGCAGATCGGCTCCGGCCTGGTCGGCGTGCTGTATGTACTGGACGAGCCGTCGGTCGGGCTGCACCAGCGAGACAACCACCGGCTGCTCGAGACCCTGCTCCGGCTCCGCGATCTCGGCAACACGCTCATCGTCGTCGAGCACGACGAGGACACCATCCGGGCGGCGGACTGGGTGGTCGACATCGGCCCGAGGGCGGGCGAGCACGGCGGCCACATCGTGGTGTCCGGGCCGGTGGCGGAGCTGCTCGCGAGCCAGGAGTCGATCACTGGCGCCTACCTGACCGGCCGGGAGACCATCGCGATCCCGGCGCGGCGACGCCGGCCCGCCAAGGGCCGCGAGGTCGTGGTGAAGGGCGCGACCGCGCACAACCTCCAGGGCATCGACGTCGCGTTCCCCCTCGGCTGCTTCATCGCCGTCACGGGCGTGTCCGGCTCCGGCAAGTCGACGCTGGTCAACGACATCCTCTACAGTGCGCTGGCGCGGGAACTGCACGGCACGCGCATCGTGCCCGGTAAGCACTCGAAGATCACCGGAATCCAGCACCTCGACAAGGTTGTGCACGTCGACCAGGGCCCGATCGGCCGCACGCCGCGCTCCAATCCGGCGACCTACACCGGTGTGTTCGACCACGTGCGCAGACTGTTCGCGCAGACCACCGAGGCCAAGGTGCGCGGCTACCAGCCGGGCAGGTTCTCCTTCAACGTCAAGGGTGGCCGGTGCGAGGCGTGCTCGGGTGACGGCACTATCAAGATCGAGATGCAGTTCCTGCCGGACGTGTACGTGCCGTGCGAGGTCTGTCACGGCGCCCGGTACAACACCGACACGCTGCAGGTCCACTACAAGGGCAAGACGATCGCCGATGTGCTGCAGATGCCAATCGAGGAGGCTGCCGAGTTCTTCGAGCCGGTGCCCGCGATTCACCGGCACCTCAAGACGCTCGTCGACGTGGGCCTCGGCTACGTACGGCTCGGCCAGCCGGCCCCGACGCTGTCCGGCGGCGAGGCGCAGCGGGTCAAGCTCGCCTCCGAACTGCAGCGGCGGTCCGCCGGCCGCACCGTCTACGTGCTGGACGAGCCGACCACGGGCCTGCACTTCGACGACATCCGCAAGCTGCTCGGCGTGCTCGGCAGGCTGGTCGACGGCGGCAACACGGTGATCGTGATCGAGCACAACCTCGACGTGATCAAGACCGCCGACTGGATCATCGACCTCGGCCCGGACGGCGGCTCGCGGGGCGGCAGGGTGATGGCGACCGGCACGCCCGAGGACGTGGCGAAGGACGAGGAGAGCTACACCGGCCAGTTCCTGGTCAAGATCCTCGACGGCAGCTAGCCGCCGGCCCGGGCACGGAATACGGGTGCGCGCCACGCGCGACGCCCCGTGCCGGTTCGGCGCCGTGGCCGTTTTCTTGTGGTGACCGTCGGCTGCACCACCGCAGGTCGGCTGTGGGCGCGCATTCGGGGGGAACGGGGCCGTCTCGCGCTGGTGCCGTCCGCCCGGCCGCGCTGCTCTCTTCGCCAGCCGACCGCACTGAGCTTAGGCTGCCGGAGTGGAGATCAGCACGCAGGCCGGACCCGCGCAGGTGGAGATTGACCGGCCACCGGCGGCGTCGTTCCTCATCGCCGTCACCCACGGTGCGGGCGGCGGCGTGGCGAGCAAGGACCTGCTCGCGGTTCGCGACGCCTGCGTGGCGCTGGGCGGCGTGGTCGCTCGGGTGCTGCAGCCCTACCGGGTCCGGGGCGCGCGGGCTCCGGGCGCGCCCGGAGCGCAGGATGCCGCCTGGCTGGAAGTCGTCGGCAGGCTGCGCGCGGAGAGTCCGGAACTGCCGCTGGTTCAGGGCGGTCGCAGCAACGGCGCCAGGGTTGCCTGCCGTACGGCACAGGAGGCGGGTGCCCGGGCGGTGGTCGCGCTGGCGTTTCCGCTGCATCCGCCTGGCCGTCCGGATCTGAGCCGGGCGGCCGAGCTCCGGCAGGCTGGCACCGACGTGCTGGTGGTCAACGGGGAACGAGACCCGTTCGGCATCCCGGACCGGCGCGACGCCACGCGCGTCGTCGTCCTGCCGGGCGAGACCCACGCGCTGAGCAAGGACCCGATGGCGGTCGGCGCCGCAGTGGGCGGCTGGCTGGCGACGCTGCTTGGCCTGTGACGGGCCGCGCTGCCGGGCCCGTGACCGGCAACTCGAGGCTCGATTACGTGCGCGGGAGCACCGATCTGCGGGAGCACCGAGCGGCAGGGGAGCGGGAGTCGGCCGGATCGGCCGTCCCTGCAGATCAGGCAGCCGGAATGTGGGAGCTAGCTACGGTCGTGCTTGCAGCTACGGTCGTGCTTGCAGCGGTGGGGAAGAGGTCTGTGGGCCGGTGCGGGGGGATCGCGGTGCCACCGGGGAGAAGCTCACCGGTGTCTTCGAAGACGACGATGCCGTTGCAGAGCAGGCTCCAGCCCTGCTCTGGGTGACTGACGACGGTGCGGGCCGCCTCGCGATCCGATCCAC
>JASHQA010000404.1 GCA_030037785.1 Streptosporangiaceae bacterium
CGGCGATCCGTTGCGTCAGTATCGGCCAATTCGGCGATTCGTTGCGGCTACAGCCCGGCACCGCGGGCGTCCCGGCGGCGCCGCATGTCCTCGATCCGAGCCGCGTGCTCGAGCGGCAGCTCGCTGCCCCGCTCGATGTAGTGCGTGATCAGCCGCAGTTGCGCGTCCGAGTAGTTGTCGTATTCCGACAGCACCGCCACGAACGGCCCGTAGACCTCCGCCGCTGCCTGCTGTGCCTGCTCGGTCATCTCGACCAGAATCCGGCGGCGGTCGGTCTCGTCGCGTAGCCGGCGCACCCAGCCAGCTCGCTCCAGCCGGTCCAGCAGCGCGGTGACCGCGCCGCTGGTCAGCCCCGTCTGCCGGGCGATCTCGCCAGCGGTGAGCCGACCGGCCCGCTCGAGCACGTCCATGCAGCGCATCGCCGTCCGGTTCACGCCGAAGTACTCGGCCGCGGCGTCCTCGAACCGGTCGTAGGCGTTCTGGTGCAGCCGGGCAGCGAGCGCGGCCTGGACGATCAGCTTCTGCCGCGGGCCGGCATCGGCGCTGCTCACCTGCTCACGCTAGCTGGCGCCGGCGCCGTTGACAGCGCCACAACTCGCGACATATCTTGTTGCCATTATCTCAATTTTAAAGATTCTCAACTCTTAAATGATAGCGCGCTCGCGGCTGGCTCGCCGCCCGCACGGCGCCGCGAAGAGGGGAACGGGGTGGTGTCGTGCCGACTGAATTTGCCATCCGCACCGACCTGCTGGACAAGAGCTTCGGTCGCACGCGGGTGCTCGACCAGCTCACGCTCGAGGTGCCGGCGGGGGCCATCTACGGGTTGCTCGGCCCCAACGGTGCGGGCAAGACGACGCTGGTGCGGATCCTGGCCACGCTGCTCACACCCGACGCCGGCCGGGCGTTCGTGCTCGGCCGGGACGTCGTGGCGCAGCCCCAGCGCGTCCGCGAGGTCATCGGGCTCACCGGTCAGTACGCGGCCGTCGATGACCTCATCTCCGCGCGGGAGAACCTCTACCTGATCGGCAGGCTGCTCGGCCTGCGCCCGCGCGCGGCGCGCGCCCGCGGCGCGCAGCTGCTAGCCGCGTTCGGGCTGTCCGAGGTGGCCGGCACCACGGTGAAGAGCTACTCGGGCGGCATGCGCCGCCGGCTCGACCTCGCGGCCAGCCTCGTCGGCCGGCCAGCGGTGCTGTTCCTGGACGAGCCGACGACTGGCCTGGACCTGGCCAGCCGGAACGAGCTCTGGGACATGATCAGGGTTCTCGCGGCTGACGGCACCACGGTGCTGCTCACCACCCAGTACCTGGAGGAGGCCGACCGGCTGGCCGGCCGCGTCATGGTCATCGACCACGGCCGGACCGTCGCGGAGGGCACGCCGGCCGAGCTGAAGGGCATGGCGGGCGGTCAGGTGCTTGAGGTGCGGCCGCTGCACGGGGCCGACGTCGGCGGCGCGGCGACGGTGCTCGCGGATCTCACCGGGGCGGGTCGGCCGGTCGTGGCCGGGGACCTGCTGTGCGTGCGGGTACCCGACGACGATCTGGTGGCCGCGGCGGCCCGGAGCCTGGACGTCGCCGGGATACCGGTCCGGCACTTCGTCGTCCGGCTGCCCAGCCTGGACGAGGCGTTCCTGGCGATTACCGGGCAGCACGAGGCAGGAGCGAGCCGGTGACGGTCTTCGCACAGACCGGCGTGCTGGCCCGGCGCAACTTGCTGCACGTGCTGTCCGACCCGGAGCAGCTCATCGGCATCACCGTCCAGCCGCTGATGTTCCTGCTGCTGTTCGTGTACGTGTTCGGCGGCGCGATTTCCGGCTCGACGACCGGCTACCTGGAGTTCGTGCTGCCGGGCCTGCTGGTGCAGGGCATCGGGTTCGGCACCACGCAGACCGCGATCGGGCTCAACGCCGACTTCCAGCGCGGGCTCATCGACCGGTTCCGCTCGCTGCCGATGGCCCGCTCGGCCGTGGTGGCCGGCCGCGTCACCGCGGACATCGGCCGGACCGCGTGGATGTGCCTGATTACCGTCGGGGTGGGGGCCGCGCTGGGGTTCCGGCTCCACGGCGGGGTCGCCGGCGCGATCGGCGCCTTCGGACTGGTGCTGGCGGTGGGTGTCGCCATGTGCTGGGTGATGGCCTTCCTCGGGGTGTCGCTGCGCAGCGCCGAGGCGGTGCAGACGGCCGGGTTCCTGCTGATCCTGCCGCTCACCTTCGCCAGCTCGGTGCTGGTCCCCGCCGCCAGCATGCCCGGCTGGCTGCAGGCGTTCGTCAAGGTCAACCCGATCTCAGTCTTCGTGACGGCCATGCGCGGCCTGCTGCTCGGCGGCCCGGTGGCGGCGCCGGTGCTGCAGTCCGCGGCCTGGATCGTGGGCATGTGCGTGGTGTTCGGCACCCTGACCGTCAGCCGGTACCGGCGCCGCGCCTAGGCCCGAGCGGCACTGGCCAGGGCGGCACTGGCCAGGGCGGCACCGGGCCCGAGCGGCGCTGGGTGAGAATGGGCCGCATGGCGGAGAAGACCCCGGCCGACGTGCTCGACGCGCTGGCCCGCGATGTCGCCCTGCGGGTCTTCCTGCGCGCCGGGCGGATCGACGCGATGCCGGCGAAGCGCGCCCGTCGGCGGCAGCTCCTGGCCGAGGTGGCGCAGGTCTTCGAGCCTGGCGTGCGCTACCCGGAGCGTCGGGTGAACGCAGTGCTCGGTGCCCTGCATCCGGACTACGCGACGCTGCGCCGCTGCCTGGTAGACGAGGAGTTCCTCAGCCGGCACGACGGCGAGTACTGGCGCGTCGGCGGCCCGGTCTCGACCTAGCCAGTGGGTCCGGCGCGGCGGTGTCTGCCGCGGCGGTGTCTGGCTAGCCGGTCAGCCCCCCGCTGACGGCCGTCGGGCCCAGGCCGTACGGGGCCGCCGCCACGACTCCGACTTGGGTGCCCGGCGCGGACAGCACGGTCTGGGTGGCGCCGGTCGCGGGATTCAGCCAGAGCAGTGCGGACGTGCCGGGGCAGCTGGTCTGGGCGAGCACGAGGAGCCGGCCGTCCAGCGCCGACACGACCACGGTGTGGTTGTTGGTCGTGCCGCCCACGCTGACCCGGTGCACCGAACCGCCGCTCGCCGTGGCCAGTGCGAGCCCGCCCGACCCGCTGCTGGCGCTGGCGCACCGCCGCGCGTCTGTCTTGGTGACGTAGACCCCGCCGGCCCCCTGCCAGGCGCCGGTCACCACCCCGGCGCCGGTGCTCGATCCGGACGGATCCGTCAGCGCCGTCGGGCTGGTTCCGTTCGTCGGCACCAGCCACAGTCGGCTGCGAACGGAGTTGGGCGCGAAGCAGGACGCCAGCACTGTGTTGGCGTTCCACCAGGTCAGTGGCACGCAGGACGACGGCGATCCGCTGCCAGGTACCGCCAGCTTGCGAATCACACCAGCGGCGTTGTTCCACACGAGCTGCATTTCGTCCCCGGCCACACCCCACACGGCGGTGAGTCCATCCGGCGAGCTGAGCGCTCCGCAGCCGACGCCGCAGGACGCCTGCCAGCCGGCGGTGCCAGGCTTGCGCGGCAGTGACGCGATTGTGGCCTGGTAGGAGCCCTGCAAGTTGAAGCGCTCCAGCTTGAACTCGGACGTCGTCTGGCTAACCGCGAGGATGTTCAGGCCATCCGGCCGGGTGAAACCGACAGCGGTCACGCCTGGCGGGAGCGGCAGCACCGACACGCCGCCGGTCGTCAGGGACAGCAGGTCGTAGGTCACCCCGGCGCTCGACGCCCCGTGCGGCACAGCGAGCAGCGCGTGCTGGGCGTCGCCCGACCAGCCGAGCAGCACCGGCGCGGGGCCAGCTGACGTCTGGATCTGGTACTTGCCGCCCTGCGGGTCCACCAGGTAGGTCGTGACGCTGCCGTCGGCTTTCGGCTTTCCGTTCGGTCCCGGCGCGGCGGTGGAAACTTCGGCCAGCGTCCAGCCGGGCAGGCCGCCGGCCGCGATCAGCGAGTTGATGAGCCGCCACGGGACTGCGCTCAGGGCGCCGGTCCGACCCGCACCGAGCATCTGCAGCCCTGGCTTACCGCGTTGCCCGGCCGCGGCGCCGGAACTCGCCGGTCGCCCGGCCGGGTGGCTGCCGGCGACCAGGTAGCCGACCCCGCCCGCCGCGGCCAGGGCGACGACGATGGCCAGCGCGATCAGGATGACCGATGGCCGCCGCCGTCCGAAGGAGAAATCGGCGAGCCGTACTGACCGCCAGCCCCGGCCGGGCTGCGCGGGCTGCTCGGCCGGTGCCTGGTGGTTGTCGGCCAGCTGTGCGGTCGCCGTGGCGCTGCGCGGCGTCCGGGTGCGACCGCCGAACACACCCGAGATGCCCCGCGCTGGGCTGCTGCCCGCGTCCTCGGCCGAGTCGGCTGGCCTAGGTGCCGGGGTGAACCAGGTGCCCGCCTGGCTATCAGCGTGCGGAGCGGGCGGCGTCACGGTGGCGGCCCCGGCGCCGGCTGACTCGCTGCGGACTGGTGCTGGCCGGAACATCCCCGGCATGCTCAGCGGGTCGTGGCCGGGACGGGCCGGGTCGCGGATCGGGCCGGCGGCCATCGCCCGCCGGCGCTGGAAGGCCTCCTTGGCGATCGCCAGGACCCAGCCCTCGGTATCCGGGTAGCCGGCTATCTCATACCACTGCTGGTAGGCACGCGCATACGCCTCGCGGATCGCGTGATCAGCGGTACTGTCATCGCCCGCCAGGGCGTGCATCTGGCTGGTGACGGTCCCGACCGTTCGGGAGTAGAACGCCTCGAAGGACTCCGAGTCGGGCATGCGCCGCTACACCTCCGAGCGCGTCAACCGGCCGGCTCCGCTGCACCAGCCAGGCAACGCCGGCGGCAGCCTGCAGTCAGTATGCCCGCATCGGTCCGCTGCCGTCGGATTTTGCCGCTATCGGGTCAGGCGGCCGCGGCGAGGCGCGCCAGCCGACTGACGGCGGCGCCGATCCGCTCGTCGGTAGCGGTCAGCGCGACCCGGATGTGCCTGACCCCACGGGGCCCGTAGAACGCGCCGGGTGCGACGAGAATGCCGGCTTCGGCGAGTCGCTGTACCGAAGACCAGCCGTCAAGCCCCGGGTGCGTGGCCCACAGGTACAGCCCGGCGGCGGACTCCTCGACTGCCCAGCCGGCCGACTCCAGCGCTGGCCAGAGCCGGGCGCGCCGGGCGGCGTACCGGGCGCGCTGGTCGTCGGCGTGCTCGTCGTCGGTCAGCGCCGCCACCACCGCCGCCTGGACCGGAGCTGGCATCATCATCCCGGCGTGCTTGCGGATCTCCAGCAGCTGTGCGATGAGGCCGGGGTCGCCGGCGACGAAGCCCGCCCGGTAGCCGGCCATGTTGGAGCGCTTGGACAGCGAGTGGACGGCAAGCAGGCCAGCGGGTGAACCCGCGCAGGCGTCCGGATGCAAGATCGACGCGGGCTGGCCCTGCCAGCCCAGGTCGATGTAGCACTCGTCCGAGGCGACGATGGCGCCGCGGTCGCGCGCCCAGCCGACGACCTTGCGCAGGTGCTCGGGCGGCAGCACGCGGCCGGTTGGGTTCGACGGGGAGTTAAGCCACACCAGGCGCACCCGGCCAGGCCCGACCGCGACCAGCCCATCGGCGGCGACCGGCGTCGCGCCGGCCAGCCGGGCACCCGCGTCGTACGTCGGGTAGGCGAGTTCGGGGTGAACGACGACATCGCCGGCGCCGCAGCCGAGCAGCGTCGGCAGCCAGGCGATGAATTCCTTGGTGCCGATCACCGGCAGCACGGCGGCCGGGTCGACCTCGACGCCGTGCCGCCTGGCCAGCCAGCCGGCGGCAGCCTCCCGCAGCGCCGGAGTCCCGGCCGTGGCGGGGTAGCCGGGGGAGTTGCCCGCTGTCCGCAGCGCGGCCTGGACGACGTCGGGCACCGGGTCGACGGGCGTCCCGACGGACAGGTCCACGATCCCGTCCGGGTGCGCGCCGGCCAGTTCAGCGGCAGCCGTCAGCGAGTCCCACGGGTACGCCGGCAGCCCGGCCGTCGTTACCACGGGACGGCTAGTGCTCGGTCTCCTGCGGCGGCAGGGCGGCCACCAGCGGATGGTCAGAGTTGATCTTGCCCGTCTTGGAGGCGCCGCCCGGCGACCCGAGGTCGGCGAAGAACTCCACGTTCGCCTTGTAGTAGTCCTTCCACTGGTCCGGCACGTCGTCCTCGTAGAAGATGGCCTCAACCGGGCAGACAGGTTCGCAGGCGCCGCAGTCCACGCACTCGTCGGGGTGGATGTAGAGCATCCGCTCGCCCTCGTAGATGCAGTCGACCGGGCACTCTTCGATGCATGCCTTGTCGAGCACATCGACGCAAGGCTGCGTGATGATGTAGGTCACTTCCGCGCTCTCCTATTCCGTCCGCGCCCGGCGCACTCAGCGGTGCGGCTGACCCAGGTATCGCGGCTTGCCACCAGTATCGCGCTCCCGGCCGGGACGTCTCGCGTCGCTGTGGGCGCGTCGGCCCCGCCGATCGTCGGGAAACGCAGGCTATCAGCCGAACTCGACGACGGCCGGGTCACCTGGCCCCCGGCGCGTGCTCGGCTCCGCCCGCCACCGGCCCGGCCCGCTGAAGCCTAGCCACCGGTAGCCCTGGTAACTGACGCTCTGGATGCCGTACTCGGCGGCGTGCGTCACCAGCCATGCGGTCACGGCCCAGCCCTGCGCCGCAGCTCCGACGCTCACGGTCATGGCCCGGCCGCCGCGGTCCGGAAGGGCGGTCAGGCCGAACGAAGTCGTCATGGCCCGGCCGGCCGCGGCCAGGCTGGCCCGGCTCACCGGATCGGAGTAGCTGCACCAGACGGCGTGCGGGTCGGCTCCGGTGAACGCGGCGGCGAGCGTGGTGCCGACGCCCGCCCACTGGGCGTACGCGGACCCGTCGGCGCTGTGCTGCACGTCCTGCGCCGCCACGTTGATGGGCAGGCTCAGGTACTGCGGGACCGCTACCAGCGCGTCGAAGAATCGATCGGTGGCATAGACCGGGTTCTCGATCTGCTGGGCGCTGCCCCAGCCCTCCGACGGGCGCTGCTGGAACACGCCGACCGAGTCGAGGTCCCCGTAGTGCAGGTTCTGCAGCTTGGACTCCTGCAGCGCGGTCGCGTACGCGATCGCGACAGCCCTGGTCGGCAGCGCCCGCCGGCTCGCCACCCCGGCGATGATGGCCGCGATACCGGCCTGACCGGGCGTGAGCTGCAACTCCTGGCGGCCGGCGGTGACCGCGCACGCGGTCACCCTGGGCGGCGGGGGCGGCCGCGACGGCCGCGACGCAAGGTAGATCGCGCCGCAGAGCAGAATCACGACGAGCGCCGCTGCCAGCCGTGGTCCATACCGTTTCCGTAGCGGCACGCTCAGACGCTACGCCATCGGGGCCGCTGGCGGCGGTCCCGACTAGGCTCCGGGCTATGTCAGCTATGGGTCTAGCGGGGCGATCCCCCGGTAACCAGCGGGGCGCGGGTGCGGTCGCCTCGCCGCTGCCGATCGGCATCGATGACCTCTGGGAGCGCCGGGCGGATCTCGGGCCACGCGACATCAAGGCTCAGGACCTGGTCGTCGCCGCGGTGGACATGATCGACGCCGGTGAGTGCCGGGTGGCCTGGCCGGACGCCGAGACCGGCGCGGTTGTCGTCGACGAGCGCGCCAAGCGCGCGATCCTGCTGGCCTTCCGGCTGCTGCCCATGGTGCAGTCGCAAGTGGGTGACTTCCGCTACCACGACCGGGTGCCGCTCACCGCCCGGCTGGCGGGCGTCCGGACCGTACCTGGCTCGATCGTCCGATGGGGAGCCTACGTCGCGCCCGGTGCGGTGCTGATGCCCTCGTTCGTCAACATCGGCGCCTACGTGGCCGCCGGGACGATGGTCGACACGTGGGCGACGGTGGGCTCGTGCGCCCAGATCGGCAAGAACGTGCACCTGGCAGGCGGGGTTGGCATCGGCGGCGTGCTCGAGCCGCCGAGCGCGGTGCCGGTGCTGGTCGACGACGAAGCCTTCATCGGGTCCCGCTGCATGGTCGTCGACGGAGCCAGGGTCCGGTCCGGCGCGGTGCTCGGCGCGGGCACGATCCTGACCAGGACCACGCACGTGATCGACGTGGAGACGGGGATCGAACTGCCGCCTGGCGAAGCACCGGCCTGGTCCGTGTGCGTCGGCGGCACCCGCACGCGGAAGTTCGCTGGCGGCGAGTTCGGCATGCCATGCGTGCTGGTGCTTCGGCGCCTCGCGGCGGGCACGGCGCTCGACAAGGCTGGCCTGAACGACATACTCCGTGACCACGGCGTCGCTGGCTAGCGGCCCGGCCACGCACCGAAGATTCACTTCACCGCCGAGGTGTAGTGGCTGGCCAGGGACCGGATGCAGCTACTTTTGGGCCATGAGTTTCTCCGAATCTCAGCGGGGGCAGCGGCGGCAGGGTCCGGTGACCCTGCGCGGCAAGCACATTCCGCGCACCACGACCGACCAGCGGCTCCTCGACTGGCGCGGGCCGTCCGACTGGGTACACACCGATCCCTGGCGCGTCCTGCGCATTCAAGCCGAATTCGTCGAGGGATTCGGGCTGCTGGCAGAGCTGGGGACGGCGGTCTCGGTGTTCGGGTCGGCTCGCTCGCTGCCGGGCAGCGCCGAGTACGAGCTCGCCGAGCAAGTCGGGTTCGGCCTGGCGCAGGCGGGCTATGCGGTCATCACCGGCGGCGGCCCCGGCGTGATGGAGGCGGCGAACAAGGGCTGCACCACCGCCGGCGGTGTCTCGGTCGGGCTCGGCATCGAACTGCCGCTCGAACTGGGCATGAACGACTACGTCGAAATCGGGCTGGAGTTCCGGTACTTCTTCGTGCGCAAGACCGTGTTCGTGAAGTACTCGCAGGCGTTCGTCGTGCTTCCCGGTGGCTTCGGCACCCTGGACGAACTATTCGAGGCAGTCACACTGGTACAGACAGGGAAAATCACCCGATTCCCCATCGTGCTGGTGGGAAGCGACTACTGGAAGGGCCTCACGACCTGGCTCACCGAGACCGTGCTGCCGGCCGGCAAGATCTCCCCGCACGACCCTGACCTGCTCCAGGTCTGCGACGATCCGGCCGAGGTCGTGCGGATCATCGCCGCGGCGCACACCGTGGTCACGACCGAGCAGAGTGCCAGCGAGACGACCTGACACGCGCGCCGAGTCGGCCCTGGCACGCCGCGCCAGCACGCGGCCGGTCGTGGCACGATTACACCGTGGCTGTCGTGATCGTGCTCGCCGCCGTGGTGATCCTGGTCGGCGTCGTCGTGGTCGCGATGGGCCGCGGTGGTGAGCTAGCCAGAGACCGGCCCGCAGCGCCGGCCGCCACCGACTTTCGCACCTGGTCCGATGTGGCGTCCTACCGGCCGCCTGCTGCGTTGCTCGGCTACCACGCGGGCGCCACCGAGTACGCGCTGGCCCAGGTCGCTCGCGCGATCGCGGAGCGCGACGCCGAGATCGACCTGCTGCGCAGGAGGCTGGCGGCTGCCCAGTTGGCCACCGACGCGAGGTGGCAGGTCTCGCGCACCGCCGAGCAGGGACCAGACGAGTGACATCAGAGCTGCAAGCCGGGCCAGACGGATTGTTCCGCTGCCCGTGGAGCCTGGCCAGCCCGGATTATCTCCGCTACCACGACGAGGAGTGGGGCAAGCCGGTCAGGACCGACACCGGGGTGTTCGAACGGCTCTGTCTGGAGGCTTTTCAGTCTGGCCTTTCCTGGCTCACGATCTTGCGCAAGCGGGAAAGCTTCCGGCGCGCGTTCGCGGGCTTCGACATCGAGACCGTAGCGCGGTTCGGCCCGGCCGAGGTCAGCCGGCTCCTCGCGGACCAGGGCATAGTGCGGAACCGGGCGAAGATCGAGGCGGTGGTCGCGAACGCGCAGGCTGCGATCGGGCTGGCCGACGGCATTGCCGCCCGGGTGTGGACGTATGCCGGCCCGGCGGCACCCGCGCCCGTCAGTCGCGCTGATGTCCCGGCCGCGACGACCGCTTCCCGGGCGCTCGCGAAGGATCTCCGCGAGCACGGGTTCCGATTCACCGGACCGGTCACGGCCTACGCGACGATGCAGGCGTGCGGGGTTGTCAACGATCATCTGGTCGGCTGCGCGAGCCGCTGATTGATTCCCGGCGCTGCCCGCCATTTGACGCGACATTAACCGAATCCGATTGCGAAACTTCGCACAATCGCCATAATCTGAGGTTCACTAGGCCTACTCGGGAGGGCGCAGGAGCATGCGGCCGCCAACGCCCGCCGACCGCGGTGGGAGGCTGCTGGGTAGTCCGGTCGTCTCTGGCTCCGCTCGTGGCGTCGCGTCAGCCGGGGGTGGGTCCGGCCCTGCCGCGCTCCCCGCTGCGCTGCTGGCCGCACCGGCGGCGCAAGCGCTGGCCATCCTGCCCGACGACCCGCGGCGGCTGTTCGGTGACGGGCTGAGCACCGGCGGCTGCTTCGCGCGTCCGCTCCCGATCGACACCACCTGCGCGGCGGCCGCGCGGCGATACTTCCGGGAAGCAGTCTCGAGCCTCGCCCTGCCGTCGGGCCTCGTGCACGACGGCGTGACCATGGCGAGCGAGCTGGCGGCCAACACCCTGCACGCGCAGCGCAACGCTGCCCGCAGCCCGAGCCGGCACAAAGCCACGGGCATTCCCGAGATGTGGCTCTACCTGCGCGGGACGGGCCGGACCCGGGAGCTCGTCTGCAAGGTCTTCGATACCGAGCGGGGCTGGAACGCGGGCACCGCGCCTGGCATGGTCAAGGCGCCGGTTGACTCGGTCAGCGGGCGCGGCCTGCAGGTGGTGGCTGGCCTGTCCGCTGGTCAGTGGGGCTGTCACCTCAGCCGATCGCGACTCGGAAACTGGCGAGTACCGGGCAAGGCCGTCTGGTTCGCCCTCCGGATACCCCCGGCGGCGGTGCCCGATTACCTTGGCCAGCCGCGCTACAGCCCGGAAGTGCTCACCGACGAACTTGAGGTGATGCTGGCGGACCGGGGCCTGGCCAGCGGCATTGTCCGTGCCGACTCAGACGACCTGTCGGTGCTGTCGCTGAGCCGGCACCTCACCGTCTGGCGGTACGGCGAGGTGGTCTCCTGGCGGTCTGCGGCGGGCTCGTATCAGCAGCGCGCGCTCGCCGATCTCGTGGACGTGGCCGAGCACATCGTGTGCGCGCACGAGGAAGTCGCGTACCCCAGTCAGGCTCAGCGACCCTGATAGACCGGCGCCTGCCGCGCCAGGAAGGCCTGCGTCGCCGACCGGTGGTCGGCCGTGTCGCCGAGCCTGGCCTGCAGATCCGCCTCTGCCTCCAGCGACTCGCGCAGCCCGTGCGTCGCGGCGAACCGCAGCCCCTCCTTGATCGCCGCGTAGGCCAGCGTGGGCCCCTCGGCAAGCCGCCTGGCGAAGGCGTCCGCGGCGGTCGGCAGCTCATCGGCTGGCACCACGGACGTGACCAGGCCGAGCGTCAGCGCTGTCGGGGCGTCGACCGGCTCAGCGAGCATGAGGAGTTCTGCCGCCCTGGCTGGTCCGACGAGCCGCTGCAGCGTCCACGACGTGCCGGAGTCGGGCCCGAGCCCCACCCTGGCGAAGGCCAGCAGCAAGGTGGCCCGCTCGGCGGCGATCCGGAAGTCGCTGGCGAACGCCAGCCCGGCACCGGCGCCGGCGGCTACCCCTGGCAGTGCGGCTACGACCGGCTTCGGCATGTCCGTGATGGTCTCGATGATCGGGTTGTAGTGCCGGCGAACCGTGTCCAGCGCGGCGGGGCCGCCTGCCGCTAGCAGTTCGGCGTGCTCCCGCAGGTCCTGGCCCGAGCAGAACGCGCCGCCGGCGCCGGTCAGCACCACGGCTCGGATCTGCGCGGCGGCACTGGCCGTCCGCAGCGCTTCGAGCAGCGCGACCTTGGCCTCGGCGGTCAGCGCGTTGCGCGCCGCGGGTCGGTTGATCGTGATGGTCGCGACCGCGCCCTCGGCGTGATACAGCACGGCATCGGACATAGCGGGCCTCCGGTTTCGGGCTGGACGCCGGATCCTGAGTGGCTTGCGGCAAGAATCTGATTTGACCGGATATCGTCGTGAAACGGTAGGGAACGCTGATCGTTACCATACGGAGGTCGAACACTGGATAATAGAGGGACTGATCGACATGTATGTGGCTGGCTGGAGTACCGCCAGGCACCGCGCCGCCGGGTTGCGCTCTGGCGAGCGTGGTTGGTTGCAGCCCTAGGGCACGGAAGGGGAGCAGGATGGCGGCGATGAAGCCGCGGACGGGTGACGGTCCGCTTGAGGTCACCAAGGAGGGCCGTGGCATCGTGATGCGGGTCCCGCTCGAAGGCGGTGGTCGGCTGGTGGTCGAGCTGACCCCGGACGAAGCCCGTTCGCTCGGCGACGCGCTGAAAACGGCCGTTGGCTGAGCCTGTCTGCGGTCGCGACACCCCGGCTGCCTGGGCTGGGCCATCCGTGCCGACCGCGCTAACCGCCTGATCCCTCGTCTAGCCGACCCGCTTGGCCGCGGCCAGCAGTCCGTTGCCAACCGGCAGCAGCAGTGGCACGAGCCCCTCGTCAGCCCGTACCTGCTCGCGCAGCTCGGCGGCGGCCGTCACTTCCGCGTCTGTCGGCAGCCGCTCGGTCGCCAAGCCACCTGGCAGCGCGGCGTTGAAGATCACGACCCCGCCCGGCCTGAGCAGCCGCAGCGCCGCTGCCAGGTACTCGCCGTTCTCCTGCCGGTCGGCGTCACAGAAGACCAGGTCGTAGGCGCCGTCGGCCAGCCGGGGCAGGACGTCAAGCGCCAGGCCGCCGATCAGCCGGTACCGGCTGGCCGGGAAGCCAGCCGCCAGGTACGCCGCGCGCGCCAGCCGCTGATGCTCGGGCTCGACGTCAACGGACGTGAGCACGGCGCCTGACCGCATCCCACGCAGCAGCCAGATTCCCGAGGCGCCGCAGCCGGTGCCGATCTCCACCACCGCGCGCGCGCCGATCGCGGCCGCGACAAAGCGCAGCGCCGCCCCGGTGAGCGGGCTGACCGGTGCCGCGCCGCCGACCTCGGCCGCGTGGCTACGGGCGCTTGTCAGTGCCTCGTCCTCGGGCAGGAAGTCATCGAGCCCGATGTCCGCCCAGGTCACGGGCATATGTCGAACGTCGCGTTCACATTCGGAGTCACGCGCCTCCTCATGAGCGGGACGCTACCAGGAACCGGTCGCTCAGGCTGCGCGAAACGCTGGCAGCGCGATCTCCGACAGCGCAGGCGGGAGAGCCATCCGCGGCGGGAACCGGCGGGGCAGCCTCATCCGTTTACCAGTCGGCCGGGTCTGGGCCTGCCGCACGGCAGCGGTCGCGCTGCAGACCCGGAACGGGGCAGCGAAGCATGACATAGTGAGGTGTGGGGCGTGTACTGGGCGTCCGGTCGGGTCGGTCCGGAACAAATGCCGATCTGCCGGGGGTTCAGCCTAGGTCGGGGGTGAAGTCACGAGCGTTCTGGGGGACGCGGTGGATGAGTCAGGACCGTCGGCGGCAGTCATCGAGACGACCGAATGGGCCCCGCCGAGCTGGGAGGCTGTCGTGCGGGAGCACTCTGCCCGCGTTTACCGGCTCGCCTACCGGCTGACCGGCAACACCCACGACGCGGAGGACCTGACGCAGGAAGTGTTCGTCCGCGTTTTCCGCTCCCTGGACACCTACACCCCCGGCACGTTCGAGGGCTGGCTGCACCGCATCACCACCAATCTGTTCCTCGACATGGCACGCAGGCGACAGCGGATCCGGTTCGAGGGCCTGGCGGACGAGACCGAAGCCCGGCTCGGCGGCTCCGAGCCCACCCCGGCTCAGGCGTTCGACGACCGGCACCTGGACGGCGACATTCACGCGGCGCTGATGGCGCTCGCGCCCGAGTACCGAGCTGCGGTGATCCTCTGCGACATCGAGGGACTGTCGTACGAGGAGATCGCCGACACGCTCGGCGTGAAGCTCGGTACCGTGCGCAGCCGGATTCATCGCGGCCGCGCCCAGCTCCGGCAGGCGCTCGAGCATCGTCGGCCGCGGCGGCTGGCCGCGGCGGTCCCGCAGCCGCGGCTGCACGTCGACCTGCCCGTGCCGCAAGGAGGCCAGCCGTGACCCACCTCGGCCAGCGCTTGTCCGCGCTGATCGACGGGGAGCTGGAGGGCAGCGAGCGCGAACGCGTGCTCCTGCACATGGCGCGGTGCGACGCGTGCCGCGAGGAGGTAGCCGCCCTGCGCACGCTGAAGCGCAGGATGAGCGCGCTCGGCGACGCGGCCGCGGGTGCTGGCCTGACCGGGCGGCTGATCAGGCTGAGCGCGCTGGTGAGCGTGGCCGACTCCGAGTCGGCCGAGAAGCCGGCTCGACCGCAGCCATCCTGGCCGGACCGGGAGGGCGGCCTGGCCGGGCGTGGCCAGGGCAGCGCTGACCAGCGGACCGGACGCTACTTCCTGGCTGGCACGCTGGCCATCTTCCTCGCTGGCCTCGGCACCGCCGCGTTCATCGCTGGCGGCGAGCCGCAGCCGCAGGCCCCGACCCCGCCGGTGACTCCGTCGGTCGACGTGATGGTGTTCCCGCACGGGTCGTCCGGCGATCCGGGCACCGTCCCGCCGGTCGTGCGCCCGTCGAGCCTGCAGCCGACGCCGGGGTTGCACGCGGTGCACCCCGCGCATACCAGGACGTAACGCGGTAGCTGCGTAACCCGCCTTCGCTGCGGGCACGATCCAGCGAGCAGGCTGGGTGCCGCCCGGCCGGCCTGGTGTCGGGGGAGGCAGTCGTGGCAGGCCCGGGCTTCACCGCTGTCTCGCCGGCCGGCGGGCCGTCGTCCCCCCGCAGCAGCGCCACAGACTGGGAGCGGCGGGGATGGCTGCCCCGAGGCTGGCGGCTGGTCGCGGCGGTCGGCGTGCTGATGCTGGTGTGTGCCATCGCGGGCGGCGTGGCCGGCGGGTACCTCGCCACCCGGATCACGCCCAGTCCGCTCGACCAGACCTACACGCTGCGCCCGGTGCCGGCCGCTCCGGCTGGCCAGGCGGACAACTCGGTTGCCGCGATCGCCGCGCGCGACACCCCCGGCGTTGTGATGATCAAGGTCAACGGCGGGCAAGGCACCGGCTCCGGCTTCATCATCAGCGGCGGCTACATCGTCACCAACGACCACGTCGTCACCCTGGACGGCGAAGCGCAGGCCACCTCGCTGCAGATCTACCTCAGCAACGGGGCCACCGTCGCCGGACAGCTCGTCGGCAGCGATCCCTACTCCGACATCGCCGTGCTCCGGGCCGCTGGCGTGTCGGGCTTCCCGGCGCTGCCCCTCGGGAACTCAGCCAGCGTCTCCGTCGGAGACCCGGTGATCGCGATCGGCTCGCCGCTCGGCCTCGCCGGCACGGTGACCAGCGGCATCGTCAGCGCACTGCAGCGTCCGATCCAGCCAGACGCGGTGGGCAGCTCCGCCCCGGAGGCGTTCTTCGACGCGATTCAGACCGACGCCGCGATTAACCCTGGTAGCTCCGGTGGCCCGCTGGTCAATGCCCAGGGTCAGGTGATCGGCGTCGACGCGGCGCTCGACACGCTCGGGGGTGACCCGCTCACGGGAACCCAGGGCGGCAGCATCGGACTCGGGTTCGCCATTCCGGTGAACCAGGCACGCAGGGTCATCGTGCAGCTCATCCGCACCGGATACGCCACCCACTCGGTCATCGGCGCGGACCTGAATGGCTCCTACTCCGGCACCGGCGCCCAGGTGGCGGCCAGCGGTCCGGATGGCCGGCCCGCTGTGACCCCTGGGGGGCCGGCCGCCCAGGCCGGATTGCAGCCTGGGGACGTCATCGTCAGGCTGGGCAGCCTGCCGATCGACAGCGCCGACTCGCTGGTCGACGCCGTCAGGTCGCTGCCGCCCGGGTCACGGGTCGAGGTCACGTTCGTCCGGCAAGGGTCCACGCTGCGTTCGTCGGTGCGGCTGGGCTCGGCCCGGTCCTGAGGGTTTCGCGCCAGCCGAGGATTCTGCTCACCGCCATGCACGGGCTAGGCTGTGACCGCAGGCCGTTGCCTGCCCGAGGAGATCGCGGAGCCTGCCGGTGCTTGACCTGAGCGTCTTCAAGCTGCTCGTGCTCGGGGTGATCGCGCTGATCATCTTCGGGCCGGAGCGGCTGCCGACGATCGCGGCTCAGGCCGGGCGCGCGCTGCGTGAGGTGCGCAAGCTGCTCGACGGCGCCAAGTCGGAGCTGGCAGAGAACCTCGGGCCCGAGTTCAGCGATTTTGACATCGCCGACCTCAATCCGCGGCAGTTCGTTCGCAAGCACCTGATGGACGAGATCACCGGCGACGGCGTGCTGGTCAACGCCTTCAACGACGTCCGCAACGCGGGCGGGGCGGTCCGAGTTGGCAACGGCGCGGGTAACGGATCGGCCGGCGTGCTGCCTGCGGTCAGGCTGACGCCGGGAGAGCGGCCGCCGTTCGACGTGGAGGCGACCTGAGTCCGACGGCGAGTCCCGGTCAGACCGGGGTCAGCCCGAGCTGGCGTCCGGCCAGGCTGCGGCTGCGGCCGGCGAGTTCTTCCGCGATCTTCCGGAGCTGCTGAGCGGCCGGAGAGTCCGGGTCGGACAGCACCAGCGGCAACCCCGTATCCCCCGCCTCGCGCAGCCTGGTGTCGATGGGCACCTCGCCCAGCACCGGAACTGGCGCGCCGGTCAGCCTGGTCAGCGTCTGCGCGACCGCCTCGCCGCCACCGGAGCCGAAGACGTCCACCCGCTCGCCGCAGTGCGGACAGGGCAAGTAGGACATGTTCTCGATGACGCCGACGACGCGCTGGTGCAGCTGCGCCGCGAGCGTGCCGGCCCGCTCGGCCACCTCGGCGGACGCCACCTGCGGCGTGGTGACGACGATCAGCTCGCTGCCCGGCACCAGGTGCGCTGTGGAGATCGCGACGTCGCCGGTGCCCGGTGGCAGGTCTAGCATCAGGACGTCCAGGTCACCCCAGTAGACATCGGCCAGGAACTGCTGCAGCAGCCGGTGCAGGATCGGGCCGCGCATCGGCAGCGGCTCGTTGCCGCGTTTCAGCAAGCCGCTGGAGATGGCTCTGACCCCGTGCTTCGTCGGTGGCATGATCATCTGCTCGACCTGGGTGGGCCGGTCGGTCAGCCCGAGCATCCGCGGTACCGAGTGCCCGTAGATGTCGGCGTCCAGCAGCCCGACCTTCATGCCGAGCGCGGCCAGCGCGACCGCCAGGTTGACGGTCACCGACGACTTGCCGACCCCGCCCTTGCCGCTGGCGACCGCGTAGACCTTGGTGAGCGAGCCGGGTAGCGCGAACGGGATCTCCCGCTCCGGCTTGCCGCCGCGGAGCGTGCTCTGCAACTCGCGCCGCTGCTCCTCGCTCATCACGTCGAGGTCAACCCGGACCGCGGTCACGCCCGGCAGCTTGGCGACGGCGGCGGTCACGTCCCTGGTGATCGTCTCGCGCAGCGGGCAGCCGGACACCGTCAGATAGACCCCGACCGTGACCACGCCGCCGGGCGTGACCTCGATGCTCTTGACCATGCCCAGCTCGGTGATGGGGCGATGGATCTCCGGGTCGTTGACGGCCGCGAGCGCGCTTGCCACCTGCTCGGGTGTCGGCAGCACCACGCTCGAGGCCGGTGGTGATGAGTCGGTGGCCATGAACCCATGCTACGGCCGAGCAATCCGTGCCATTTCCCCTTCCCCGCAGGTCGCAGGTCAGGCGGCGCACGGGCGCAGGGCGGCGAGCCCGCCGGGGCCCGTTCCCTGGCTCGAACGATTTTCCCGCGGCGCGTATGCTCGGGCGGCGTGGCGGCACGCGCGGACCGGCCGAGGCGGGCGACTTTGGCCGTGCCCGGCAGCACCCCGCGATTCGTCGCGAAGGCGCGTGAGCTGGGCGTCGACGAGGTGTTCCTCGATCTGGAGGACGCCGTGGCGGCTGCGGAGAAGGAACGGAGCCGTGGCCTGGTGGCCCGCGCGCTGCGCGACGGCGGCTGGGGCACCACGATTAAGGCTGTTCGCATCAACGACGTGCGCACGGGATGGGCGTACCGGGACGTCATCGACGTGGTCGAGCAGGCCGGACAGTGGCTGGACTCGGTCGTGCTGCCCAAGGTGACCGGACCGCTGGACGTGGGCTGGCTGGACCTGCTGCTCAGCCAGCTCGAGCGGGCCACCGGCCTGCCGTCAGGGCGGATCGCCATCGAGGCGCAGATCGAGGACGCGGCTGGCCTGGCCAACGTGGACGCGATCGCGGCGGCGTCGCCCAGGCTGGAGGCGCTGATCTTCGGCCCGGCGGACTTCATGGCGAGCTTGGGCATGCGGTCGCTGACCGTCGGCGCGCCGCCACCGGGCTACGCGGGCGGGGACGCGTTCCACTACGCCCACCTGCGAATCCTGACAGCGGCTCGCGCGAGCGGGCTGCAGGCCATCGACGGCCCGTTCGCGACCATCGCCGATGTCGACGGGCTGGCGGCGAGTGCGGCCAGCGCCGCGGCGCTCGGCTTCGACGGCAAGTGGGTGCTGCATCCCGGCCAGATCGAGGCGGTCACCAGGGCGTTCTCGCCGACGCAGGCCGAGTATGACCGGGCTGAACTGATCATCGAGGCGTATGACTACTACACGGGGGTGCAGCGGCGCGGCGCCGCCATGCTGGCCGGGGAGATGATCGACGAGGCGTCGCGCAAGCTCGCTCTCGCCACCGCCGCGCGCGGCCGTGCCGCAGGTCTGGCCAGGACGCAGCGGTTCGAGCCGCCCGGCTAGGCCGGAGCAGGCCGTGGGCGTACCGGCCGTGGCGCAACCACGATGAACCGCCGCTCATCCGCAGCTAGGGTGTACTTCGCCGCCGAGGTGTCGGGCGGTGCCGGGCTGGCTGCGGAGGCGGGAGTAACCGGGTGGATGACGTCCGATGGGCGGTTGCCGGGCTGGACATCGGTGGCACCACGATCAACGCGACCGTGCTGGACTCCGCCGGCCGGTTCCTGGTCGAGGAGATGGCCGAGAGCCCGAGCTTCGTCCGGGACGGACCGGACAAGTCGATCGAGGCGATGGCGCGCGCGCTGCAGGACGTGCTGGACCTCGTCGGGGTGGCACGCCGGGATGTCCGTGCCGTCGGCCTGGACACCCCAGGGCCCGCCAGCGCTGACGGCGTGCTGTCGTCACGGGGGTCCACGAACTTCGCCAACCCGGCGTGGTATGGCTTCGACGTCCGGCACGCCCTCGAGGTCCGGGTCGGGCTGCCCGTGCTGTTCAACAACGATGCCAACGCGGCCGCGCTGTACGCCCATCACGCGCACTTCGGCGCGACGACCGCGCAGCACCGCTCGTCGGTGTCCGTGATCGTCGGCACCGGTCTCGGCGGTGGCGTGGTCGAGGCCGGCCAGGTGATCCGCGGCGCCGCGGGGATGGCCGGCGAGCTAGGCCACATCTGGATTCCGATGGACGGCTTGCTAGCCCCAGGGCAGCCCGTTCCGGTCTGCAACTGCGGGTTGCCCGGTGACGCGGAGAGCGTCGCGTCGCTCACGGGAATCGAGAAGAACCTGCTGCCTTACTGGCTGACCCAGTTTCCGGGGCACGAGCTGGCCAGCCAGCCGGCGCACGTGGCCGCCAAGCTCGTCCGCGGCTACGGCGAAGCCGGCGACCCGCTGGCGGTGCAGATCTTCGAGCAGCAGGCCGTTGCGATCGGTCGGCTGCTGACGATCGCGGCCAACTTCACCGACCCGGACGTGTATCTGCTCGGTGGCGGGGTGGTGGAGGCCGCCCCGCACTTTCGCGACTGGTTCCTCGACCGGGTGCAGGCACACACCGTGCTGCGCGACGAGCAGGCGCGAGTGGCGTCGATCGCGCTTGTCCCCGACCTCGACATGGCCGGCGCGCGCGGCTCGGCGATCGCCGCACGCGCCAGCATCATGG
>JASHQA010000405.1 GCA_030037785.1 Streptosporangiaceae bacterium
CCGAGCAGGTGCAGCAGCGTCGACTTGCCCGACCCCGACGGCCCGGTCACCGCCACATAGTCACCGGCCTCGATGACCAGGTCAGCCGGGCGCAGCGCAGGCACCGGCGGCGGGCCCGGATAGCTGCGGGCCAGGCCCCGCAACTCGATCACCGGCGCGCTCATCAGCCGCTCACCACTACTCGGTCACCGGCCGCCAGCGTCCCTGACCTGGCCGGTGTCACCTGGACGTAGCCGTTCTCCGAGATGCCCGGCGTCACCGGCACTCGGGTCTGCGCGCCGTGCGCGCCCGTCACCGTGACATACGTCGTGCCGGATGCGCTGGTCACGATCGCCGCGACGGGCACCGTCAGCACCGGCCCCTCGGTCTGCCCCGTCTGCACCGTGACCAGCACGTTCTCGCCGTTCAGCGCCGCGGCCAGCGGCGCAGCAGGCTGCACGCTCAGCGGGATGAACGTCGTCACCCCCGAACCGCCCGAACTGCTTGAGCTGCCCGAGCTAGCCGATGAGGTCGAGCTGCCGGCTGCGGCCGAGACCGCCGATGCCGATGCCGCGCCGCTGCCGACGTCCACCACGGTCCCGGTCGGCACCGTCGCTGTCGCCGTGCCCAGCCCCGCCACCGTGCCGGTGGCGTGGCTGCCGGTCACCGCGTCGTAGATGCGCACCGACAGCCCCGGCTTCACCTGTCCGGCATACGCCGGCGGCAGCTCACCGGTCAGCTCCAGCGACCCGCGCGCCGCCAGCTCCAGGAACGGCTGACCCGGCTGCTGTCCGGCCGCGCCGTTCAGTCCGATCACCGTCGCCGGGAGCGACGGCAGGAACACCACATCCGTCGCAGGCACCCCGCCTGAGGCCGGCGGGGTGTAGCCGAGGTGCTCGTAGTACGCCGCCACCGCGTCCTGCGTCGCGGCCCCGAAGTACCCCGGTGTATCGCCCTCGTCGTAGAACCCCAGCGACCCCAGTGCGGTCTGCAGCTCTGCCACATCCGGCCCGCTCTCCCCCGGCGTCAGGTCCCGCCACGCCGGCACCGGTCCGGCCAGCACGAACAGCGGCTCGCCGTCCAGCTCCGCCAGCTGCTCTCCGTTGCTGATCGTGTCCCCGGCGGCAACCTCGAGCTTGGTGACGTACACCGCGCCCGTCGATTCCCCGGTAGCCGACGAGCCGCCCGCCCCGGCCGACGAGCTGGCTGCGGGCGCGGTCACGTACACGTCGTACTGCGCCGACGGGTACACCACCCCGCGCATCTGCAGCGACGACGTCAGCACCTGCGACACCACCGGCGCCGTGACCACCGTCGGCGGCGGCGCCCCCGTGTCCGCCGCCAGTTGCTGTGGCGACTTCACGAACGACGCGCCGATCAGCCCGCCCACCGCCAGCAGCGCCGTCGCGATGCCCACCCCGAGCAGCACGCGCCGCCGTCGCGCCAGCCGCGACCCGCGCACCGCCCGCGGTCCGCTGCTCTCGTCCCCGCTGCCCTGCGTGGCCGGAAAGCCAAGCTGTGTCACCTGATCCTCCGTCCCGCTCCGGGCAGACCTGTCGAGCTGGTACGACCGCGCTGGCCAGCATGGCGCATCTGGAGGCCGGGCACAGTGGCGCCAGGTCCCGGATCCGGGGTGCAGCCAGCTGCACCGGGCGAGGTGCAGCCTGCTCCATATGCGCGCCTGGGCCAGACCGCCTACCGTGTAACCCGTGACCACGCTGACCTGGCGTCGCGCCGCCGGTGCCCGCGGCCAGCTCCGCGTCCCGTGGCCGCCCGGTGCCTGGTCTTCGGCCCGGCATGTGTGCGCGGGGATTCCCGCGCAGCTCGCCGGGCTGCTAGTCCCCGTCGCCTTCGGCTACTGGACCAGGGACTGGGCGGTGTCGAGGTGGCCGCTGCTCGCGGGTCAGCCGCTGCACCTGCTGTGGCTGCTGGAGGCGGTCGCCGTGTTCTGGGCGGTGCCAGCGCTGACGCGGCTGCACCGTCATCGGGTCCGGGTCACGGCCGGAGCGGAGATACCGCCGCAGCCCGGCGTGTCCGGCAGGCTGAGCGCGCGGGGTATGTCCGCGGCCGCCCGGTCCCGGGCCACCTGGCGTCAGCTCGGCTACCACCTGCTGGTCGGCCCGGCGCTGGCGGCTGGCGGCGTCGCCGTGCTCGGCGCGTGGCTCGCCGGCGTCTTGTACACCATGGTGTACAGCTACGCGTGGGCGCTGCCGCACCGGGGCCTGCTCTGGCGCGGCCAGTTGCCGGGCGGTCCGGCGAATCACCTGCCGGCGCTGCTGGGCATCCCGGTCGACGTGTACCTGACCGCCGCCGGACTCCTCCTGCTGGCCGTCGCGCCGTGGCTGACCAGGGCGGTCGCCGCGCTGGACGGCAGGACGGCGCGCGCGCTGCTCGGACCAAGCCGCACCGAGGAGCTGGAATACCAGGTCAAGCGGCTGGCGCAAACCCGAGCTGGCGTGGTGGACGCTGCCGATGCCGAACGGCGGCGCCTCGAGCGGGATCTGCACGACGGGGCCCAGCAGCGGCTGGTGTCGCTGGCCATGAACCTCGGGATGGCCAGGGCGCACGCCAGCACCGCCGAGCAAGCGCGGCACGCGATCGCGGAAGCTCACGAGGAGGCCAAGGCCGCCCTCGCCGAGCTGCGGAACCTGATCCGCGGGCTGCACCCGGCCGTGCTCGAGGACCGCGGCCTGGACGCGGCCCTGTCCGGCGTGGTGGCCCGGATGCCGGTGCCGGTCCGGCTGACCGTGGCGGACCTGCCCGGCCGTCCGCCGCCCGTGATCGAGGCGGTCGCGTACTTCGTGGTGTCCGAGGCGCTGGCGAACGTCGCCAAGCACGCGCAGGCGAGCCAGGCAGAGGTGGTCGTGCAGCGCGCCGGCGATCGGCTGCACGTCATCATCAGCGACGACGGCGTCGGCGGCGCCGACCCTGGCCGCGGCACCGGCCTGGCCGGGCTGGCAAACCGCGTCTCCTCGGTTGACGGAACTCTCGAGATCGCCAGCCCGCCCGGCGGGCCGACGCTGATCACCGTGGGCCTGCCGTGCGTCCAGTAGCCAGGGCCGGGCGGTGGGCCTGGGGCCTGTGCGGCCTGGCCACCGCCGCCGCCCTGGCGATCCCCGGTACCTTCATCATCGTCTCGGCCGGGACCTCGCCGCCGTCTTCCAGCGCCGGCGCATCGCGCCACGCGCGGGTGCGGACTGCCCGGGTGCTGACCCGGACGGTGACCGTGCCCCAGCCGGTCAGCAGCCTGACCGTGCGGGGCTACGCCGGGCTGATAGCGGTGACGGCGGCTCGGGTGACGCACGTTCAGGTCACCGAGACGATTGCCTACTACGACAGGCCGCCCGCGGTGGTGCAGTCCGTCGCCGGGGGCCGCCTCACTCTCGCCGACCCCGCGTGCGCGAAGTGGACGTGCTCGGTCAGCTTCGCTGTGACCGTGCCCCTGGGGGTACCTGTCACCGCGGTGGGCGGTCCGGTGTTCATCTCCGGGACCGCCGCCGCGAATCTGGACTCTCGCGGCACCCCGGTGAGCGCCGCTGACATCCACGGCCCGCTCACGGTCAGCACCGATGGCGGTCCGCTTCAGATCAGCGGCCTGACCGGGCCGCTGCGCGCCGACACCGACGGCGGGCAGGTGGTCGCTACCCGCCTCACCGCTGCGACCGCGGTGGTCGCCACGGGCACCGGTCCGGCACAGATCGCCTTCTCCGCGGCACCCGAGTCGGTGTCGGTCAGTACCGCCGGCGGATCCGTGACACTGACCGTGCCGGGCGGCCCGTACGCCCTCACCGCCAACAGCGACAGCGCCCCGCAGCTCATCGGCGTCGCGACCAGCTCAGCCGCGCTCCGCTCGATCACCGTCACCACCGGCGGTGGGCCGCTGCTGATCAGCTCGCGGGCAAGGCCCGGCAATGAGCTGGCGCTGCCGCAGAGCGCGAGCACTGCGTGGTTGCCACTCGCCGCGCTGATCGCGCCCCGGCTGGCGCACGAAGCGCAACGGGTGCACCTCGCTTCGGGCGCGGGGCTCTGGCGCCAGGTCCTGGTCGGCTCGCGGGTGGCAGGGACAGCCAGCACGATGGGCAGCCAGCGGGCAGTCAGCAACAGCGCTCGCGAGCAGCGGATCGGGCAGCGCCAGCGCCCGGTCGGCGCTGTCCTTGGCTGGTTGCAGTCCTGGCTGCAGGTCACCCGTGGCCAGTAGTGTGACGCCCGCCGGGCGGTGCGGGCAGTGACTCGGGTTCTCGGCCTGGACATCGGCGCGAGCACGACCAGGGCACGGCTGGTGGCCGACGGCGAGGTCGTGGCTGAGGCCCGAGCCGCCAGTGCCTCCATGACCGCAGCCGGGCCAGACCGCGCCGCCGCCGCCCTGACCGACCTGCTCGCCCAGCTGCCCGAGCTGACCGGCAGCCTCGACGCGGTGTGCGTGGGCGCCGCCGGCGTCATCACCGCGCCGGACACCCGCGACTTTCTGCGCTGCAGGCTGGCGCCGCTGACCAGCTCCGGCCGGGTCGTGATCGTGGACGACGCCTCGCTGGTGCTGCCGGCCGCCGGGCTGACCGACGGCATCGCGGTCATCTGCGGCACCGGGTCGATGGCGGTGGGCTGCTGGCGGGGCAGGACCGCCGTGGCCGGCGGGTGGGGCTACCTGCTGGGCGACGAGGGCAGCGGCTACTGGGTTGTGCGGACCGCGGTCCGCGAGCTGCTGACCCGCCTCGACGGCGACGTGCCGCCCGGTGCGCTGGGCGGCTGCCTGCTCGCCGCGGCCGGGGCCACCGATCTGACGCAGCTGCGCAGCGCGTTCTACCGGCAGCCGCAGCCGTGGCACTGGGCCAGGCACGCGCCAGCGGTGCTGGACTGCGCAGACGCCGCGGTGGCGGGCATCGTCCGGCAGGCAGCGCAGGAGCTGGCGGAGCTCGCCGCCCAGGTCGCGACGCGGCTCGCGGCGGCTGACGGCGTTCCGGTAATCCTCGGCGGTGGCCTGATGGGGCATCAGGGGCTGCTCGCCGCCACCGTCACCGCCGTGGTGACCGCGCTGCCGGCCAGCCCCGTGCGAGCGCTTGCCGAACCGCCCGTCGCCGGCGCCGTCCGGCTCGCCACGGCCGCCGCCACGGCCGCCGATCAGCCGTAGCGGTCTTCCATGGCGGCCGTGGGTCCCGCCACCGGGACCGCGACAACCGACCTGTGCTCGGGGTGCAGGCACGCGTGCAGCTGCTCGGTGCCGCCACGCCGGCTGAGCGGCGGCACCGCTTCCCGGCAGTCGGCGGCCGCAAACGGGCAGCGCGGCTCGAACAGGCAGCCCGGCGACTCCGCCCCTTCGTCCAGCGGCCCGGTCGGCACGACCCGGTCCGGGCCGGGCTGCTCGATGCCGCG
>JASHQA010000406.1 GCA_030037785.1 Streptosporangiaceae bacterium
GGCCGGGTGGCAGCGGGCAGGGTCTTGGTGGCCTCGTCGTCGGCCACCCGCTGGTCCATGCGCCGCCCTCCAGCCGCCGGCGCTAGCCGGCGGCGCTGAAAGCCCGCCCCCCAAGGAGTTCAGTGTGCCCGGCAGGCCCAGGCTCAAGACCCGGCGGCGGCACGAGTTCCGGGCCCGCCTCGACCATCAGCTCGGGCGCGGACAGCGGGCGAACCGTCTCCTCGACCGGTTGCGGCTGCTCGAGCTCGGCGTCCACCACGCCGAGCTCGCTCAGCTTGCGGGCGCTGACGAGCACCCGGCTCTCCAGCGAGCCGACCGCCCGGTTATAGGTGGACACCGCGGTCGTCAGCGCGCGGCCGAGGCCGTCGACGTGCCTGCCCAGGCTGGCGAGCCGGTCGTAGAGCTCCCGGCCGAGGTCGAACACGGCGCGGGCATGATCGGACAGGGCGGCCTGCTGCCACGCGTACTGGGCGGTACGCAGCATGGTGACCAGCGTGGTGGGGGTGGCGAGGTGCACCCGGCTCGCCATCGCGTACTCGAGCAGGGCAGGGTCGCGCTCGAGCGCGGGCGCCAGGAAGGCCTCGCCGGGGATGAACAGCACGACAAACTCCGGCGCCGGGCTCAGCGCGGACCAGTAGGCCTTCGCCGCCAGCCGGTCGACGTGCTCACGCACGTGCCGCGCGTGCGCACCGAGCCGGTCGGCGCGGACCCCCTCGTCGGTCGACTCAGCGGCCTCCAGATACGCCGCCAGGGAGACCTTGGAGTCCACGACGATGTTCTTGCCGCCTGCCAGCCTGATCACCATGTCCGGGCGCAGGGCACCGTCCGCGGTGGCGACCCCGACCTGCTCGTCGAAGTCGCACTTGCTCGCCATCCCGGCCAGCTCGACGACGCGGCGGAGCTGCATCTCGCCCCACCGGCCGCGGGCTTCTGGCCTGCGCAGCGCGGTGACCAGCGCCTGGGTCTGGGCGCGCAGCTGATCGGAGGTCTGCCGGGCGATCGAGACCTGCTCGGTCAGCGCCGCGTGCGAGGACCGCCTGGCCGCCTCGGCCTCCCGGAGCTGACTCTCCAGCCTGGTCAGCGTGTCGCGCAGGGGCTGCACGAGCTGCTCGACGGCGGCCTTGCGGCTGTCGAGCTCGCCCGCCGCGGTGGCACTGGCGGCGCTCAGCCGGCCGTCGGCGAGCTCCAGCAGTGTCCTGACGCTGCGGTCGAGCGCCTGCGCGGACAGCGACTCGAAGCGCTCAGCGAGCTGGCCGTCAACCAGCGCGGCCCGGTCCTGAGCGGTGCGCTCGAGCAGTGCCGCCCGGTCTGCCGCGGCTCGCGCTCGCTCGTCGGCGGTGGCGGCGCTGGCGGCCAGATCGGCGGTCGCGCTGGCCACTCGCCGCTGGGCGAGCAGATAGCCGAGCGCCGCGCCGATGGCGGCACCGAGCAGCAGCGCTATCAGTAGCAAGATCGCGTTCATGGTCAGCATGGTTACAGGCGACCACCGACAGTTTCGGGCGCGACACGCCCGAAACGCGTCCTGCGCCCGTCCGGGCTGGCGATACGGGACGCTGCGAGCCGAGGCCACCCCGTTCCCGTTGGGTGCATAGAATTTGCCGGTGAGCCTGGCCATCGGCATTGTCGGCCTGCCGAACGTGGGTAAGTCCACCCTGTTCAACGCGCTCACCCGGGCGAACGCGCTGGCATCCAATTATCCGTTCGCGACGATCGAGCCGAACGTCGGCATTGTCGGCATCCCCGATCCGCGGCTGGACGCGCTGGCGCGGCTGTACGACTCGGCTCGCATCGTGCCCGCGACGGTGCGGTTCGTCGACATCGCCGGCCTCGTGCGCGGCGCCTCGGCGGGGCAGGGCCTCGGCAACCAGTTCCTGTCGCACATCCGGGAGACCGACGCGATCTGTCAGGTGGTGCGCGTGTTCACCGACCCGGACGTGAGTCACGTGGACGGGGACGTGTCACCGGAGCGGGACATCGACACGATCGCGACCGAGCTGATGGTGGCCGACCTGCAGACGCTCGAGAAGGCCGCCCCGCGGCTGGCCAAGGAGGCCAAGTTCGCCAGGGATCCGGAGCGGATCAGGGCAGCGCAAGCCGCAGCCAAGGCCCAGGAAGTGCTGAACGGCGGCAGCACCCTGGCGGCCGGCGCCGGACCGGCGGGACTCGACGTGGCCGACGTGCGTGAGCTGCAGCTGCTGACCGCGAAGCCGTTCGTGTATGTGTTCAATTCCGACGACAGCGAGCTAGCCGACGACGAGCTGCGCAAGCGGCTTTCCGAGCTGGTGGCGCCCGCCGAAGCGGTGTTCCTGGACGCCAAGACCGAGGCAGAGCTCACCGAGCTCGAGCCCGCGGAGGCTGCGGAGCTGCTTGCCGAGCTCGGCCTCGGCGAGCCGGGCCTGGCGCAGCTTGCCAGGGCGGGGTTCGCGGCACTGCGGCTGTCCACGTTCCTGACCGCTGGCCCGAAGGAGGCGCGGGCGTGGACGATTCCCGTCGGCGCTACCGCGCCGGAGGCGGCCGGAGTCATCCACAGCGACTTCCAGCGCGGCTTCATCAAGGCCGAGATCGTCTCTTTCGACGACCTGATCGCGGCCGGCTCCGTCGCCGCGGCCCGCGCGGCAGGGAAGGCCCGGATCGAGGGCAAGGACTACGTCATGCGCGACGGCGACGTCGTAGAATTCCGGCATTCATGACCAAACCCGCCGAAGCGACGTCGGGCGGGCGACGGCCGGTCATGATCCGGGCCGTCAGCAGGGCTCGCAGGCCCGTTCCACCGCCCTGACGTACTGCGCCCAGGTGGTCCCGGTATCCGTCGCGTGCACGCCACGCTGCAGCTGCTCGAGCACGCCCGGCTCGTACAGCCGGCCGACCGCGCGGGTTAGGTCGGCGACGTCAGCCGGGGCGCAGAGGATCCCGTTCCGGCCGTCGGTGATCGCAGCAGCGATCGCGCCCGCCCTGGTCGCGATCACCGGGACGCCGAACCGCAGCGCGATCAGCGCGTTCTGGGACGCCGTGCCCGACCGGTAGGGCAGCACGAGAGCGTCGGCAGCGTCGAAGTGGCCGGG
>JASHQA010000407.1 GCA_030037785.1 Streptosporangiaceae bacterium
GACAGCGGCGGAACGCCGATGATGGCGAGGTAGCCGAGTCCGAACGTGACCCACGTGATCGGCATCACCCTGGCCAGCCCGCCGAAGCGGCGCATGTCGACCTCGTCGTTCATCTCGTGCTTGACCGAGCCCGCGCCGAGGAACAGGCCCGCCTTGAAGAAGCCGTGCGCGAGCAGGTGCGCGATCGCGAACACGTAACCAGCGGGGCCGAGCCCGGCGGCCAGCATCATGTAGCCGATCTGGCTCATCGTGGACCCGGCCAGCGCCTTCTTGATGTCGTCCTTCGCGCACCCGATGATCGCGCCGAACAGCAGCGTGACGGCACCGACGATCGCGACGGCGAGCCTGGCGCCGGCGCTCAGGTCGAAGATCGGGGCGGACCGGACGATCAGGTAGACGCCCGCCGTCACCATGGTGGCGGCGTGGATGAGGGCGGACACCGGAGTCGGGCCCTCCATCGCGTCCAGCAGCCAGGACTGCAGCGGCACCTGCGCGGACTTGCCGCACGCCCCGAGCAGCAGCAGCAGCCCGATCGCCAGCACGACGCCGTGGCTCGCCTTGCCGACCGCGCCGAACACGCCGGTGAACGTGACGGAGCCGAACTGGAAGAACATCAGCATGATCGCCAGCGACAGGCCCGCGTCGCCGACCCGGTTGGCAATGAACGCCTTCTTGGCCGCGACGGCCGCCGACGGCTTGAACTGCCAGAAGCCGATCAGCAGGTACGAGGCGAGGCCCACGCCCTCCCAGCCGACGTACAGGCCGAGGTAGTTGTCGGCCAGCACGAGCAGCAGCATCGCGGCGACGAACAGGTTCATGTAGCCGAAGAACCGCCGCCGCTCCGGGTCGTGCGCCATGTAGCCGACCGCGAAGATGTGGATCAGCGAGCCCACGCCGGTGATCAGCAGCACGAAGCAGATGGACAACTGGTCCAGCCGCAGGCCCATCGGCACCTGGAACCGGCCGACGTCGATGAACTGATAGATGGTCAGGTCGCGGGAGCGCTGCGCGGCCGGATAGCCGAGCATCTGGACGAGGGCCGCGACGCCGTACGCGAACGCCAGCACCGGCGTGGCCACGCCCACCAGGTGACCCCAGGAATTGGTCCGCTTGCCGCCGAGCAGCAGGATCGCGGCGCCGAGCAGCGGGAACGCGAGCAGCAGCCAGGCCGCGTCCTGAAGCCCGGTGGCGTGCAGCGTCGCGATCGCCACGGCGGGATGCGCGAGCGCACTGTCGGCTGAGCCGGTCATGGCTCCCTTTCCTCAGTACTTCATCAGGTTCGCGTCGTCGACGGACGCGGACCTGCGGGCACGGAAGATGGCGGTCAGGATGGCCAGGCCGACGACTACCTCCGCGGCCGCCACCACCATCACGAAGAAGGCGATCACCTGCCCGTCGAGCGCGCCGTGCATCCGGGCGAACGTCACGAACGCCAGGTTGGCGGCGTTGAGCATGAGCTCGACGCACATGAACACCACGATCGCGTTGCGCCGGACGAGCACGCCGACGGCGCCGATCACAAACAAGATCACAGAGAGCGCGATGAAGTGCGCGGGGCTTACCACTACTGCTCACCTGCTTCCGGACCGGCAGGCCCCGGTCCCGCCGTCACGGCCGGCTGCTGCCCGCCGTCTGGCTGCCCGCCGCCCAGCGCAGGCGGGCGCTCTGGCCGCCCGCCGCCCGACAGGACCGGGCTGACCGACAGCTCGGACTGGCTGCCGTCGGGCAGCAGGGCCGGCATGTCCACGCCGTTGTGCTGGGCGTAGGTGCCCGGTCCGGGCAGCGGCGTGGGATGACCGCTGGCGACCCGGGCGACTGCCATCTCCCGCTGGGTCGGCTTGGGCCGCAGCCGCTCGCGATGGGCGAGCACCATGGCGCCGACCGCCGCGGTGATGAGCAGCGCGCTGGTGACCTCGAACGGCCACACGTACCGGGTGAAGATCAGGTGCGCCAGCGCGGTCACGTTCGAGTTGCCGAACTCCGCGCTGCTCTTTCCAGCGGGCCCGATGACCGCGTGCCCGACGGTGAGGCTCAGCAGGATCAGCATCGCGATCCCGGCCAGGCTCGCCCACAGCCGCTGGCCACGGATCGTCTCGATGATCGAGTCAGCGGCGGTGATGCCGACGATCATGAGGACGAACAGGAACAGCATGAGCACGGCGCCGGTGTAGACGATGACCTGGACGAACGCCAGGAACGGCGCGCCCAGCATCGCGTAGTAGACGGCCAGCGACAGCATGACGATGGCCAGCAGCAGCGCGCAGTGCACCGCCCGCCTGGCCAGCACCATGCCGAGGGCGGCGGCCACCGCCGCGATCGCGAGCACCCAGTAGACCAGCAGCCGGGTGGTCTCGGCCGCCGGACCGGCCAGGATCAGCGGATGCGCCGCGGTCACTGTGCCGCTCCCCCCGGCTGAGACCCGGCAGGCTGGGAACGGGCCAGCATCGCGCCAAGCTGGTAGTAGTCCTCCTCGTTCTCGCCGAGGCGCATCGGGTGCGGTGGCGCCTCCATGCCCGGCTGCAGCGGGGCCACGAGCTGCTCCTTGGTCCAGATCAGGCTCTCGCGGCTGTCATCGGCGAGCTCGTAGTCGTTGGTCATGGTCAGCGCTCGGGTCGGGCACGCCTCGATGCACAGCCCGCACAGGATGCAGCGCAGGTAGTTGATCTGGTAGACGTGCCCGTACCGCTCGCCGGGCGAGTACCGCTCCTCGGGCGTGTTGTCGGCGCCCTCGACGTAGATCGCGTCGGCCGGGCACGCCCAGGCGCACAGCTCGCAGCCGATGCACTTCTCCAGTCCGTCCGGCCACCGGTTCAGCTGGTGACGGCCGTGGAACCGCGGCGCGGTGGGCAGCTTCTGCTCGGGGTACTGGACGGTGTCGACCTTGCGGAACATCTGCCGGAAGGTGACGCCGAAGCCCTTGACCTGGCCCAGGAACTCAGGCACTGGACACCTCCTTTGCCTCGTCGTCGGCCACCCCGGCGAGCACCGGCCTGCTCGTGGCGATGCCGATCCCGTGGTAGTGCGGAAGGTCCAGCGGCGGGGTGGGGAACGCCGGCTCCGGCTCGGCTTCCCCGCTCGCCAGCCGGGCTTCCGTCGCCTCGGCGGCCAGCCGCTCGGCTCGCTGCGGCGCCGACTCCCAGCGCCACAGCAGCGTCAGCAGCACCACGATGATGCCGCCGGCGATGATGTACAGCGCCGGGCTGGCGCCCTGATTGCGGTACACCCGCGCGGTCGCGACGATCAGCGTCCACGCGAGCGCGGCCGGGATCAGCACCTTCCAGCCCAGCCGCATGAGCTGGTCGTAGCGGATCCGCGGCAGCGAGCCGCGCAGCCACACGAAGAAGAACATGAACCCGGCCACCTTGAGCAGGAACCACAGCACCGGCCACCAGCCGTTGTCGAAGCTGGCCCACGCCGACAGCGGCCACGGCGCCCGCCAGCCACCGAGGAACAGGGTTGTGGCCAGGCCGGAGACGGTGATCATGTTGACGTACTCGGCCAGGTAGAACAGCGCGAACTTCAGCGACGAGTACTCGGTCATGTGGCCGGCGACGATCTCGCCCTCGCCCTCGGGCAGGTCAAAGGGCAGCCGGTTGGTCTCGCCGACCATGGTGATGATGTAGATGAGGAACGACGGCAGCAGCAGGATCGCGTACCACGAGGGCCAGTGCCAGATGTAGCCGAAGAAGTGGAACTCGGCGCCGTGGATCTGCGAGGCGACGATCTGCGAGGTCGACAGCGACCCGGCGTACAGGAACACCGGCACGAACGCCAGGCCCATCGCGATCTCGTAGCTGATCACCTGAGCCGAGCTGCGCAGCGCGCCGAGCAGCGGGTACGGCGACCGAGACGCCCAGCCGGCCAGCACGATGCCGTACACGCCCATGGAGCTCATCGCGAGGAGCAGCAGCACTGCCACCGGCAGGTCGGTCAGTTGCAGCGGCGTCCGGTGACCGGCGATCGACACGATCGGGCCCCACGGAATCACCGCGAACCCGATGAACGCGGGGATGGCCGCGATCGCGGGCGCTAGCCAGAACAGCACCTTGTCGACGGTGCGCGGCACGATGTCTTCCTTGAGCGGCAGCTTGATGCCGTCCATCAGGGACTGCAGCAGGCCGAACTTGCCCGCCCGGTTCGGTCCCGGCCGCTGCTGCATCCGCGCGATGACCTTCCGCTCGGCCCAGATCATGAACAGGGTCCCGAGCATCAGGAACAGGAAAATGACGAGCACCTTGAGGATGACCAGCCACCACGGGTCGTGCCCGAAGCTGGACAGGGTCGGGATGTTCGACGGCGTCGCAGCCGCGATCCCCCTCATCCCGCGCTCCGCACCGACACGAGGCTGCCGTGCCCAGCGGCCAGCTCGCGGCGGATGGCGCCGCCCGCCGAGTTGGTCGGCAGCCAGACAACCCGGTCAGGCATAGCTGTGATCTCCACGGGGACAGTTATCGAGCCGCGGCCGGTCGCCACGGTCACTTTCGCACCGTCGGCGGTGCCGACCTCGGCGGCGGTGGCGGCGGACAACCGGGCGACGGCGGCACGCGCCGTGCCAGCCAGATTCGGCTCGCCGTCCTGCATCCGGCCAGCGTCGAGGAGATTATGCCAGGTGGCGAGCAGCGCCCTGCCCGGGCCCGGACGCTCGGGCTGGAGCTGGCCGATCCGCCCCAGCGGGGCGTCGTCGCGAGCCGGGGTCACCTCGGCAGCCGAGCGGGTCAGCGCGGTGAGCTCGCGCCGGGCTGACTCGAGGTCGGGCAGCCCGAGGTGCACGTCCATCTCGTCGGCCAGCGCGGCCAGCACGTGCAGGTCGGTCCGCACGGTGGGCACCGGCAGCGCGGCCTCGAACGAGCCGATCCGGCCCTCCCAGTTGACGAACGTGCCGGACTTCTCCGCCGCAGCCGCGACCGGGAAGACGACGTCGGCCCGGTCGGTCACCGCGCTGACGCGCAGCTCGAGGCTGACGACGAAGCCGGCCGACTCGATCGCCCGCAGCGCCGCCGCCGGGTCGGGCAGGTCATCCGGATCGACCGCGCCGATCAGCAGCGCATCGATGTCACCGGCCGCGGTCGCAGCGAGGATCTCGCTCGTCGCGCGGCCCGCGGTGGCCGGCAGCGAGGCGGTACCCCAGGCGGTCGCGATCTCGCTGGCCGCCGACGCCGCGCCGATGCGGCGGCCGCCGGGCAGCAGGTTCGGCAGCGCGCCAGCCTCGACCGCGCCGCGTTCCCCGGCCCGGCGCGG
>JASHQA010000408.1 GCA_030037785.1 Streptosporangiaceae bacterium
CACCCTCCTCAGCTCCACCGCAGGTCACGGCTGGCCCGTATGGTGTGTCGCATGCCCGCTGCCCCGCCGAATCCGGTACCTCCGCCCCCCGTACCCGAGCCGCATCGCCACCGGCAGGTGGCCGAGTCGTTCGGCGGGGACGCGGAGCGCTACGACCGGACCCGGCCGCCCTATCCCGACGCCCTGGTGGACCGGATCCTGGCCGCGAGCCCGGGCCGCGACGTGCTCGACGTGGGCTGCGGCACTGGCATCGAGGCGCGCCAGTTCCAGGCCGTCGGCTGCACGGTACTCGGCGTCGAGCCCGACGCTCGGATGGCCGACTTCGCGCGGCACACCGGGGTCGAGGTCGAGGTCGCCGCGTTCGAGGCCTGGGACCCCGCGGGTCGCGACTTCGACGCGGTCATCGCCGGCACCGCCTGGCACTGGGTGGATCCGGTCGCCGGCGCGGCGAAGGCGGCACGCGTGCTGCGGCCTGGTGGCCGGCTCGCGCCCTTCCACCATGTGTTCCAGGCACCGCCAGCGGTGAGTGAAGCCCAGGCGAGCGCGTACCGGCGGGCCGTACCGGACTCGCCGCTCAACTTCAGCGTCCTCGCGGCGGGACCGTCCCTGGACCTCTACCAGCCGCTGTTCGCCAAGATCGCCGACGGGATCCGGGCGGCGGGCGAGTTCAGCGAGCCGGAGCAGTGGCGGTTCGACTGGGAGTGCACCTACAGCCGGGACGAGTGGCTGGACCAGCTGCCGACCCTCGGTGCGCTCACTCAGCTCGCGCCGGACCAGATGGCCCACGTGCAGGCGGGCGTCGGGGCCGCGATCGACGCGATGGGGGGCAGCTTCACGATGGCGTATACCACCGTGGCTGTCACGGCACAGCGAGTCACCGGTCCCTGAGCGGACCAGGCGGCGCTCATCCTCGGGTCGCAAGCCGGAGGCCGTCACCAGCGGTGCAGCGCGGGCCCAGTCGGGTATCCCCGAATGACAGGCCGGGCGGGGTGGGACCGACGAAGACCTGGGGGCGCCATGAAACTGGACTTCCTGCGGTCGCTGTATGACGAGATCGGCGGCTATGTCTCGGTGTACATCGACACCAACCGTATTCACGAGAATGCCCCGCAGGCTCTCGAGCTCCGCTGGCGCGCCGCCCGGGAGAAGCTGACTGCTGCCGGGGCGAGCCCGGCCACGCTGGACGCGGTCGCCCACGTCGTGACCGACCGCGACCTGGCCGCGCCGGGAATGGCGGTGTTCGCCCGCCAGGGCACCGTCACCATGACCGCGACGCTGCAGGCGCCGCCTCGACGGCAGATCGCCCGGCTGTCCGCGCTGCCGCACCTCATGCCGCTGCTGGCCCAGCAGCCCCCGCCCGTTCCGCATCTGCGGGTGAACGCGACCCGGCGCGGCGGCGAGGTGCTGGCCGTCGGCGGCACCGGCGACTGGTGGCGCAACTGGGCGGCAAGCCGCGACTGGCCCTTGCACAAGACCTCGGTGGGCGGCTGGGCCCAGGATCGCTACCAGCGCAGCGTCGAGGAGACCTGGGAGGAGAACGCCAAGGCGCTGGCAGCCGAGGTGGTCGGGGCCGCCACCGCGTTCGGCGCCAGGCGCGTCATCGTCGCGGGCGACGTGCACGCCCGGTCGCTGCTGCTCGCGCGGCTGCCGAAAGCGCTGCAGGAGTCGGCGGTCGTCGTCGACGAGGAGGTCCCGGCCGACAGCCAGCTACTCGCCGCCGCCGCGGACCGGGCGCTGTCCGACTGGGCGGACCTGGACGTCCGGGACCGGTTCGACGGCTGGCAGGTGCGGCTCGCGCACGGGCAGGCCGTCGAAGGGCTCGGCGCTGCCATGACAGCGCTCGGCGACGGGCAGGTGCTCGACATGTTCGTGGCCGACGATCCGTCGTCGACCGCGATCGCCTGGATCGGCCCGGCTGGGTGTGACCTGGCCGCCTCCCCCGACGAGCTGCGAAACCGGCAGGTGCGTGACCCGGTCCTGGACCGGGCTGACGCCGCTGTGCTGCGAGCGCTGGCGACCACGCACGCCGACCTCCACTTCCTGCCGGCAGACCTGGTCCAGACCGGGAACCCGGCGGCGTGCGGCGGGATCGCCACGCCGCTGGACGGCATCGGCGCGACGCTCCGCTTCACGACCTGACCACGCTCCGCGTCACGACCCGACCGGGCGCCGCCGCGTTCGCTGCTCTCGGTGCGCTGCTCGGCCCGCCCATCGCGGGCCCGTTCCCTGCTACCTGGTCGCCAGGATCGTGGCCGACTCGGGCCGACCACGCCGCCGGTCGAGCTCATGGTTGAGGCTGAGCGCGGCGTTGATCAGCGACAGGTGCGTGAACGCCTGCGGGAAGTTGCCCAGCTGCTCGCCGGCGGATCCGATCTCCTCGGAGTACAGGCCCAGGTGGTTGCCGTAGGTCTGCATCTTCTCGAAGGTCAGCACCGCGTCGTCGAGCCGACCGGCTCGCGCGAGGGCGTCGACGTACAGGAACGTGCAGAGCGAGAACGTGCCCTCGTCACCGTGCAGCCCATCGGGCGAGGCAGCCGGGTTGTAGCGGTACACCAGGCTGTCGGACACCAGCTCGCGGTCCATGGCCCCGAGCGTGGACATCCACATCGGGTCGGTGGGCGCGATGAAGCCCTCGAGCGGCATGAGCAGCAGCGAGGAATCCAGCACGTCGGTGGTGTAGTGCTGGGTGAACGCCCCCACCCTCGGGTTCCAGCCCCGCTCCATGACCTGGTTGTAGAGCTTGTCACGCTCGGCTTCCCAGGTTGCGACGTTCGCGGGCCAGCCGTGCCGCCGAGCCAGCTTGACGGCCCGGTCGAGGGCGACCCAGCACTGGACCCGGCCGAACGTGAAGTCCTTCCGGCCGCCGCGGGTCTCCCAGACTCCCTC
>JASHQA010000409.1 GCA_030037785.1 Streptosporangiaceae bacterium
TCCCGCGCGCCGCGCCGGTGACCAGCGCGACGCGGCCCGCCGTGCTGGGCTGGCTCATCGCGCCGACGGCACGAAGCCCGCCAGCGGGCTCTGGTCGCAGGCCCGGTCCGGCACGCTTCGCTGGGCGGACAGCACCGCAATCGCCGCGTCGGCTGGCCGCGGGCCGATCGACACCGGCACCGGAGCGCTGCGGGTCCGGTGCGAGTGGTCCCCGGACGGGCGCGGCGCCGCGGCGCCGTCCACGAGGGCCAGCGCCTGGTGTCCGAAGCCGCGAACGCACTCGGGGTCCGGACCGTCGAGCGGCAGGCCGGTGAAGAACTTGGCGGCCATGCAGCCGCCCTGGCAGGCGTCGAACGCCGAGCAGGACGCGCACGCGCCGCCGGATTGCGGCCCGCGCAGCGCGGTGAACAGCTCCGAGTCACGCCACACGGCTGCGAACCCGCCAGCAGACCTGACGTTCCCGGCGAGAAACGCGTCATGGATGGCGAACGGGCACGCGTACACGTCCCCGACCGGGTCGATCAGGCAGACGACCCGGCCCGCCCCGCACATGTTGAGGCCGGGCAGCGCCTGGCCGTACCCGGCCAGGTGGAAGAACGAGTCACCGGTGAGCACGTTGTCGCCGTGCGCCACGAGCCAGTCGTACAGCTCGCGCTGCTGCTCCGCGGTCGGGTGCAGCTTGTCCCAGACGTCCGCGCCGCGGCCCGACGGGCGCAGCCTGGTTATCCGCAGCTGCGCACCGAAGCCGTCCGCGAGCGCGCGGAACGCGTCGAGCTGGCCGACGTTCTGGCGCGTCATGACCACCGAGATCTTGAAGCCGGCGAACCCCGCGTCGGCGAGCTGGCGCATCGCTCGCAGGGCTAGCTCGAACGAGCCTGCACCGCGGATCGAGTCGTTCACCTCGGCGGTGGCGCCATCGAGGGAGATCTGCACGTCCACGTAGTCGCTCGCGGCCAGTCGCCCGGCCACCTCCGGGGTGATCTTCACGCCGTTGGTGGAGAACTTGACGCCGACGTGGTGAGCGGTGGCGTAGTCGACCAGTTCCCAGAAGTCGGCCCGCACCGTCGGCTCGCCGCCGCCGATGTTGACGTAGAACACCTGCATCCGCTCGAGCTCGTCGAGGACGCGCTTGCACTCCGCCGTGCTCAGCTCGCGCGGGTCGCGCCGACCGGAGCTGGACAGGCAGTGCACGCACGACAGATTGCAGGCGTACGTCAGTTCCCAGGTCAGGCAGATCGGGGCGGCCAAGCCGAAGCGGAACTCCTCGACCAGGGACCCGACGGTGTTGCCCAGGGAGGCGACCCGCAGCCCCCCGCCGGCGCTCACGCCGCCGTCCGTTCGCAGATCATCCGGCTGGCCGCCAGCGTGCCGAGCGCCCTGGCGTACGCCGGCAGGTCGGTCGCGCCGACACCGGCCTGCGCGCACGCGGCCCGCGCGGTCGGCTGACTGTCCAGAGCGGTGACGACCGCGAACAACTCAGGGCTCTTCACGAACGACAGCCGCCTGGTGCCGAAGTGGTACAGCAGCGCGCCGAACCGCTCGGGCCGCACCGAGACCTGCGGATGCAGCCGCCAGGCCGCGTCCAGGTCGAACTCAGCCATCAATAGACGCCGCACATGCCGTCGATGGAGATCTCCTCGACCAGCAGGTCCGCCGCGATCACCTCTTCGGTCTCCGCCGCGGTCTCGGCGTCTGCCGCGTCCTCGGCCGGCCGGTCGAGCAGTTCGGTGGCGCTGTCAGGCATGTGGTGGCTCCTTACTTTCGGCACCCGGTGACGAATAAGGTCAGGCTAGTCGTCCCCGGATGACACAATCAAGACAACGATGGGAACGGGCAAGCGCACCCAGGCAGTCGACCGCGAGGCGGGCGGCCGTCGGGTGCCGGTCGCTGGCCAGGTTGCGGGTGCCGCCCGGCGCGGGCGGCCGCCGGGGACCAGCGCGCGCGAACTCGAACTGATCTCCCTGCGGCTGTTTACCCAGGACGGGTTCGAGGACACCACGGTGGAGCGGATCGCCGCGGCAGCCGGGGTGAGCAAGCGGACGTTCTTCCGCTACTTCGAGTCCAAGGCTGACGTCTTGTGGCACGCGTTCGACGGTGAGGTCCGCGCCCTGCGCGCCGCGTTCGCCGCCGTTCCGCCGGACCTGCCGCTGCTGGCGGCGATCCGGGTGGCGGTGGTCGGCGTCAACCGCTACCGTGCCGAGGACGTGCCGGAACTGCGCACCCGGATGAGCCTGATCACGGCCGTCCCGGCGCTGCAGGCGAGCGCGGCGCAGCACTATGACGCGTGGGAACGCGCGGTGTCGGAGTTCGCCGCCACCCGGCTGGGCGAGCCGGCCGACGCGCTCTATCCGCTCGCCATCGGTAGGGCGACGCTCGCGGTGTGCCGGGCTGCCTACGACCGCTGGGTCGACCGGGCCGATGCTGACCTGACCGTGTACCTGGACCAGGCGCTGCGCGCCCTCGCAGCCGGGTTCTGCGGGCCGGAAAGCTGACAGAAGTGTCACACGTTCGGTTGGCGCTCTAGGCCTCCGGCCGCAATCATGGTGCCCGGCTGCCGTAGCGGAACACGTGTTCGCGATGCGGTCAGCCGTCGTTCGCCGTACGTTTCCTGCACCGCCAGAACGGAGCGTTGCACGTGACCGACCCTGCCGTGTCCGCGGACGCCATGCTCGCGCATGCAGGCTCCGGGCGACGGCCCGGCGAGCCCATCGTGCTGCCGCCCGTGCTGGCCACGATCCTCGCGTCGCAGGGCCAGCCGGGTGACGCGGACTACGGGCGGAGCGGCAACCCGACGTGGACGGCGCTGGAGGACGCGCTCGGCGTGATCGAGAACGCTCAGGCGGTCGTGTTCGCCTCCGGGCAGGCCGCGGCGATGGCGCTGATGCTCGCGCTCGCTCGCGGCCGCGATCGGATCCTGCTGCCGCGGGACGGGTATTACAACGCCCGCACGCTGGCCGACCGGTTGCGACCGCACGGCGCCGTCCCGGTCTTCGTCGACCAGGGCCACGTCGCGGCGATCGAGGACGAGCTCGCCGCGGGCCGTGCGGTGCTCTGGGCGGAGTCGCCGACGAACCCGCTGCTGCGGGTCGCCGACCTCACCGCGCTCGCCCGGCTCGCCGCGGCGGCCGGTGCCCCGATGGTGGTCGACAACACGGTCGCCACCGGACTGCTGCAGCAGCCCCTGGACCTGGGCGCGACCGCATCGCTGTGCTCGCTCACCAAGTCTGCGTCCGGCCACTCCGACGTGCTGGCCGGTGCGGTGCTCACCCGCGATCCGGTCCTCGCCGACGACCTGCGCGACTGGCGTTCGCTCGGCGGCGGCGCGCTCGGTCCGATGGAGGCGTGGCTGGCGCTGCGCGGGCTCAAGACCCTGCCACTGCGGATCGAGCGCCAGTCCGCTACCGCCCAGACCATAGCCGCGCACCTGGCCGGCCATCCGCGGGTGACCGCGGTGCACTATCCAGGCAGCCGCCCGGAAACGCTCGCGCTCGCCAGGGCGCAGATGCCGCGCGGGTTCGGGCCGCTGCTGTCGTTCGAGGTGGACGGCAACACCGCCGACGCAGACGCCGTCGTCGCGGCCGCCACCCTGATCGCGCCGGCGTCCAGCTTCGGCGGGGTCGAGTCGACCTGGGAGCGCCGCAGCCGATGGCCGGCAGAGTCCGCGCCCCCGGCGCTGATCCGGCTCTCAGTCGGCATCGAGCCCGCGGCCGATCTCATCGCCGACATCGACCGGGCACTGGCGTCCGGACTGGCGGGCTGAGGTCAGGAGGCGTGCATGCGACCTCGTGAACCGGTGCCGGACTACGCCGGCTTCGCGCGCTTCTATGACCGGATCATGGGCGACCGCACCCCGGAGATCGACCGGCTCCTGAGCTACATCAGCAGGCACCGGCCCGGCGCGCGGACCCTGCTCGAGCTCGGCTGCGGCACCGGGGCGCTCCTGTCGGGGCTGTCGAGGAACTTCCGGGTCACCGGCGTCGACCGGTCGCCGGAGATGCTCTCGGTTGCGGCGCGCGCCGTGCCTGGCGCTCGGCTGCTGCAGGCCGACATCACGACGGTGACGCTGCCGTACCAGTTCGACGTCGTGATCTGCATGTTCGACACGCTGAACCACGTCGTGACGGTGGACGGCTGGCTCGCCGTGTTCCGGTGCGCGCACGAGCACCTGTCCGACGGGGGGCTGTTCATCTTTGACGTCAACACGACGGGGCGGCTCCGGCGGCTCTGGGACGCTCCCCCCTACCTGGACGAGTTCGACGGCAACGTGGTCGTGATGACGGTGCAGCCGGGCCGTGACGGGCTGTCGCTGTGGGAGACGCGGATCTTCCAGCATCAGGTCGATGACATCTACAAGCTGTATCACGAACGGATCTACGAGTTAGGCGTGCCGCTGGCGCAGATCCGCGCCGCGCTCGCCGGGCGGTTTGAGCTGCTGGAAGAGGAAAGCCTCGACGGCTCCCCGGTGAGTGACCAGTCCGACCGGGTGTTCTTCGGCTACCGTCGGCGCCCCGACAGCCGGAGCTAGCCCGAACCGCCGGTCACCCCCGGCGGCGCGCTGCGGAACGCGCGGCGGTAGGCGTCGGGCGTGGTGGCCCGGCGGGCGCGGAAGTGATGCCGGAAGGTAGCCGCGTTCCCGAATCCGGAGCGTTCCGCTATCACGTCCACTGTCTCGTCGGTCTCCTCCAGCAGCTGCTGGGCCAGCAGCACCCGCTGGCCTGTCAGCCAGCGCTGTGGCGTGGTGCCGGTCTCCTGGCGGAATCGGCGCGCAAAGGTTCGCGACGACATGGCCGCCAGCCCGGCGAGCTGGTCGACGGTCACCGAACGATCCAGGTTGCGCTGGAGCCAGCCGATGACGTCGCCGAGCGTGTCACAGGCCGGCTCGGCGACCGGCCGGTCGATGTACTGGGCCTGGCCACCGTCGCGATGCGGCGGTACGACCATGCGGCGCGCGATCGCGTTGGCGACCCGGCTGCCCTGCTCCTTGCGCACGATGTACAGACACGCGTCGATGCCCGACGCCGTCCCGGCGCTGCTGATGATCGGGTCGTCGTCGACGTAGAGCACGGCCGGATCGACCTTAGCCGCCGGGTACATCCGCGCGAGCTTGGCTGCGTGCCGCCAGTGCGTCGTGCAGGCGCGACCGTCGAGCAGCCCGGCGGCGCCTAGCGCGAACGCACCCGTACACACGCTCAGCACGCGCGCGCCGCGATCCACGGCTCCCCGCAGCGCCGCCAGCATCGGCTCCGGCCACTCGGCGCGGTCGCATCGGTCCTCGCTGGCTGGCACCACGACCACGAGGTCCGCGGTGGTCAGCCGGTCCAGCCGGAAGTCGGGCCTCAGGGCGAAGCCGGCGTCCGACCGGAGCTCGCCGGGCTCCCCGGCAACCACCGCGAAGTCGTACCGGGGCAGGCCGTCGTCGGTTCGGTCGGAGCCGAATACCTCGCAGACGACGCCGAGCTCGAACGGAGTGAAGCGGTCTAGCACCACGACGGCAACGTTCGTCAGCACGTCCCTGGCCTCACTGTCCTGTCTAGCGGCACTGTCCTGCCTAGCCGCACTGGCGCTGGCAGGATATTGATACTCTATGGCGTTCCTGCCACTGTCGCCAGCCTGGCTAGGGCGCCAGGCTGGAGTCATGAACAGCGCAATCAGCCACCCGACCGGGACCATTGGCCGACTGGCCAGCCGGGTTCGCCGGGTCGTCGCAGAGTGCAACGATGCGACGCACAGGCTCACCACGCTGGCCGGGACGCCGGACCGTTACCCGGCCGATCCGGATCGGGCCCCGGACACCTATACGGAGTTCGTGATCCGGACCACTGGGCTGCGGCTGCCACAGGAGCCGGAGCGGAGCGCCCGGCGGTCCTAGAGGCGCCGTGAACTACTCCGGTCCGGCACTACGCCGTGGGCGCGAGCTCGTCGGCAAGCGGCGGCGGGCTGAACCCTGGGCCGGCCGCCGTGTCCAGCAGCTCGGCGATGCGCAGCAGCCGCAGATCGGCCAGGAACGGGCCGATGACCTGCACCCCGACCGGCAGGCCGGCCTGGTTCAGTCCGGTCGGCAGCGTCACGACCGGCAGCAGCATCACGCTGATCGCGCAGCACCACGCCGACGCCGCGAAGTGCGAGACCGCCACTCCGTCCACGTCGAGCGTCCGCTCGATCATCGGCCGGTCCGTGTCGTGCGGGAACGCCGCCGTCGGCATCACCGGTGCCAGCGCCGCGTCGTACCGACCGAAGAACTCTGCCCAGGCGACCCGCTGCCGCTGCCGCCGGTCGGTGGCCGTCATCACGTCGCGGAACCGGCTGGCCATCGCGCGGCCCATCGCGAGCGCCGGGTCGTCGCCCGCGACGTCCTCCAGCCGCCTGAAGGTGGCGAACAAGCGGTCCGGCAGCCCCGAGCCGACGATGGGGAGCGTGATGTCGCGCCACGTTGTCAGGCCGTCGGCGAGCGGCACCGGCAGCGTGGCCGGCTCGACCGTAGCTCCCGCGGCGCCAAGCCTGCTCGCAAAGTCCTCGAGGCAGGCCCGGACGTCGCGCGCGATCGGCCCCACGTCGCCACCCTCGCCGTACAGCGTCGCGATCCGCAGCTTACCGACCTGGCCAGGGTCGGGACCGGGGTCAAGGTCGAGGCGCCAGCCTGCGGCGTCCTCTGGCACGGGGCCAGCCAGCACACCGAGCGCGGTCCGCAAGTCGGCGACGCTGCGCGCGATCGGCCCGGCCACGCCGACGTCGACGGTCGTGAGGCTGCCTGGCGGACCGGGAATGTGCCCCCGCACCGGCACGACCCCCCAGGAGGGCTTCAGCCCGTACACGCCGTTGTAGTGCGCGGGGTTGCGGATCGAGCCGCCGATGTCGCTGCCGAACTCCAGCGGTGTCAGTCCGGCCGCCACCGCCGCAGCCGCGCCACCGGATGAGCCGCCCACCGTCCGGCTCACGTCCCAGGGATTGCTGGTCCGGCCGTAGACGTCGTTGTAGGTCTGCCAGTCGCCCGCGTACTCGGGCGTGTTGGACTTGCCGAAGATGATCGCCCCGGCTCGCCGGAGCCGCGCCACCCCGAGCGCGTCGGCGGCCGGGATGTGCGTGGCAAGCCCCTTCGCGCCGGACGTGGTGACCAGGCCCGCGGTCTCGAAGACGTCCTTGACCGTCATCGGCAGCCCGTGCAGCGGCCCGCTGAACTCGCCCCGGGCGGTGGCGTCGTCAGCGGCGCGGGCCGCGGCCCTGGCCCGCTCGACGTCCCACGCGACGATGGCGTTGAGCGCCGGGTTGACGCGCTCCGCCCGCGCCAGGAGCCCGTCGAGTAGTTCGCGGCTAGAGATCTGCCGGTCCCGGAGCGCCCGGGTCAGCCGATCCGCCGTTGCGGTCGCGACGTCGAGGTTCACGCCTGCGACGGTACCGGTCGGCTATGACAAGCCGGAACCGCCGCCCGCAGCCGCGCCACCCGAGGCAGCCGCGCCGGACGCTTCGGCCGTCGATGCAGGCTGGCTGTCGCCGCCCGAGTCCGCCGCCGGCTCGTCCGGCTCATCCTCCTCTTCCTCGCCGGGCTGGTAGCCACTCGGGACGTTCACGCCGGGCAGGTACCCGCCCGGCAGGATTCCGCCCGGCACGACCCGGCTGGCGGCGGGCTGACCTGGCGCGACCAGCATCCAGACGCACAACAGGATCAGCGTGGCGAGGAACGCGCAGAAGACCCAGAACATTGGCGTCAGCCCATTGCTGATCGTCAGGCCCAGCCGCGACGCCTCCGCTGACGAGATATCGAACTCCAGGGGCGACGTCGGCTGGCTGATCTGCACTATGGCCGAGATCGCCTCGGCGACCATCGGGATCGCCGCGCCGAGCGCGAGCGCCGCGCCGAGGCGCAGCGGCCGCCACAACGCAGCCACCACGACGACAGCCACGAGCGCGATCATCGTCAGGACGTCGCCAGTGATGACAGCGCCTGGGTTGGCGAACGCGTTGCCGGCCGTCACTGTCTGCGAGGCACCTGTAGCTGTGCGCAGCGTGAAGCTGTCCCAGGACGGCGCGAACGCGATGGCGGCACCCAGCGCCGCGAGTATCAGCGTCACCAGTGGCACGACGTCGTGGCTGGGCTGGGCGCCAAACCGGCCTGCCGGGCCGCGGGCCCCATCGAGTCTGCGCCGGACCGTGAGCCCCGTTACGGCGGCGAGCGCCACGCCCGCGGTGCAGGCAACCCAGCCGAGGACGCCCAGCACGAGGCCAGCGCCGTGTGCGCCGTCCGCACTAGGCAGGCCGACATCGGCGACGAACAGGCCCAGCGTGACTGCGCTCGTGCCGAGCCCGAGCAGCGCTCCCACCTGAAGCCGGACGCCACCGAACAAGATCAGCACGGCACAGAGGGCCCACGCGGCCAGGTAGATCACGTGCGGCACCAGGTTGACCGACTGCGAGACCAGGCTGGCACCGCCCGTGTACACCGGGAAGAGGCCGACGACGCCGAGCACGAGCCCGAGGCCGATCAGGGCGGCCGAGATGCGCCCGTTGCGAGCGAGCCTGACCGGATCGGCTGCCGCCTGCGTCAGCCAGCTGGCCTGCTGGCCAGCGGTCGGGCCCACGCCAGCGCCGCCAACGGGCCCGGCCGGGCCGGTCATAGGCGCGACCGGCGCCGGCGCCAGGGCCCTGATCGAACCCGGCGCCTCGACCGAGGCGAACTTCGACCAGGCTGCGGCCCAGCCCTCAGGAGTCAGCGGCCACCACTCGAGCGGCTGCGACTGGAGCGCCGTGGCGTACCAGATGCCGTAGAACTGCGGCCCCTGTCCGAGCGCGTACGTTGCGCCCTGGTAGGAGATGCTGACGTTGTCCGGCACGGTTCCGATCCCTCCTGCTCAGGCCCTGCCTATCACGTTCACCGGTGAGCGTAAGCGCCAACCCTGCGCGTTGCCTGGAAGGCTCCTCTGGCCTTGCTGACGTCTAGCTCAGCGCGCGTGACCTCGGACAACGCCGCGGGCTACGCTGAGCCCGATGACTGACGACGAGGTTCCGGGCTTCCTGGCGACGCTCGGGATCCCCGGCATCGTCGACGCGCACGTCCATTTCCTGCCGGATCGCCTTCAGCAGGCCGTGTGGCGCTGGTTCGACCGGCTCTCGCCGCCGTGGCCGGTGACGTACCGAGCCTCGGCCGACGACCGGCTGGCGACCTTGGCCCGGGTCGGTGTCCGCCATCACACCGCGCTGGCCTACCCGCACCGGGCGGGCATGCTGCGCTTCCTCAACGACCACACGCTCGCGCTCGCCGCTGCCGTGCCTGCCGTCATCCCCACCTTCACGATCTACCCGGAGTCGGGTGTCGCGGCCGAGACCGAACGCTGTCTCGCGCTCGGCGGGCAGGCCGTCAAGGTGCACCTGCAGGTAGGCGGGTTCGACGTGACCGATCCGCTACTGGACGACGCGTGGTCCCAGCTTCAGGAGCAGGGCACGCCGGTCATCCTGCACGCAGGCGCGGTGGCGGACGGCTCCGGCAACGAGCAGTGGTGCGGGCCAGAGCCCGTCCGCCGGCTGCTGCGGCGGTTCCCCGACCTCCGGCTCGTGATCGCGCATCTCGGCGCCCCGGACTACGAGGCCTCCGTGGCGCTGGCCGAGCTGCATCCCAGCGTGTGGCTCGACACGGCGATGGTGTTCACCGACCCGCCCTACCTCGGCCCGGCTCCGCTGCACCTGGCCGGCCGGCTGGCCTCGCTTGGCGATCGCGTCGTGTTCGGGTCCGACTTCCCGACCATTCCGCACGCCCTCGCGGCCCAGGTTGCGGGCCTCGTCGACCTCGGCCTCGGCGAGGACTGGCTGCGAGCCGTGCTCTGGCACAACGGACTGCGGCTGTTCGGCCTGTGCGCCGAGTAGCGACGGCCAGCCGGTGCTACCGCGGCGCGGGCCGGATGGCGGCGGCCGTGAGCGAACGGGCCGTCTCGATCGCGCTGGCGATCGCCAGTTCCGCCGTGAGCCCGCACAGGTCGGTGAGAGTAAACAGCGTCTCAGCGCTCACCACGACCGCGAGGCCGCGCTTGAGCTGCGCGAACCGGGCCGGCTGCTGAACGGCCATGGTAGCTTCCAAGGGCCGCAGCGCCTCGTCGATGAGCCCGAAGCGACGCCCAAGCCGCAGCACGACGCCAGGCTTGGTGATCGCCGCGGAGATCATCGCCCGCACGGCTCCCTGATACGTGAGCACCTCGCGGAGCAGAACCTCGGTGGCGAAGCCGATGCGCTCGACCGGGTCGTCGGAATGGGCGATCGGCGCCATGGCGTGCTCGGGACTGTCCCAGACGCCGCCGAGGGCCTCGCGCAGCAGCGAAGCCAGGTCCGGGAAGTACCGGTAGGCCGTCGCCTCCGACACCAGCGCACGCGCCGCGACCTCCGGCATGGAGATCTCACCACCCGAGGCGATGGCCGCGCGGGCCGCGGCGACGATGGCCGCGCGAGTGCGTTCCTTCTGGTTCACGCGCTCGGCGGTCCGGCGGAGTGCTGGCTCGGCGGGGTGCGGCGTGCTACTCCGGCGCGTCGCCATGACGTCCTCCTTCGCGCGCGGACGTGTGCTGTCCGCGGCCTGGCAGGGCCAATCTAGGCTAGGTCTCGTCATGAGAGTGTACTTGCATATCGCTCTTATGAGAGAGCACTCTCTTCATGAGAGTAATTCTCATAGGGCGAGGACGGCAGCACGGGGCGCTTCACCGTCGGGGATCAGTCCTGACGCCCGACGATACGGTGCGCGTGATGGCCCGCTACGTGACCGTCCCGGCGACCCAGTACGCGCCGGGCTAGGCGTCCAGTCCCAGCGTGAAGGTGGGCTTCGGGGTCGTCTCGGGCAGCCGGTGCTCGGCCGCGAGCCGGCGGATCGCGGTCCCGGTCGCAAGGAATTCGGTCGCGTGCTCACCCCAGACGTGGTTGTGCACGGCGACCGTGACGCCGACGATGCCGCCCGCCTTGGCTTCGTCAGCCTCGGCCTGCATCCGGGACAGCGCGAGCTCGCGAGCCTCGTAGACGCCTTGAGTGAACTGCGGCATCTCCTGATTCTGGCCGGTCTGCCGCAGGGACTGCATGGCTGACTGGTGCGCGATGTGATACACGCAGGTGCCCAGCACGAAGGCCACCGGAACCGCGCCGGCCGCCAGCAGCCGGAAGAAGTCCTGCGCGGACAGGTCCGACGTGAACGCCCGGCCGCTCGGCGCCCTGTGTACTCCGGTGCCAGCGAGGGCGCGCACCGCGGTGCCCGTCGCCACGAATTCGAGCACCCCCTGACCCCACGCATACATCTGCATCTTCAGGTTCACGCCCACGATTCCGTCGGCGCCGAGGTGGTCGGCTTCCGCCTGCATCCTGGCCATCGCGAGTTCCCTGGCGTTGTACATGGCCTGCGTGAGCACCTGCAGCTCCTGGTTCTGGGACCAGCGGCCGATCTGGAGTCCAACGTGGTAGATCGACGACCCGACGACGAAGCCGAGTGGCTCGAAGCCAGCCTCGCCAAGCAGGACGTACTCGGAAACCGACAAGTCGGAGGTGAAGAGGCCACCTTCCGCCGCGCCGGCGGTGTCCTTCAGCCTGGTGTCAGCGGCCTGCGGCTCCCATACCTGCGAATCCGCGCCGGACTGGCCGGAAAACAGCGGCATGTTGTCCTCCTCGTGCAGATGACTACGCTCACGCTACTGCGGGCGCAGCGCGGGAACTCGTGCCTAGCGGAATACACGCGTCCGGTCCGCGCGCTTAGTCCGGCTGGACGGCCCGCGCATGAGCGCCGGCCCTGGAAACGTGCCACGGAGGTTCGATGACAGCAGGTGCAGCGGTTCCGGAGTCGCACCGCGAGCTACTCACGACCGATACCGCCATCCTCGCCACCAACGGCCCGGACGGGCTGCCGCAGGTCACTGCCGTGGCTTTCTACCACGACACGACCGACGACCTGGTGAAGATCTCGCTCAACGACACCCGGCAGAAGACCAGGAACCTGCGCCGCGACCCGCGGGCCACGCTGTTCATCCTCGACCCTGCCAATCGGCTGCGGACACTGGAGATCCGGGCTGAGGCGGAGCTCATCGCCGATCCGGACCTGGAGTTCTGCCGGACGGCCGGCGCCAAGTACGGCGCCGACTTCCACCGCCACGATCGCCCTGGCGAGACGCG
>JASHQA010000410.1 GCA_030037785.1 Streptosporangiaceae bacterium
GGCCGTCAGCAGGCGGCCGGCCGCTGGCGGGCCCGCGCACCGCTGGCCGGGCCGGGCGGTCGATCTTCTTCCTGGTCAGCACCGTGGTACCGGTGGTCTCCACCAGGACGCCGTCCGGCACGATCAGGTGGATGGTGCCGCCGACGAGAGTCGCGTACACCACGGTCCGGTCGCCTTGCAGCAGCGCCTCCCGCAGGTCGAGCTCGACGTCGCCGAAGATCGCCAGCACCGGCAGGTTCTCCGGCACCACCCAGCGCCCAGCGCGCTGGTCCCGGCCGAAGATGCCCGCCACCGGTCGCCTGCCGTCCAGCCTGATCGGCTGGTCGGCGGGACCGGCCAGGTCAACGGTCAGCCCCGCCAGTTCGCCGAGAGTCCTGGCCCGGTACGCGCGCTCGACCCGGTCAGCGTGCTCGTCGGGTGTCAGCCTGCCGTCGGCGACCGCCGCGCCCAGCACGCTGATCACGCGCTCCCGGTCGGAATCGGACGCGCGCAGATCACGGGGGCCCGGGCGGAATGTCACGCTCTGACGATACTGCAGCGAGCCCGGCAGCCCACCCACCCGTGACGGCCGCGCCACCACGGTGTGCGCAGGTGACCGGCCGGCCGCGAGCCGGGCCAGTGGTCCACCGCTGGATCGGGCCGCGAACCACGACGACCGCCGTTCCTGTTATTTTCGTGTTAGCAACTAAAACTGCCGGCACCGGGAGTCGCCAAGGTGAGCCAGGCCACCAACACCCAGGTCGCGGGCAGGCGCGGCCTGCGGGGCGGGCACTACAAGTGGGTTGCGCTGTCCAACACGACCGTCGGAATGCTGGCGGCGACCGTCAACGCCTCGATCGTCATCATCGCGCTGCCGGCCATCTTCCGCGGCATCAAGCTGAACCCGTTGCAGGCCAGCAACATCAGCTACCTGCTCTGGATGCTGATGGGCTACCTCGTCGTGTCCGCGGTGCTGGTGGTCACGCTGGGTCGGCTCGGCGACATCTACGGCCGGGTCAAGATGTACAACGCCGGCTTCGCGATCTTCGGACTGGCCGCGGTCGCGCTGCCGTTCGACCCGTTCATCGGGCCGGCCGGCGCGCTGTGGCTCATCGGCTTCCGCATCATCCAGGCGACCGGCGGCGCCATGATCATGGCGAACTCGCCGGCGATCCTCACCGACGCGTTCCCGTCCGACCAGCGCGGCATGGCCATGGGCTTCAACCAGATCGCGGGCATCTCCGGCCAGTTCATCGGCCTGATTCTCGGCGGGGTGCTCGCCGCCGTCGACTGGCGGCTGGTCTTCATCGTCTCGGTGCCCATCGGTCTTGGCGGCACGATCTGGTCCTACCTCAGCCTCAAGGAGATCGGCGTGCGGACGCCGGCCAGGATCGACTGGCTCGGCAACGTCACGTTCGCGGTCGGCCTGATCTTCCTCCTGACCGGCATCACCTACGGCATCCAGCCCTACGGCGGGCACGCCATGGGCTGGACCAGCCCGCTGGTGCTGGCCGGGCTGTTCGGTGGCGTCGCGCTGCTGATCCTGTTCTGCGTGATCGAGACCAAGGTCGAGTCGCCCATGTTCGACCTGCGGCTGATGAAGATCAGGGCGTTCGCGGCCGGCACGGGCGCGACGCTGCTGGCCTCCATTGCCCGCGGCGGACTGCAGTTCATGCTCATCATCTGGCTGCAGGGCATCTGGCTGCCGCTGCACGGCTATCCGTACCGGGAGACCCCGCTCTGGTCGGGTATCTACCTGCTGGCGCTGACCTTCGGATTCGTCGCCTCCGGCCCGCTCTCGGGCTGGCTGTCGGACAAGCACGGCGCGCGGGCGTTCGCGTCCGGCGGGCTGGTGGTATCCGCGCTCGCGTTCGGCGGACTGCAGCTGATCCCGGTCAACTTCAGCTATCCGGAGTTTGCCGCCCTCATCTTCGTCGCCGGGGCCGGAATGGGGCTGTTCTCGGCGCCCAACGCGGCCGCGATCATGAACAGCGTCCCCGCCAGACAGCGCGGTGCCGCCTCGGGGATGCTCGCGACGTTCCAGAATGCCGGCTTCGTGCTGTCGATCGGCGTGTTCTTCTCGCTGATGATCGCCGGCCTGGCCGCGTCGCTGCCGAGCGCCCTCACCGGCGGGCTCACCGCCCAGGGTGTTCCGCACGCGATCGCGCACCGGATCGGCGAACTGCCGCCCGTCGGCAGCTTGTTCGCCGCGTTCCTCGGCTACAACCCGATTCGCCAGCTGCTGACGCCGACCGGTGTGCTCGCTCACCTGCCTGCCGCGCACGTCGCGCTGCTGACCGGCAAGACCTTCTTCCCCCAGCTCATCTCCGAGCCGTTCCACCACGGCCTGGTGATCGTGTTCAGCATGGCGATGGCCCTGCTGCTGGTCGCGGCCGGCGCGTCGGCGCTGCGCGGCGGCAGGTTCGTGTACGAGGAGGGGAACGGGGACGCGGTGGCCCCACCCGCGTCGTCGCACGCGGCGCCCGTGGGCCAGCCGGACGCCGCCGGGACCATGCGGGCTGGACAGCCCACAGCCACCGCCGGTCCGGTGGCCGGCAACGGCGACGGGCGCGCGAGCGCCGTGGTCTGCTCCGGCCTGACGTACCGGTTCGGCACGCACACCGCGGTGGACGACGTTGACCTGCGCATCGAGCGCGGCGAGACGTTCGGGCTGCTCGGGCCCAACGGAGCCGGCAAGACGACCACGATCCGGATGCTGACGACGCTGCTGCGGCCGATGGCAGGCAGCATCAGCGTGCTGGGCGTCAACGTGGCGGACCGGCCCATGCTGGTCCGCCGCATGATCGGCTACGTTCCGCAGCTACTGTCCGCCGATGCCACCCTCACCGGCCGGGAGAACGTCGAACTGTTCGCCCGCCTCTTCGACGTGCCGCGGCCGCTGCGACGCGAGCGGGTCGAGAGCGCACTGACAGCGATGGGCCTCACCGAGGCGGCCAGCCGGGTGGTGAAGACCTACTCGGGCGGCATGATCAGGCGGCTCGAGCTGGCCCAGGCGCTGGTCAACTCCCCGAGCCTGCTCGTGCTCGACGAGCCGACCGTCGGCCTCGACCCCATCGCGCGCACCGACGTGTGGAACTACATCGCGGCACTGCGCGAGCAGGCGGACATGACCGTCCTCATGACGACCCACTACATGGACGAGGCCGACACCTACTGCAACCGCGTCGCGCTCATGCACGCCGGATCCATCCGCGCGACCGGCACCCCCGGCCTGCTCAAGGCCACGCTGGGGGCCGGCGCCACGCTGGACGACGTATTCCGCCACTACACCGGCGGCACGCTCGACGACAACACCGAATCGGGAGGCATCCGTGACGTCCGTCGCGCCCGGCGCACCGCCCGCCGCCTCGGCTGACCAGCTCGTGGCGGCTCCGGCCGCCCCGCTGGTACCGGCCGACACGCCGCTGGCCGTCGCGCGTCGCCTGATCGCCCGGATCGGGACGCTGTGCTGGGTCGAGCTGCGCAAGATCCGGCACGATCGCACGGAGCTGTACACCAGGGCGATCCAGCCGACGCTGTGGCTGCTGATCTACGGCGAGGTGTTCACCAAGATCCACGCAATCCCGACGCCCAAGGGCATCCCGTACCTGGCCTACCTGGCGCCGGGGATCCTGGCCCAGTCCGCGCTGTTCATCGCCATCTTCTACGGCATCCAGATCATCTGGGAGCGCGACGCCGGCGTGCTCACCAAGCTCATGGTCACGCCGACGCCGCGACCGGCACTGATCACCGGCAAGGCGTTCGCGGCCGGCGTGCGGTCGGTCGTGCAGGGCGTTGTCGTGGTGGTCCTGTCGGTGATCCTCGGCGTGACGCTGACCGGCAACCCGCTGAAGCTGCTCGCCGCGGCCTGCATCGTGGTGCTCGGCTCTGCGTTCTTCTCCTGCCTGTCGATGACGATCGCCGGACTCGCGCTCACCAGGGACCGGCTGATGGGCATCGGGCAGGCGATCACGATGCCGCTGTTCTTCAGCTCGAGCGCGCTCTACCCAGAGCAGATCATGCCGGGCTGGCTTCAGGTGATCAGCAGGTGCAACCCGCTGTCCTATGAGGTCGATGCGCTGCGCGGGCTGCTGATCGGCACGCCTGCGCACCTCGGCCTCGACGTGATCGTGCTCGTGGTCGCCACCGTCGTGGCCGTCACCGCGTCGGCCGCGCTGCTGCCAAGGCTCGCTCGCTAACCGGTGACCGGCGCGCCGCTCGCCCCGGCGAGCGCCTCTGCCGGGAACGTTGCCGCGAGCTCGTCGATCTCCCCCCGCCAGAACCGGTGCACGTTGATCCGCGTCGGCTTGCTGCCATGCGGCAGCTGCACGTAGAACTTGCCGGCTATATTACATAATGACCTGTTTCTGTCGATCGCTGCTTCTCTCGATCGCTGTTTGTCCGGCATTTCCGGCGCCACGACGCGGTCGACTGTCAGGGGTTACAAACGCCGGCCTCCTGGGCACGTGCCACCGCATGAGCGCACTGAGAGAACTCGCGCGTCCCATGCTGGCGTCCGTCTTCGTCCTGCAGGGATTGCACAACTTTCAGCACCCCGAGGGGGTGTCGCCGCTCGCGGAGCCGATCGTGCGGCCGCTGCGG
>JASHQA010000411.1 GCA_030037785.1 Streptosporangiaceae bacterium
CAGGTCCTCACATTTGGCTGTGACCTGCGGGAACGTGCTCTGATCGGCGGGCTGTTCACGGGTTAGGCGGGCTGCGGCCACGGTGTTATGGGCTGGTCTGCCGGGCTTGGCTGCGTGCTGCTCGCGGTCCGCGCTGCCAGCGCGGGTCGGCTTCGGTGATGGCGAGGCTGAGGGTTTCTAGTTCGGCGATCAGTTCGCGGAGGCGGCGGTGGTTGTCGAACCAGGGCTGGTAGTCGGCGAGCTGGTCGTCGGTCAGGATCCGGGTGGCGGTCTTGCCGTCTTTCCTGCGGGTCCACTGGTGGTAGGGGCCGTGCAGCCGGGGCGGGTCGTCGTGGCAGCGGCAGGTGGCATATCCGCAGCGGGTCATCCGGTCGGCGAGGGTGCCGGGCAGGGCGAATCCGGTCCTGGCCAGGCCGGCTAGCTCGCGGGCGATGCGGGTGGCCTGGGCTCGCTGGGCCGGGGTGGGCGACACGTTTTCATTGTCGCAGCCGGGGTCCGGGATCACGGGCATCTCATTGAGTATAAGTGCTGTATGAGTGTGGCTGAGATTGCTGATGCTGCCGCCTATATCGGGCGGTGGGGGCCGCCGTCGGTGTCGCCGCCCGCGGCGGCGTTCGCCCGGGAGGTGACCGCGCGCTGCGGGGACCTGGACCGCGAGCGGGCCAGGAACCTGCTGTGGGCGGCGGGAAAGCTCGCTGATTACGCGATCGGCTGCCTGGGGCTGGATCCGGCGCCGCAGGCGCTGTTGCACCCGTCGGTGATCGAGCGGTTCGCCGCGCACTCGCCGGGCCTGTCACAGCCGGCCCGCCGGACGCTGCGCACCAACCTGCGGTTCATCTCGCGGCACGTGGTGCCCGGGCTTCGGCCGGCGGATCAGCCGCTGCCCCGCGAGCGCGCCAGGCCGCCTTACTCGGCCGCGGAGATCAGCGGCTACCTGGCCCTGGCCGCCGCCCAGCCCACGGCAGCGCGGCGGATGCACGCCACCGGCCTGGTATGCCTGGGCGCCGGAGCCGGGCTGATCCGCGGCGACCTGCGGAGCGTCCGCGGCACCGGCATCAGCTGCCGGTCCGGCGGCGTCGTGGTGACCGTCCGCGGCGGCCGCGCGCCGCGCGTGGTGCCGGTGCTGGCCCGCTACCACGAGCCGCTGCTGGAATCAGCCGCGTTCGCCGGCGAGCACCTGGTCATCGGCGGCCGAGACCCCGGGCGGCGTAACCTGGCCAGTCCGCTGACGGCGTCGCTGGCCGGCGGGGCCGGGCTGCCGGCACTGGATACCTCCCGGCTGCGGGCGACCTGGCTGGCCGACGTCGCGCAGATCCTGGGCCTGGCGACGTTCCTGCGCGCGGCCGGCATCACCTGCTCCCAGCGGCTGGGCGACATCACCGCCGCCCTCGACCCAGGCAGCGAGGAGAAGGCGGTCGCGCTGCTCGGCGGGCAGCGGTGAGCAGCCCGCTGGCCGCGGCCGAGGACATCATCGACGCATCCGGCATCGCGCAGGCGATCGAGGAACTGCTCCCGGCCGGCGTCCGCGGCCGGCAACTGTCGGCCCGCACCTTATTGCTGGGCATGCTCCTGGCGCTGGCTGACGGCCGTCCCGCGCACCTGACCCGCGTGCACCAGGCGCTCACCTCACTACCCGAGGCCGGCCAGGTGCGGCTCGGCGTCACCGAGGACTGGCACGGCCGGCCGCACCAGCTCACCTACCGGCAAGTCGAGCACACCTTCGGCCTGATCACCCGGGCACTGGGCAAGAAGCAACCCGACGGCATCCCGGCACAGGCCCTCCAGCACGCCTGCGACCATCTGCTGGAAGCCAGCATCCCCGCCGTGCACAAGAACGGCAGCTCGGCGCTGGCCGCGGACTGGACCGACGTCGAGACCTGGTCCCGGCCACCGCGCCACGGCAGCACCGAATGCGCTGATCCACAGGCATCCTGGGGCCACCGCAACTCCAACCTCCCCGGACCCAAAGGCGAGATGTTCTTCGGCTACTTCCTGTCAGCAGCCGTGATGACCGCCGAGGAACACGGCCCCGCCGTCCCCGAGCTGGCCCGCCGGATGACCGTCTGCTCCTGCCACCTCGACCCGGCCCGCGCCCTGGTCCCAGTCCTGGAGAAGATGCCCGCTGACGGCATCGGCCTCGGCGACATCATCGCCGACTCCGGCTATGCCCACCGCGACGCCGCCGCATGGGCCATCCCGCTGCGCCGGGCCGGCGCAGCGCTCGTCCAGGACCTGCACCCGCACGACCGCGGACCCCGCGGCACCCACCACGGCGCCATCATCTGCAACGGCAACCTGTACTGCCCGTGCACACCCAGGCCATTACTGGAACTCGGCCCGCTGCCGCCCGGCGCCAGCAGTGACGACATCACCATCCACGACGCCCGGGCCGCCGAACTAGCCCGGCACAAACTCGGCCGGCACACCGCCGACGACACCGACGGCTACCACCGCGCCGCCTGCCCCGCCACCACCGGGAAGCTCCGCTGCCAGCTGCGGCCGGAGTCGATGCTGCTCAGCCGGGACCGGCCCGAGATCCTGTCGGTCCCCGAGCACCCGCCGGCCTGCTGCACCCAGCAGACCATCACCGTCGGACCCGACGTCGCGGCCAAGACCCGGCAAAAACACGACTACTCCTCACCAGCCTGGCGGCGCTCCTACGCACGGCGCACCGCAGCCGAACGCGGCTTCGCCACCATCAAGGACCCCGCCACCACCAGCATCAGCCGCGGCTGGTGCCGCCAGATGGGCCTGACCCCGCTCACCCTGTGGATCGCCTGCCTGCTTGCCATCCGCAACCAGCGCATCCTCACCGCCTGGAACAACCGCCAGGCCGGCAACGCCCGCCGCGCCGCAGCCGGCCTCCCGCCCAGAACACGCACGAAACGACGCGTCAGCCCCGCCGCCGCATAACCGCCAGCCCCACACCCCGCAAGCCCGGCACCAGCATGCCCCCGGACAGCAACGCCTGACCTCACCAGACCACCGCCCCCGGCACCACCACAAACCCAGCCCACGAAACAAACCCGGCCGCATCCGCTCACGCAAGCACGACCAGACCGTCAGACCCAAATGTGAACATGAAACCTGGTGAAGTGTGAATACCTC
>JASHQA010000042.1 GCA_030037785.1 Streptosporangiaceae bacterium
AGGGCGCTGGGTCCGGTGTCGGCGGCCGGGTCTTCGTCGCCGAGCGGCGAGCCGGCCGCCTGCCGCCTGGGCCGCACGGGCAGCGTGGTGGCCGGCAGGCCGTGCGGAGCCGACGGCGGGCCAGGCGGCAGCGCATCACTCTGGTCCGGCGTGACGGCGCCCGGGCTCTGCTCGCGGACTCCGGGCGGCGCGGTCCAGATACCGGTCGACCGCCCCTCGCCGACCGCACGCCAGGTCTGGGTTGAGGTGACGTCGGCGGCTGGATCGCTGACCGCCAGCGTCGAGTAACCGGGCTCAGCGGCGAGGTCGGCGTCCGCGGCGTAATACCGCCCCGCCCCGTCGGCCGATCGCGGGGGCTGGGCCTGCTGGACGCTGATCGGGCCGGCTGCCTGGGCCAACGGCCGCCCGTCCTGGCCATCCGGCCGTGCGGCCGGGCCCGGACCACCGTCACGACGACGGTTCCACGCGGCGAACTGGCCGGGCGGGTAGATCGGCGGGGGCTGCCCGGGGCCGGGCGGGTAGCCCCGCACCGGACCTCGACCTGCGGTACCGCCTGCCACCGACCCGTACCCGCGGCCGGGCGGCGCGCCGCGGCCGGGGTCACCCTGCCCGCCGGCCGCCGGGCGGCGCTGATCCGGCCCCGGTTCGGCGCGCGTGTAGTCAGGCGTGAAGACTGCCCGGCTCGCCGAGTGACGCCCGCCTGGAGCCGTCCCCCGGGAAGCCCCGCGTCCGGGCCGGGCTGCACGTGCGTCCGTGGCCTGGTAACGCCCACGATCGTCGGCCGATCCTGGCCGCTCGGCGGCGTCGGCTTCCCGCGCTCTCCGGCCGTGTCGCCGGGACGGCTGCTCGCCGCCGCTGTCCTCGGCCGCTCCTCGCATGCGGTTGAGCGTATCGTCCCGGCCGGGCCAGCCAGGCGGGGTCGGCGTTTTCTGGCTGGTCAGCGACCGCCCCGGCGGTCGCTCACCGGTCGCTCACCGGCCGCCGCAGGGATGCCGCCCGGCCGCCGCTCAGCGGCCGCCCGGCCTCGCTTTGACCAGCCCGGCTACGGGCCGGTATCCTCGATGGGCGTCCATGCGTACCGGCATGCCTGCTGTTTGCCCTGCCGGGCAGGTGAGCTGCGACCGGTACCTGCGGATCCCCGCGCCAAGGCAGGATATGTCCCCGGCGCGGGCGGATTTCGACTCACACGCGAAGGCTTATGACTGTGCGCACATTCAGCCCTAAGGCCGCTGACATCCAGCGCCAATGGCACGTCATCGACGCATCGGACGTCGTTCTCGGCCGGCTGGCCAGCCAGGCTGCGGTGCTGCTGCGCGGCAAGCACAAGCCGGTCTTCGCGCCGCACGTCGACACGGGCGACTTCGTGGTGATTGTCAACGCCGCCAAGGTCGCGCTCAGCGGCAACAAGCTGCGCGACAAGCTGGCTTACCGGCATTCAGGTTACCCGGGCGGACTGCGGTCGATGGCCTATGCGGAGCTGATGGCCAGGAGCCCCGAGCACGCCGTGGAGAAGGCCGTCAGGGGCATGCTGCCGAAGAACGCGCTGGGCAGGCAGATGCTGCGCAAGCTCAAGGTGTACGCGGGCCCCGAGCACCCGCACCAGGCGCAGCAGCCAGTGCCGTTCGAGATCAACCAGGTCAGTCAGCAGCCGGGCGCCAGCTAACGCGTCTGAGCGGTGCAGAGCAGGCAGATTTCAACCGGGAAGTACGAGGAAGACAACGTGGCCGAGTCCACCGAGACGCCGGAAACCGCACCGGAGGCCGACACCTCCGAGGAGCAGTTGTCGGAATACACCACATCGACCGGCGACAGCCCGGGGGTCAAGCCTTCCGTGCGCAAGCCGGTCGTGACCGGCACGGCGCTGGGCACCGGCCGTCGCAAGGAGGCCATCGCCAGGGTCCGGATTCAGCCGGGCAGCGGCCAGTGGAAGATCAACGACCGGTCCCTCGAGGTGTACTTCCCGAACAAGGTGCACCAGCAGTTGATCAGCGAGCCGCTCGTGGCGCTCGGCGCTGAGGACCAGTTTGACGTCGTGGCCCGGATAGACGGGGGCGGGGTCACCGGCCAGGCTGGTGCGCTGCGCCTCGGCATCGCCAGGGCGCTCACCCTCGTGGACCCGGACAGTCGGCCGACGTTGAAGCGGGCTGGCTTCCTGACCAGGGACGCGCGTGTTACCGAGCGGAAGAAGGCCGGGTTGAAGAAGGCCCGCAAGGCACCCCAGTACTCCAAGCGCTAGCCGCCCAGCGGCACGGCGCGGAGGATACTGGCGGGTATGGGCCAGCTTTTCGGTACCGACGGCATCCGCGGCGCTGCGGGCCGCGAGCTGACCGCGGGGCTGGCCATGCAAGTCGCGGCCGCGGCCGCGGGCGTTCTCACCGGCACGAGAGCCAGGCCGGAGCGCTCTGGCGGCAGCGCCGCGCAGCGGGCCGGACAGCGCGCCGTTGCGGTCGTGGGCCGGGATCCACGAATATCCGGCGAGTTCCTGGAAGCGGCCGTGGTGGCGGGTCTCGCGGCCAGCGGGGTCGATGTAGTCCGGCTCGGGGTCATGCCGACTCCGGCGGTGGCCCACCTCACCGCGGCGATGGGGGCGCAATTCGGCGTCGTGCTGTCCGCTAGCCACAATCCGGCCCCCGACAACGGAATCAAGTTCTTTGCCAGCGGCGGGCTGAAGCTGCCCGACGCGGTCGAGGCAGAAATCGAGGCCAGGCTCGGCATCGCGGACGGGGCCGGTGCGGGCGCGCGCCCCGGGCCCGTCAGCCTGCCCGCTGACGGCTTCGGCCGGGTGCGGGACGCGGCCGGCCAGGGCGAGCGGTACGTCACGCACTTGCTCGGCACGCTGTGCGACGGCCGAGGTGAGTCGGCCAGGCCGCTCGCGGGGCTGCGTGTCGTGGTGGACTGCGCGAACGGCGCCGCCTCGCGGTTCGCCCCGGATCTGTTGCGCCGGGCCGGCGCCGACGTCATCGCGATCGGCGCGGACCCGGACGGGCTGAACATCAACGCCGGTGTCGGGTCGACGAGCATCGAGGCGCTGTCGGCTGCGGTTGTCCAGGCAGGCGCGGACGCAGGCATTGCGCACGACGGCGACGCCGACCGCTGCCTCGCCGTGGACGCGGCCGGCCAACTCGTCGACGGCGATCAGATTCTCGCCGTGCTCGCCATGGCCCTGAAGGCCGAGCAGCGGCTGGCAGGGGACACCGTGGTGGCCACCGTCATGTGCAATCTGGGCTTCCGGCACGCGATGCGCGACGCCGGGATCGGCGTCGTCGAGACACCGGTCGGGGACCGGTACCTGATCGCGGCCATGCTGGACGGCAAGTACGTCCTCGGCGGTGAGCAGTCCGGTCACATCATCATGTTCGACTACGCCACGACCGGCGACGGGATGCTCACGGGCCTGCACCTGCTCGCCGAGGTGGCGCGTCAGGGCCGGCCGCTTGCCGAGGTGGTGAGCGTGATGACGCGCTACCCGCAGGTCCTGATCAGCGTGCCGGGTGTCGACAAGGCACGGGTCAGCGCGTCAGTCCGGCTCGCCGACGAGATCGCTACCGCGAGGGCGGAGCTGGGCGACTCTGGCCGGGTCCTGGTCCGGCCCAGCGGCACCGAGCCCGCCGTCCGGGTGATGGTCGAGGCCGCCCACGCCACGCAGGCCGAGCGCCTCGCCGGGCGACTCGCCGACGCGATCAGGGCGGTCGGCTAGCCGGCGGCGCGGTCGCACCGACAATGACGTGGCAGTCTTGATCACGTGATCCTCGGCATCGGCGTGGACGTGGCCGACATCCGCCGGCTGGAGACAGCGCTGACGCGCACACCCGGGCTGGCCGGCCGCCTGTTCGCTGAGAGCGAACAAAAGCTGTCGAGTCAGTCCCGCGCGGGCTGCTTTGTGGTCAAGGAGGCGCTGGCCAAGGCGCTCGGTGGCCCGCGCGGGCTGCGCTGGACGGATGCCATCGTCGGCCACGACGAGCGTGGCAGGCCCGTGCTGGAGACTCGGGGCACGGTGGCGGCCATGGCCGCGAGCCTCGGCGTAACCGCCTGGCACGTGTCGATCAGCCACGATGC
>JASHQA010000412.1 GCA_030037785.1 Streptosporangiaceae bacterium
GGCGCGACGCCGGGCATGCCCAGCAGCGCGTTCGCCAGCACGGGCGCGCTGGCGGCGATGCGCGCCCAGCGCGGCAGCCAGCCCAGCGCGTAGTGGGACGGCGGGCGCAGCCGGCCGCGGTACCGCTGATGCAGTGCCTCGGCCTTGTACGTCGCCATGTCCGTGCCGGTCGGGCAGTCGGCCGAGCATGCCCGGCACGCCAGGCACAGCTCCAGGGACTGCGCGACCTCGGCCGACCGCCACCGGCCCGGAATCGCGCCGCTCACCAGTTCCTGCAGCACCCGTGCTCGGGCTCGGGTGGAGTCCTTCTCGTCCCTGGTAGCGAGGTAGGACGGACACATGACGCCGCCGTTCGCGGTCAGGTCGGCGCGGCACTTGGCCACCCCCGTGCACCGGCTCACGGCGCGGCCGAAGTCGCCGCCGTCAGCCGGGTAGCGGAATCCCAGCCCGGCGCGGTAAGAGTGCCGGCGCACCGGCCGCAGGTCCTGCTCGACCGGCACCGGCGCGACGACGACGCCAGGGTTCAGCACGCCGTCGGGGTCAAACACGTCCTTCACCGCGCCGAACGCGGCCAGCGCGGTCGCCGAGTACATCCGCGGCAGCAACTCCGAGCGGGCCCGGCCGTCGCCGTGCTCGCCGGACATCGACCCGCCGTTGGCGGCGACCAGGTCAGCGGCAGCCAGCAGGAACCGGCGGAAGGCCTGCGCGCCGTCCGGCGCGGCCAGCCGGAAGTCCAGCCTGACGTGCACGCACCCGTCGCCGAAATGCCCGTACGGCAGCCCGTGCAGACCGTGCTCGGCTAGCAGCGCGTCGAAACCGCGCAGGTAGCTGCCCAGCCGTTCTGGTGGCACGGCCGCGTCCTCCCAGCCCGCGTGGTACGCGCGACCGCCGGCTGGCCGCGCGACGAGACCAGCGCCGTCCTCCCGGACGCGCCAGATGGCCGCCGCCTGCCGAGGCTCCGCGACGCTGAACGCCGTGCGCGCACCGGCCGCCGCGACCGCCTGCCGGGCCGCGTCGATCGCCTCGTCCTTCGTCGGGCCGGCGAGTTCCACCAGCAGCAGGCCGCCCTCCTCCGGCAGTTCGGCCACCGCGCGCGCCTCGTCTCCTGCCGACCGGCCGGACCGGGCCCGGACCAGGCCGATGATCCGCGCGTCCAGGCCCTCGACCGCGGTCGGCGCGAGCCCCAGCAGGGCCGGTGCGGCGTCAGCGGCGTCGGCGAGGCTGTCGTAGCCGAGCACGACGAGCGCCGTGTGCCGCGGCGCCGGGACCAGGCGGAGCGTCGCCTGCGTCGTGATCGCGCAGGTGCCCTCTGTGCCGACCAGCGCCGCGGCCACGTCGAAGCCGCGCTCGGGCAGCAGATGTTCCAGCGAATAGCCCGACACCTGACGGCCGAACCGGCCCAGCTCGGTCCGGATCGTGCCGAGGTAGCGGGTGGTCACGGCCTGCAAGGCGGCGAGGACCGGCACTGCGGCCGGGCGCGCGGTGGCGGTGTCGAGACAGTCACCGCCGCCGGTCAGCACCGTCAGCGCGACCACGTTGTCTGCCGTCCGGCCGTAGCCAAGCGCGCGTGAGCCGCACGAGTTGTTGCCGATCATGCCGCCGACGGTGCACCGGCTGTGCGTCGACGGGTCCGGGCCGAACCGCAGGCCGTGGCCACCTGCGGCGCGCTGCAGGTCGTCAAGCAGCACGCCGGGCTCGACCGTGGCGGCCTGCGCGTCCGGATCGACCGACAGCACCCGGTTCAGGTGCCGGGACACATCCAGCACCACGCCGAGCCGACCGCGTTCCCCGCGATCGACGTGCCACCCCCGCGCATGGTCAGCGGCACCTCGTGCTCGCGGCACACCTGCAGCGCGGCGGCGATCTCTTCCGCCGCGCGCGGAAACGCCACCGCCGTCGGCAGCACCCGGTACAAGGAGGCGTCGCTGGAGTACTCGGCCAGCCGACGCGGCGCGGTGTCCACCTCGCTGACGCCCCTGGATCTCAGGTCACGGACGACCTCGGGCTCACCGCGCGGCACGCCTCAGTGTCTCACGCCCCTGACCTGGCCTCCCGCACGCAGCCGACGCGCCGGCCGGTGCCACCGGCCGATGGCACCGGAGCGCGGCCCGATGCCACCGGAGCGGCCCTGGCGCCGCAACCTACGATGGGCGGATGGAGCAGGCTGCACCGCGTCCGCCCGAACCGCCGCGCCCTGCCATCGTGACCGTCGATGACGATCCCGACGTGTCTCGCGCGGTAGCGAGGGACCTGCGCCGCCAGTACGGCGAGCAGCACCGCATCATCCGAGCCGAATCCGGCGAGGCCGCGCTCGACGCGCTGCGGGAGATGAAGTTGCGCGGCGACCTCGTGGCCGTGATCCTGGCCGACTACCGGATGCCGGAACTCAACGGGATCGAGTTCCTGGAGCGAGCGATCGAGATCTATCCCGGCGCGCGGCGCGCGCTGCTCACTGCCTACGCCGACACCGGCGCCGCGATCGACGCGATCAACGTGGTCGACCTCGACTACTACCTGCTCAAGCCCTGGGATCCGCCGGAGGAGAAGCTCTACCCCGTCATCGACGCGCTGCTGGCGTCGTGGTTGTCCGCCGACCACCGGCCCGTCCCTGAGACCAAGCTGATCGGGCACCGGTGGTCGGCGCGCTCGTCCGAGGTCCGCGAGTTCCTCGCCCGCAACCAGGTCCCCTACCGCTGGTACAACAGTGACGAGCCGGAGGGCCGTCGACTGCTGGAAGCGGCTGGCGAGGACGGGCAGACGCTGCCAGTCGTGATCACGCCGGATGGTGGCACGCTCGTCGAGCCGTCCGAGGCCGAACTGGCGGACCGGGTGGGGCTCGCGACGACGCCGTCGTCGAGGTTCTACGACCTCATCGTGATCGGCGGCGGCCCGGCCGGGCTGGGCGCGGCCGTATCCGGGGCGTCCGAGGGCTTGCGGACCGTGCTGGTGGAGCGCACCGCCACCGGTGGCCAGGCTGGACAGAGCTCCCGGATCGAGAACTACCTCGGCTTTCCCGACGGGGTATCCGGCGCTCAGCTGACCGAGCGAGCCAGGCGGCAGGCAACCAGGTTCGGGGCGGAGATCCTCACCACCCGCGAGGTCACCGGCCTGGACGTCAAGGGGTCAGCGCGCGTCGTCCGGTTCTCCGACGGCACGGCGATCGCGGCGCACACCATAATCTTGTCGACCGGGGTCACCTACCGGCAGCTCACCGCGCCCGGGCTCGCCGACCTGACCGGCCGGGGCGTCTACTACGGGTCGGCGCTGACCGAGGCGATTAGCTGCCTGGACCAGGACGTCTTCATCGTCGGCGGGGCCAACTCGGCGGGCCAGGCCGCCGTGTACCTCGCCAGGCACGCCAGATCGGTGACGATCCTGGTGCGCGGTCCGTCGCTGACCAAGTCGATGTCGCACTACCTGGTCGAGCAGGTCGAGAGCGCCCCGAACATCAGCGTCCGCGTCTGCACGGAGGTGGTGGCTGCGGAAGGCACCAGCCACCTCGAGCGGCTCACGCTGCGGGACGCCAACACCGGCGCGACGCAGACAGTCGACGCGCAGTACCTGTTCGTTTTCATTGGCGCGGCTCCGCTGACCGACTGGCTCGACCGGGTGCTGACCCGCGACGACCACGGTTTCGTGCTGGCGGGTCCCGACCTGCTGACCAGCGGCAGTCCGCCACCTGGGTGGCCGCTGGATCGGGCGCCTTATCACCTGGAGTCCAGCGTGCCCGGCGTCTTCGTGGCCGGCGATGTCCGGGCCGAGTCCGCTAAGCGGGTGGCGTCCGCGGTCGGAGAGGGCGCCATGGCCGTGATGCTGGTGCACCGCTACCTGGAGAAGCTGTGAGCCCGGCTGCCGCGCAGCCAGGGGGCCGCCCCACCGACGCGCCGCCGATCGCCAGCGCCGGAGCACCGGGCTCCGATCCCGGCAGCGAAACCCCGGCCGTGCCGGGCGGGCCCGGCACGCCCGGCGGGCCCGGCACGCCCGGCTCCGCGACGTGCAGCGCCGACGAACTGCGCGGCTTGTTCCTGTTCGAGAAGCTCACCGATGAGCAGCTCGGCTGGCTGTGCCGACACGGCCGGGTCGAGGTTGTCGAGCCGGGCCGCGTGTACGCCGAGGGCGATCCGGCAGCCAGCTTCTACGTGCTGCTGTCCGGCGGGGTCACGCTGACGCGCCGGATCGGCGCTGACGAGGTCGAGGTGACCAGGACCACAAGCCGTGGCGTCTACGGTGGCGCGTTCATGGCATACCTCGGCGACCGGATGTCGCAGGTCTACAACAACTCGATGTGGGTTACCGAGCGGTCGCGGTTCTTCGTGCTCGACGCCGAGCGGTTCGCCGAGCTGATGAACGACTGGTTCCCGATGGCCGTGCACCTGCTCGAGGGGCTGTTCTTCGGCACCAAGAACGCCCAGGAGGCCACCGGGCAGCGGGAGCGACTGCTGGCCCTCGGATCGCTGACAGCCGGGCTGACCCACGAGCTGAACAACCCGGCGGCTGCGGCGGTGCGGGCAACCGCGACCTTGCGGGACCGGCTCACCACGCTACGACACAAGCTGCCGGTGATCGCAGCCCGTCAGCACGACGAGGCGGTGCTGCAGGTCCTGGTGCGGCTGCTCGATGGGTCGCGTGCCGTTGGCGGGAGCCGGACCGTGCCGGGACCATTGGAAGCAGCCGATCTCGAGGACGCCACCTCTGACTGGCTTGACGACCACGGGGTCGCGCGCGGCTGGGAACTGGCGTCCACGTTCGTGCAAGCCGGACTCGGCACCTTCGAACTTGACGAGCTTGCCGCCGCGGCCCGCCCGGCCGGCGCGGGCGATGAGGCTGATGCGGGCGACCAGGCTGGCACGACGCTAGACCACAGCCTGCGCTTTCTGGCCGACAGTATCGAGACTGAGCAGTTGCTGACCGAGATCACCGAGTCCATCGCGCGGATCTCTGCGCTCGTCACGGACGCGAAGCAGTACTCGCAGCTCGACCGGGCGCCCTACCAAGTCGTTGACGTACACGAACTGCTCGACAGCACGCTAGCGATGCTGAGCGGCAGCATCGGCGACGACGTCACTGTGGTTCGCGACTATGGCCGTGGCCTGCCAAAGATTCCGTGTTTCCCCGGCGAGCTCAACCAGGTTTGGACGAACCTCATCGACAACGCCGTGTCCGCCATGGGCGGATCCGGCGCGCTGTCGATCCGCACCGCCGTCGACCGCGATCAGCTGCTCGTCGACATCGGCGACACCGGCCCCGGCGTGCCAGCTGACTTGCAACAGCGGATCTTCGAGCCGTTCTTCACAACCAAACCGGTGGGTCAGGGCACGGGTCTCGGGCTGGACATTTGCTGGCGCATCGTCGTAACCCGGCATCACGGCGACCTGCGAGTCCAGTCCGTTCCTGGCGACACGCACTTCCTCGTGCGACTCCCGCTCTCCGCACCCGCCTGACCGGCCCACGCCGTCGCGCTCGCCTGACCGGCCGCCGCGGCACCCCCTGCACGCAGACCCACGGTCTGGGTCGACACGACCTCGCCGCGCGGTCTCCGCAGCAAGACGGAGAGCCGGGCAACTGGATGCCGACCGCTCCGCGGGCTCATGGCGACCGCTCCCGAGCCATGCCGACCGCTCCGTCGGCGACCGCGACCCATCCACCTCGATGGCGACCGTTGACGAGCTATGCCGACCGCTTGGCGGGGTCAAACTCCGCGAAACAGGCAAAATTTCAGCACCTACGGTCGCCATCGGCGCTGAGCGGTCGCGGTGGGCCGGCAACGGTCGCTACCACCCCACCCAACGGTCGCGGTCGGCCGGCAACGGTCACCACTGGCCGCTCACGGTCGCCACCACCCCACCCAACGGTCGCCACCGACCGCCACCGGTCGGCATCGGCCCATCAAGCGGTCGCGTGACCTCAGCGATTGCCCTCGACGGCAGAGTCGCGGCGGCCCACGAACATCACCCGCGGCCTGCCATGGCCAGGTAGCGGACGAGCCAGGGCGGCGAACCCGGCCTGAGTCAGCAGCCGGAGCCATGTTGTACGGCTGAACGACCCGAGCCGGTGCACCTCGGGCACGACAGTGACCGTGCCGTCCGCGTCGCGCAGCGTGAACTCGTACTCGGCCAGGATCCAGTCGTCTGCCGGGTCGGGATCGGTCGTGCGCTCGGTGAAGCAGGCCTGACGACCACCGCCGTCGTGGCCGCCACCCGCGCCGGTGCCTGGCCGGAACGTCTCGGCGGTGTGATCGGGGGCGAACACCGCGATCCCACCCGGACGGCAGTGCGCCACCGCCGTGCCGATCACCAGCGCCAGATCGTCCTCGCTCGTCACGTAGTCCACCGCGTCGTGCACGAGCACGGCGTCGAAGAACTGGCCGAGCCGGATCGTGCGCATGTCGCCGTGCACGTGCCGACACTCGGGGTTGAGCCGCCGGGACACTGCCAGCATGTCGGCCGAGATGTCAACGAGCGTCACCGACCGGTCGCGGTGCAGGTGGCGGGTGACGTGACCGCCGCCGCTGCCGAGGTCGAGCAGGCTGCGCACCGGCGTCGCCGCCGTTGCGAGTTCCTGCTCGATGACTGCGGCGTCACCCGCGTACTCGCTCGGCGGCGAGATGAGCGGCCACCACCCGGCCAGTTCGGTGTACAGCCGGTACCCGTCCCCGGGATCGGTCATGCTAGTCGCCCGTCACCCCGTCGATACGCTCCCGCAGCAGGTCAGCGTGGCCGTTGTGGCGCGCGTATTCCTCGATCATGTGCTGGTACACCCAGCGCAGTGAGATTTGCTCACACGACTTCGGCAGCAGCTTGCTCAGATCACAGCCAGCTACCGCTGCGTTCGACCTGGCCACGCTCGCGTGGAAGGCGGCCAGGTCCTCATCCGCCCGCGCCGCATCTACCAGGCTGAAGTCGCCATCCGGAGTCTCGTCGGTGCAATACAGGTCGAGCCGCGGCAGGTCGTCGAAGGCGTGGAACCACGTCTCCACGATCGTCATGTGCCGCACCAAGCCGAGCAGCGAGAGCGGCGAGGGCGGGCAGGACCGCTCTGTGAGCTGCTCGGGCGTCAGGCCGGCGCACTTCTTCAGCAGGGTGAGGCGGTGGTAGTCCAACCACGTCTCGAGGCTTGTGCGCTCGTCTACCGGGATGCGGGGTGCGCCCGGGCGGTCAGGGTCTGGCCAGGTCGACACAACCGGAATGCTACCCAGCCCAGCCGCCAACAGACGGCAGTCGGCCTAGCGTGGATCAGCTCGACCAAGAGCGCGCGAGCTTGTTCGGAGGAGGCCTACGCCGTGGCCGGGGGGCACATCGGCGGTGACCATGCGGGCCGGCGGCGGACTGCCTGTTCCACAGCCACGCCGCCGACCCGACGTGCGGTCAGCTAGGCCGGCCGAGGGCCAGAGGTCAGGCCCGTACCGCCTCGATCTCCAGCTGCAACTGGATCTTGTCTGCGACCACGACGCCGCCGTTGGACATGGGCGCGTTGAAGCTGACGTTGAAGTCGCGCCGGTTGATCTCGCCGCTCGCGGTGAAGCCAGCCCGGTAGCCGCCGTATGGGTCCGGTCCGAATCCGTTGAGCTCCAGCCGCAGCGGCACGCTCTTGGTGACGCCCTTGAGGGTCAGGTCGCCGTCCAGCACGTACTCGCCGTCTTCGAGCCGCACGCCGCGCGAGGTGTAGGTCATGGTCGGGTACGTCTCGACCTCGAAGAAGTCTGCGGACCTGATGTGGTTGTCGCGCTGCTCCTGTCCGGTGTCGATCGAGCTGAGGTCGATCTCAGCCGTGACAGTGGACTGCAGCGGGTCGGCTCCCGTGACGATCTCGCCGCTGAACTTCGTGAAGCGGCCGCGGACCTTGCTGACCATCATGTGCCGGACCGAGAAGCCAACCTCCGAGTGGATTGGGTCAATCGTCCAGGTTGCTGCCTCGTAGCCGGGAATAGCAGCCTCCGCGATCTGTGCCGTCAATGTCATCACTCCTGATGCGTGAACTACGCCTGGTGCCTGTGCGAGCAGAGTTTGTTGAACACTCAATTGACTATCACGACCCCAGCAGAGTTGTCAAACGCTCAACTAACAAACTCTCAACTAACCGGCTATAATGCCGGGCATGGCAGCGGATTCGGAGGTCCGGTGGCTGACCGCCGAGGACCAGCGCACCTGGCGGGCCTTCCTGGTAGGCGTGGTCACACTGCTGTCGACGGTGGAAGCGCAGCTGCAGCGCGATTCGGGCATACCGTTCGGCTACTACGAGATCCTCGTGCGGTTGTCGGAGGCACCAGACCGCTCGATGCGGATGAGCCAGCTTGCCGAGGCCTCGACCTCCAGCAAGAGCCGGCTGTCACACGCCGTGGCCCGGCTGGAGGAACGCGGCTGGGTTGAGCGGCTCGACTGCGAGACCGACCGGCGCGGCCAGTTTGCCCGGCTTACCGATGCGGGGTTTGCCGCGCTCGCCGCAGCCGCGCCGTCACACGTCGAGCAGGTCCGGCGGTCGCTGTTCGACCGGATCACCCCGGAGCAAGTCCGGCAGCTCGACGCGATCATGACTGCCATCGCCGCCGGCGGCGTACCCGACGCCGAGGCCATCGGTTGCCCGCTGGCGTGTGACGGCGAGACCGACGGGACCGCCGAGGCCGGCTGACCGCGGCGCCGGGACGACACCGACCGGGGCGGCGGTCGTCGTGTCAGCCGAGCGACAGGCCGGCACCGGCAGCGTGAGCCCGAGCCGGTCTAGCATCGCCTGCAACTCGAGGCCGATGCCCTCGGCCAGAGCCACCACGCTGTGCGAGGCCAGGCACCGGAAGGCGGCCACGAGCGTCCTGGCTCCAGCCTCGTCGACGGCGGTCAGGCCGGACACATCGAAGACGGCTTCCAGCACGGCACTGCGGCAGATCTGGTCCGTGCACGCAGCGAGGTCTTCCACGCTGTCAAGGTCAAGCCGACCAGCCAGCGTCACTGCGAGCTGCCTCCCGGTGCGATGTCTGCTAACGAGAAAGTGGCCATCCGCGCACAGGGCACGCTCATGAGGCATAGCTGACTCCGCAGTTGGCAGGCACCGACCCGCGCAGCCTCATTCGGGGGGACGGGGGCGCCGCATTGCCTCTTCCCCGTTAGCCCCCCGTTACACCTGCCGGGACGGCGCAGTTTACTCGGAGCCGTGGTCAGCGAGCTGGGCCGCCATCAGGTCGGCGATCGCGGCGGCGCCGCCGGCGGCCTCGGCCCGCAGCCCGGCCACTACTCCGGCCCGGTCCTCCTCGCTGCGGTTCTGGCTGAGCTTCTGCTTAGCCTCGACCGAGCCGATCGAGAGCTCTACTCCGACGATGGCTCGCAGCTGGCCGTCAACGTACTCCGGCGGGGCATCGGACACCGCCCACGGCCGCAGCCGTCCCGACTCGTGCCGGCGCGTGAGCCGAGTCACCACGTCCCGCAGCCACGCGGCGTCCTGGTGGAACGTCACCGCCCCGGTCAGGTGCACTACCTCATAGTTCCAGGTCGGCACGACCCGGCCGTGCCTGGCCTTGCTCGCGTACCACGATGGCGACACGTACGCCTGCGGTCCGGTCACGATCGCCAGTGCCTCGGCGCCTGGCGCCGCCGTGCGCCACTGGTCGTTCGCGATCGCTATGTGACCGAGCAGCCGCCCGTACGTGCCGTCGGCCAGCCCGTCGGGCCGATCCCAGATCACCGGCAGCAGCGTCGCAACCGGACGGGTGCCGTCGAACGTCACCAGCGTCGCCGACTGCGCGGCATCCACGAACTCCGCAATCCGGGCGAGGTCGTTAACGGCGAAATGCCGCGGAACATACACAGCTACGAGGGTAGCGTCAGGGAATCTCGACGAGTACCTTCCCGACCGCGCCCGCCTCGACCGCGTCGTGCGCAGCGGCTACGCGCTCGAGCGGGAATCTGGTTACTGGCAGCTCGGTGAGCGCGCCCGCCGCCAGCGCCCGGCTGACGTCCGCGACGGCCGCGTCGGCGGCTTCGGCCGGGATGCCATAGAGCAGGATGAAACGGACCGTGACGTTGGCGCTCATGCATCGCCGCACCGGCAGCACCGGGTCGGCGACCTCCGCCGCGTAGTCGACGATGTGCGTGCGCGGCCCGGACACGGCCAGATCGAGGTCCAGGTTCGCGCCCAGGGCTAGCTCGACAATCCGGTCCATCTGCGGAGCGAACTCGCGCAGCTCGCCGGCAGCCGCTGCGTCCCGGTAATTTACGACGAGATCCGCGCCCGCCTTCCGGGCCAGCTCGGCCTTCGCCGGCCCACTGACAGTGGCCGCAACCCGCGCGCCGAAGAACTTGGCCAGCTCGATCGCGTAATGCCCGACTGCCCCCGCTCCGCCTGCCACCAGCACGCTCTTGCCGTCGACCGGGCCATCGGCAAACAGCGCCCGATGCGCGGTCAGGGCCGGCACGCCGAGGCTCGCCCCGAGCTCGGCAGATGCGCCGCCGGGCAGCGGCACGGCTTGCCGCGCGGGCAGCACTGACCACTGCGCGGCAGTCCCCCAGCGATTCCCCGCTGCCGCCAGCCACGTCCACACGCGCTGGCCGACGCGCCCAGCGGACACGCCCGCGCCGACCGCGTCGATGACGCCGCTGCCATCGTGATGCGGCACCTGGAAGGCATCGATCGGCCGCGGTGTCGCACCGGAGCGCGACTTCCAGTCCGTCGGGTTCACCCCCGAGAGCTGCATCCGGACACGGACCTCGCCGGGTCCCGGCTCCGGGGTATCGACGTCTTCGACCCGGAGCGACTCGACCGCCGTGCCGTACGCGCGGTACAGCGCTGCTTGCATCGGGCCTGCCTCTCTGTGGCCGCTCCCGGTCAGCCCGCGGCGGCGGTTATCTTGTCAATCTCCGTCAGCTCGCCAGGAGCTGGCGCCCAGTCGCCCGCCGCAGCGTTGGCGCGCACCTGCTCGGCAGACGTCGCGCCGGCGATCACCGACGTGCAGCCGGGCAGCGCGGCCAGGCCGCCGATCGCGACTTCTAGCATGGTCCGGCCGTGCTGCTGTGACCACTCCGCCAGGGACTCGAGCTTGTCCAGCTTGGATTCGGTGATGTAGTCGGGCCGACCGGCCAGCCGGGTGCCCTCGGCCGGCGGAACACCGTGCCGCACCTTCCCGGCGAGCAGGCCGTTGTCGAGCGGGTAGTACGGCAGCACACCAAGGCCGAACTGTCGCGCGGCCGGGACGACGTCGTGCTCGGCACCGCGCTCCAGCAGTGACCAGTGATTTTGCGCCGAGATGAACGGAACCGCACCGAGTTCGCGCGCCGCCGCCGCTGCCGCCGCGATCTGCACGGCGGAGAAGTTCGAGTGGCCGATGTACCGCACCAGGCCGGCGCGCACCAGCTCGGTGAGCGCGGAAATTGTCTCCTCGATGGGCGTGACCGGATCGGGGACGTGCATCTGGTACAGATCGATGTAGTCCGTGCGGAGCCGACGCAGCGACTGCTCGATCGCCCGCCTGATGTACGCCCGCCCGCCCCTGGCACCAGCCGCCGGGCCGTAGCCCATGTCGCCCCTGGCGCCGAACTTGGTCGCAACGACCACCTGGTCGCGGCGGCCGACCAGGGCCGCGCCGAGGTATTCCTCCGACCGGCCAGCGCCGCCATACGATTCCGCCGTGTCCAGCAGCGTGACCCCGGCCTCGATCGCCGCATCGACGACAGCTCGGGTCTGGTCGGCGTCGAGCCGACGGCCGAAGTTATTGCAGCCCAGCCCGACAGCCGACACGATCAGTCCCGAGTTACCCAGTGGCCGGTACCGCATGCGCCCTGCTCTCGTGCGTTGCGTCGCCTAGTCGTGGACGTCTCCCGGTGCAGATCGTATCGGGACGCGCGCTCGGCCCTGAGTCCGCCCTCGCACGCTGCGCCCGGTAGCTTCAGCATCCTGAGCTTCGCGGCCAATGACGTGCGAGACACGGTTTACGTCGAGCAACTTACTAGCGCGCTGTATCTGACCAAGCGGGTAGACGTCGACCATTACACGCAGGCCATGGATCTCATCGCCGACGGCCAGCACCCCGCCAGACCAGACCAAGCAGTTCCTGCGTACGGTGCTCGCGGAGCTAGGCGAAAGCCGACCTGCCAGAGCTACCGCAAGCCCGCAGTGAGATCGACCCTCGACTCCGCGGCGCCGGGACCGTTAGCACTGCGGTGCGTCGAATTCGCCCGCCTTGACGCCAGAGACGAACGCGGCCCACTCCGCGCTGTCGAAGATGTGCGCCGGCTTCGCGGTGTCCTTGGAGTCGCGGACCGCGACCATGCCGCCGGGAAGATGCGCGACCTGGACGCATGCCGAGTTGTTGCAGGCGCGGCTCGTGATCCACGCCGCGTGAGAGATTTCGTATTCCGGCATGCAGACCGTTCCCTTCAGCTGGAAATGGACCGAATGAGATGCGCTGACTCCGCTGGCGGAAGCGCACTGGCCCGGAGCAAGTCGAACGCTTCGGAGTGAGCCCGCACTTCGCGATCGCGCTCTTCGATGTAAGCCTGCCCCATGACACCCTCTGTATAAACCACATCGGGATCGAGGCGCTCAGGAAACTCGATAATCGCGAACGAGCCGCCCAGCGCGGGATGCAGGCCGCTGGCAAAGCCGAGTACCTGAAGCGTCACATTCGGCCACTGACACGCCTCGTACAGGTGCTCAAGCTGCTCGCGCATGACGACCGACGCGCCTGCCATCCGCCGCAGCACCGCCTCGTCGAGGATGAGCCACAGGTCCAGCGGCCGGGGCCGATGCAGCACGTCCTGCCGCTGCATCCGCAACTGGACGAGGCGCTCGATTTCCTCGGCGTTCTGCCGCCTGCGTACCGTCGACATGACCCAACGCGCGTAATCCGCGGTCTGCAGTAGCCCGTGCACAACCTGAGCCTCGTACACGCGCAGCGAGGCTGCCTCGGCCTCCAGCCCTACGTATATGCCGAATCCCGTTGGCAGTACTCCGTCCCAGAGGGCCCACCAGCCCTTCCGGTGTCCATCCCTGGCCATTTCCAGGAGCACCTGTCGCTGGCCAGGATCATCGACGCCGTAGAGTTCCAGCAGCGCATTCAGGTAGGTCGTCCGGGTCGGCGCTTTGCCGGTCTCGATTCGCGACAGTGTCGAGGGAGCGAGGCCGAGCCGGTCGGCCACCTCTTCGAGCTTGATCGAGTGTGACTCGCGAAGCCGTCGTAACTCGCTGCCGAGGCGGCGGCGGCGCACTGTCGGCCCCACTGTCACTGCCTTCGCCCCCCTGCCGGATAAGACGCGGACAATACCTGCACATGCGCTCAGAATGGCTGATTGCTGTGCGTGCCCAGCTGATCACAATACACGACCAGCTGACAATTACGGCGGGATTTCGGCTGAGTAATATGTGCCACCCGGTTCGTACCCTGCATAGCCGCATCATCAATGGCAGCGCAGGCCGGACGCGTTTAGGCGGCGTTCTCGCAGCCAGGCCCGTCCTGGCGGCGTGCTGAGTCGGCGCGGGAGGGCCCACGACGGCCCAGCTGATCAGCGCGTACGCCGACCGGGCGGCCGTCGCGGGATGGCGTTCCGGTCCCGCAACCGCATAGAGATGTGCACCGGCGTCCCGGCGAAGCCGAATTCCTCCCGCAGCTTGCGCTCGATGAAGCGGCGGTAGCCCGCCTGCAGGAAGCCGCTGGTGAACAGCACGAAATGCGGCGGCCTCGTGCCCGCCTGTGTCGCAAACATGATCTTCGGCTGCCTGCCGCCGCGGACCGGAGGCGGCGTGGCGGCCACCAGCGCGGTGAGCCAGGTGTTGAGCCGGCCAGTGGGGACTCGCGTCTCCCAGCTGTGCAGCGCGAGTTCCAGCGCTGGCACCAGGCGGTCGACGTGCCAGCCGGTTCTGGCCGAAATGTTGACGCGCGGTGCCCACTGCGCGTTGTAGAGCTGGCGGTCTATCTCCCGGTCGAGCGAGTCGCGACGGTAGTCGTCGACCAGGTCCCACTTGTTGTACGCGATGACGAGCGCCCGGCCCCCCTCGATCACCGTCGAGATGATGCGCAGGTCCTGTTCGGCGAGCGGCGCGCTGGCGTCCACGATCACGACCGCCACCTCGGCGCGCTCCAGCGCGCGCTCGGTGCGCAGCGACGCGAAGAAGTCAGCCCCCTGGGACTGGTGGACCCGGCGCCTGATGCCTGCGGTATCCACGAACCGCCAGGCCTTGCCGCCGAGCTCGACCACCTCATCCACAGGGTCTCTGGTGGTCCCGGCCACCGGGTCGACGAGCACGCGCTCGGTCCCGGCGAGCTTGTTGAGCAGGCTCGACTTGCCAACGTTGGGCCGACCGACCAGCGCGATCCGGCGCGGGCCGGTCACGGCGCCGTCCGGCTCGGCCGGCGCTGCGGGCAGCGCGCCCAGCACCGCGTCCAGCAGGTCGCCGCTGCCGCGACCGTGCAGCGCGCTAACCGGGACCGGCTCCCCGAGGCCGAGGGACCACAGCGCGTGGATTGCCGGTTCCCCGGGCGCGTCGTCGACCTTGTTGGCAGCCACCACCACCGGCTTCCCGGACCGGCGCAGCACCGCGGCAACGGCAGCGTCCGCGTCGGTCACGCCGACCACCGCGTCGACCACAAACAAGACGGCATCAGCCGCCTCCACCGCCACCCTGGCCTGGGCAGCAACCTTGGCCGCCAGCGACGGCGTTCCCTCTGTCGTAGGCTCCCAGCCGCCGGTGTCGACCATCGTGAACGCGCGTCCCCGCCAGGTGGCGTCGTAGCTGACCCGGTCCCTGGTGACGCCGGGGGTGTCCTCGACCACCGCCTGCCGGCTGCCGAGTATCCGGTTCACGAGCGTCGACTTCCCGACGTTCGGCCGGCCGACTACCGCCAGCACCGGTGCGGCGGCCGCGAGGTCACCCGGCTCGGATGGCTCAGCCACGCGGTACCGCCATCCGCGCCCTGACCGTCGCCACGACCATACTGACCACCTCATCGAGCGACAGGGCGCTGGTGTCGATCTCGACCGCGTCCGGCGCCGCGACTAGCTGCGCGGCGTCACGCTGATCCCGCCGCGTTTGCTCCCGCTGAACCGCCGCCACCGTGGCGGCGGGATCGTCACCCAGTTCCGCGCTGCGGCGCCGGGCGCGCACCTCGTCGCTGGCCGTCAGGAACACCTTCACCGCCGCACCGGGTGCGACCACGGTGCCGATATCCCGGCCCTCGGCGACGATGCCAGCACCGGTAGCCGCGGCGGCGGCGATGATATCGCGCTGCATGGCGATCAGCTCGGCGCGAACCTGCGGAATGGCGGCGACTGTACTGACGGAGTTCGACACGTGCCGGGTCCGGATCGGGCCGGCCACATCCCGGCCGTCGACTGTTATCCCTGGTTGCCGTGGATCGGTGCCTACCTCGATCCGCGGCTCGCCGATCCGCGCCAGCACAGCCTGCGTGTCGACGAGGTCCACCCGCTGCTCCTGCAGCCACCAGGTCAGCGCCCGGTACATGGCGCCGGTGTCGAGATAGCGCAAGCCGAGCGCGATGGCGACCTGCCGCGCCGCGGTCGACTTGCCCGAGCCTGCTGGCCCGTCGATGGCGATCACCGCGCCGGGCTGGGGCACTTCCCCCATACTGGCCGATACCGTGTTGGCGGCTGATTCGATCACGAGGTGATGCTACCGGCGACGCGCACGGAGACCGGCCAGCCACCGGCGCCCAGCGCCGCCGCGAGCGTCGCTCCTGCCTCCGGGCGCACCCACAGCTCGGCCACGCCCACCGGCAGACCGGGTGAGTGCTCGATGCTGACGTCCTCGATGTTGACGCCGGCCGCGCCCGCCACCTGAAACAGCCGCGCGAGCTCACCTGGCTGGTCCTGGATGACGACCTGCACGGGCGAAAACCCCGTGGTCGGCCCGCCGTGCTTGCCGGGAATCCTGCCTACCCCCGCGCTGCCGCGCTCGAGCAGGTTAGCCAGCTCCTTGGCGGCCTGCTCGTCGCCAGCGGTGAGACTGGTCAGGGCCTCGGCCGCCGCCGAAAGATCCGCGGCAACCTCTCGCAGGACGGCGCTGGCGGGTCCGGCGTTGGCCGCGAGGATCTGCACCCACATGCCCGCGCCGGAGGCCGCGACCCTGGTGACGTCTCGCAGCCCCTGGCCGGTCAGGGCGAGCGCGCTGGCGGGCGCGCGCTCCAGCCGGGCGGCCATCGCGGCGGCAACGACGTGCGGGGCGTGCGACACCAGCGCCACCCACTGGTCGTGGTCGGCAGCCGAGACGCAGACGGGCTGCGCGCCGCACGCCGTCGCAAGGCACCGGATCAGCTCCACATCTGCCGGGGCGTTGGCCGACTGCGGGCAGATCACCCACGGCCGACCGGTGAACAGGTCAGCCCGGGCCGCGGCCGGCCCGGACCGCTCCCGCCCAGACAGCGGGTGCCCAGGCACGTAGCTCGCCAGGTCGCAGCCGAGGTCGCGGGCTTGCGCCAGCGGCAACTCCTTCACGCTGGCCACGTCTGTGTAGCAGCGCGCCAGCCCGCGGGACTGCGCCGCGCGCAGCTCACCGGCCACCGCCACGGGCGGGACCGCGAGCACGGCAACGTCGGCCGGCCCGGCAGACGGTCCAGCGGACGGCCCGGCAGACGGACCGGCGGACCGACCGGCGGACGGAGCGGTCTCAGGCAGCGGGTCGCCTGCACCCAGGCTGATCGCCAGCCCGAGCGCGTCGCGGTCCTGGTCGGCGAGCCAGACCCGCGCGCCGGCGGAGCGCAGTGCCAGCGCGACCGACGTGCCGATCAGCCCGGTCCCGATCACCACCGCGCTGGCCGGGACGGGCAATGCCAGAGCGCCCGGAGCGGTCATTGCGCGATGTCCAGCCGCAGCGCTGCTGCCCCGCGCAGGTACACGTGCTGCAGCGCGGACCGTGGCTTGCTGGTCTCGACGTGCATCATCAGCCGCACCACCCGCGGCATCGCGCCGGGTACGTCGATCTCCGCGGCGCACAGCAGCGGAACCTCCTGGAAGCCCAGCTTGCGCGCCGCGAGCGCGGGAAACTCTGCGGTCAGGTCGGGCGTCGCAGTGAACAGCACGCTGATCACGTCGTCGGTGCTGAGCTCGTTGCGGCCCATCACTTCGGTCACCAGCTCAGTCGTGCCGGCCAAGATGTCGTCCCGGTCGTTGCCGCCGATCTGCACGGCGCCGCGGACTGCCCGGACTGCCACGTTTCCTCCTTGTGGGCCTCTGGTCGGCATAACGCTGCGCTGCGGCCAGCACCGCGTGCAGTTGCGACGGCAGGCTACAAGCCCACGGCCGCGTACAGCTCCCCGACTTCCCTGGTGGACAGCGGCCTGGTTGCACCCGGTCGCAGCGAGCCCAGCGTGACCGGGCCCACCTGGGTCCGCACCAGCCTGGTCACCGGGTGGCCGGCTGCCGCCAGCATCCGCCGGACTATGTGCTTGCGCCCCTCATGCAGGGTAATCTCCACCAGCGCGCGCTCACCGACCTGTTCCACCACTCGGAACCTGTCAGCGCTGGCGACGCCGTCCTCAAGCTCGATTCCGGTAAGAAGCTGGTGACTCACGCCACGGGGCACCGGCCCCGCGACCTCGGCCAGGTACGTCTTCGGCACACCGAAACGCGGGTGGGTGAGCCGGTGGGCGAGCTCGCCATCGTTGGTGAGCAGCATCAGCCCCTCGGTGTCGTAGTCGAGCCGCCCGACGTGGAACAGCCGCTCAGAGCTGTTTCCGAGCAGGTCCGCCATGGTCGTGCGGCCGCGGTTGTCCGACATCGCGGTCAGCACCCCGGTCGGCTTGTTCAGCGCCAGGTAGACCAGATCGCCGCGGGCCGGAATGCGGCGGCCGTCGACGCGAATGACCTGGCGCTGCGGGTCGACCCTGGCGCCAAACCGGCGCACGACCTCGCCGTCGACCTCGACCCGGCCCGCGCCGATGAGCTCCTCGCAGTGCCGCCGACTGCCGACACCGGCCGCCGCGAGCACCTTCTGCAGCCGCACGCCGCCGGGTTCGTCGGTGAGCGAGTCTCGCTCGCCCGCGCCGGTCGCCGCCGCCCACTCGCCATCGTCGTCGGGCCCGAACTCCGCGTGCAGCCCGGCCGCCGCGGCCTGTGCCCTGGCCAGCTCCGCCTGGCTGAGGCGAGTGGGGCGGTCGCTATCGTGCCGCGCCATTGCCGGGATCCAGTTCCTCGTCGAGACGATCGGGCAGGAACTGCGTGAGATCGGGCAGCTCCGACAGGCCAGCCAGGCCCAGCCGCTCCAGGAAGTAGCCGGTCGTCCGGAACAGGGTCGCGCCGGTCTCGGCGTCGGTGCCCGCCTCCTCGACGAGCCCGCGCAACACCAGCGTGCGCATGACGGCGTCGCAGTTGACGCCCCGGACCGCAGACACCCGGCCACGGCTGACGGGCTGCCGGTAGGCGACGACGGCGAGCGTCTCCAGCGCCGCCTGGGTCAGCCTGATCTCCTGACTGTCGCCGACGAACCGCTGAACCACCCCGGCGCATTCGTCCCTGGTATACAGCCGCCAGCCGCCTGCCACGTTGCGCAGGTCGAAGCCACGCTGCTCGGCGGTGTAGGAGTCGGCCAGCGCGCGTAGCTCGGCCCCGACCGCCGGAGCCGGCTGTCCGGTGACGTCCGCGAGAACCTGTTCTGGCACCGGCTCGTCCGCAACGAGCAGAACCGCCTCAAGGCTCATTCGCAGGCCCGCGGCCGCGAAGTCAGGCCCGCCGGCAGCGCAGCCGTTACCGTCGATCATCCGCGTCCAGTCCCCCCACGCCGCGGGTTTCCCCGTCAGCCATCGTATTCCTCAAGATCACGCGCTGGCCCGCGTCCGGTCTCGCCAGTCCAGGTGACGATCAGGTCAGCGAGCGGGGCGGCCTGGTCCAGGCTGATCTGTCCGTCGCGGAACAACTCCAGCACCGCGAGGAACCGCGCCACCACCTCGTAGGTTCCCGCGCAGTCCGCGACGAGCTGGCGGAACGTGGCCCGGCGGAGCGACCGCAGCCGCGCAAGCAGTATCTCAGCCTGCTCCCGGACGGACGTGCGCGGGACATGCAGGTGCTCCGTGGACACCGCCGGCGCCGGGCGGGGGGCGAGCACCCTCCCGGCGACCGCCGCGAACTCGGTCGCTCCGATGCCGATGAGCACCTCGGGCACCAGATCAGCGAACCGGGGCTCCATCGGCACCCGGCGCGGATACCGGCGGCCCTGACTGGCGATCCGGTCCGCGAGCAGACCGGCCACTTCCTTGTAGGCGCGGTACTGCAGCAGGCGCGCGAACAACAGGTCCCTGGCCTCGAGCAGCGCCAGGTCCTCCTCGTCATCGACCTCCCCGGCCGGCAGCAGCCGCGCCGCCTTGAGGTCGACCAGGGTCGCGGCCACGACCAGGAAATAGCTGGCCTGGTCGAGCTCCCAGCGGCCGGCGAGGTCACTGATGTAGGAGATGAACTCGTCGGTCACCTGGGACAGCGCGATCTCGGTGATGTCGAGCTTGTGCTTGGCGATGAGGGCCTGCAGCAGGTCGAAGGGGCCCTCGAACACGTCGAGATGCACCTGGAAGCCGCCCGTGCCGCCGGACGCCCCGCGGGTGCTGGCCTCTGCATCCGGCGGGAGCGCGCCGATCGGGTACGCGGGCGAGAAATCGTCGGTCTCGCCGGTCGACATGGTGAT
>JASHQA010000004.1 GCA_030037785.1 Streptosporangiaceae bacterium
TCGTTCCCGAGCGCGTACTCCAGGCACTCCGCGCGCACCTCACAGCTGCGGCACACCCGCTTGGCCTCGCGGGTCGAGCCGCCCTTCTCCGGGAAAAACGCCTCCGGATCGGTCTGCGCGCACAGCGCCCGGTCCTGCCAGCTGTACTCCTCGGCGTCATCTCCGCCGATGCCGAATGCGTCGCGCACCAGCGAGACGATGACGTCTGCCACTGCGCACCTCCTGCCGTCAGTTCCCCGTGGATCCGCCCCCCGGCCGGCGGAAATTACATGACTGAAATTACACCCGCGTGTCTTGCGCGGCGTCAAGGGAGATACGTGATAATGGCCACCCGGTTGCCCGGGTTGTGGGGAAAATTCACCCGACCTTTTTGGGAACGAGGCCGCTCCGCCCACTGCCGCTCGCCCGCTCGCCGCCCCGGCTGCGCGCATCGCCGAGTTGTTGACAGACTCTGGTGCATGCGCATCACAGTTCTCGCGGGCGGTGTCGGCGCCGCGAGGTTTCTGCGCGGCCTGCGAGCGGCCGTACCGGCCGCGGACGTCACCGTGATCGGCAACACCGGCGACGACTTCACGCCGTTCGGCCTGCACGTCAGCCCGGACCTGGACACGGTGATGTACACGCTCGGCGGCGGCATCAGCGAAGAGCAGGGCTGGGGCCGCGCGGCCGAAAGTCACACGGTGCTCGCCGAACTCGCTGCGTACGGCGCCGGGCCCGGCTGGTTCGGCCTCGGCGACAAGGACATCGCCACGCACATCCTGCGCACCCAGTGGCTGGCCGCCGGGCAGCCGCTGTCGGCTGTGACACGGCGGCTGTGCGAGCGCTGGCAGCCGGGAGTCACGCTGCTGCCCATGTCTGACGACCTGGTTCGCACGCACGTGACGCTGGAACTTGACGGCCGGCCGCAGACCCTGCACTTTCAGGAGTGGTGGGTCAGGCTGCACGCGGCGGTACCGGCCAGCCGGATCGAGGCGGTCGGCGCGAGCGAGGCCAGCCCCGCGCCGGGTGTGCTGGAGGCCATCGCCGCCGCCGACTTCGTGCTGTTCCCGCCCTCGAACCCGGTCGTGAGCATCGGCGTCATCCTCGCCGTGCCGGGCATCGCCGACGCGCTGCGCGACCAGACAGTGGTCGGCGTCTCGCCGATCATCGGCGGCGCGCCCGTACGGGGCATGGCCGACGCGTGCCTCACCGCGATCGGGGTGCAGACGTCGGCCGCCGCCGTCGCCGCCCACTACGGCGCCGAGCTGCTGGACGGCTGGCTGGTCGACGACCAGGACAAAGACGTGGTGGACGCGCCCGAGCTAGCAGGCATCGCGGTGCGCAGCCGCCCGCTGTACATGACCAGCGTCGCCGCCGCAGCCGAGATAGCCAGAGCGGCCGTCGACCTCGCGCTCGAGGTGCGGCGGTGAGCGGGCCGCGCGGCAGCGAGCCGACCGAAAGCGGACCGACCGAAAGCGGACCGACCGAAAGCGGGCCAATGGCGACCGGAGACGGGCACGACTCGCCCCGAGCGGCCCCGTTCCCCCCCGCTGTGACGATCCTGCCGGTACCCGGTATCCCCGAGATCACGCCAGGCGCCGACCTCGCCGGCCTCATCGCCGACGCAGCCCTCGCCGGGCCTGGCCTGGCCGATGGCGACATCCTCGTGATCACCTCCAAGATCGTCAGCAAAGCTGAGGATCGGGTCGTCACCGGCGACCGCGAGCGGGCGATCAAGGCGGAGACGGTGCGGGTGGTGGCCAGGCGCGGCCCTACCACCATCAGCCAGACCCGGCACGGCCTGGTGCTGGCCGCGGCTGGCGTGGACGCTTCGAACACCAGACCGGGCACGGTCGTGCTGCTGCCGCTCGATCCGGACCGCTCGGCGGACGCGCTGCGCAAGGGGATCGGCGCGCGGGCCGGGGCGCGCCTCGGCGTGATCGTCACCGACACCATGGGCAGGCCGTGGCGCGCCGGCCAGACCGACGCGGCGATCGGAGCCGCCGGGATCGTGCCGCTACGCGATCATCGCGGCCAGCACGACACGTTCGGCAACGTGCTCGAGGTGACGATGGCTGCGGTCGCTGACGAGGTCGCGGCGGCTGCCGACCTGGTGAAGCAGAAGACGACCGGCGTCCCGGTGGCGATCGTCAGGGGCCTTGGCACGCTGGTGACCGATGCGGCCGGGCCGGGGGCGACCGCGCTGATCCGGCCCGCGGAAGACGACATGTTCCGGCTCGGCACGGCCGACGTGCTGACCGCGCGCCGTACGGTGCGCGCCTTCACCGCCGCGCCCGTGTCGCCGGGTGCCGTCCGGCGAGCCATCGCCGCCGCGATCACCGCGCCGGCGCCACATCACAGCCAGCCGTGGCGGTTCGCCGTGCTGGAGTCGGCTAGCGCCCGGACCCGGCTGCTCGACGACATGCTGGCGGCCTGGACGGCTGATCTGACCGCCGACGGCTACACCCCGGCGCAGATCGCGCGGCGGGTCGCTCGCGGCGCGCCGCTGCGGAAGGCGCCGCTGATCGTCGTGCCGTGCCTGCTCGCTGCCGCCGCGCACGGTTACCCGGACGCGCGCCGGGCCGCGGCCGAGCGAACCATGTTCGTGGTCGCGATGGGCGCGGCCGTGCAGAACCTGCTCGTGGCACTGGCGATCGAGGGCCTCGGCTCGTGCTGGGTGTCCAGCACGCTGTTCTGCCCGGAGGTGACCGCGCAGGCAATCGGGCTGCCGGCCGACTGGGAGCCCATGGGTGCCGTCGGTGTCGGGCACCCCGCAGGGCCCGCCCCGGACCGGCCGCCGCGCGATCCGGACGAGTTCACGCTGCGCCGGTAGCCGGGCTGCTACATCGTCTGGAGCAGCTTCGTCAGGTGCCGCTCGCTGTCCGCCGGCGTCTGCGCCTCAGCACTCAGGCTGTTCATGACCTCGCGGTAGTGGTCGACCTCCACCGCCCGGTCGAGGTAGAGCGCCCCGGTGAGCTGCTCGATGTAGACCACGTCCGGCAGGTCGGGCTCGCCGAACCGGAGGATCGAGAACGAGCCGCCCGCAGCCGAATGCCCGCCGCGGTCAAACGGCATGACCTGCAGCGTCACCTGCGGTAGCTGGCCCATCTCGATGAGGTGCTCCAGTTGGGCCCGCATGACGTCCAGGCCGCCGAGCGGCCGGCGAAGCGCCGACTCGTCGATGACGGCCCAGACCCTGGGACCGGTCCCCGGCCTGCTCAGGATCTGCTGCCGCCGGACCCGCAGACTGACCCGCCGCTCGATCTCCTCGGGCGGCGCGGACCGGTGGCCGAGCAGCGTGACCGCGCGAGCGTAGTCCTCGGTCTGGAACAGCCCGGGCACGAACTGCAGCTCATACGTGCGGATCAGTGAGGTTGCCTGCTCGAGGCCGATGTAGGTCTCGAACCAGTCCGGCAGCACGTCGTCATACCGCGCCCACCAGCCCTGCGAGTTTGCGTGCTCGGCGAGCGCGAGCATCTGGTCGCGCATGGCCGCATCGGTCACGCCGTAGAGCGTGAGCAGGTCGGCGACATCCCGCTCCTTGAAACCGACCCGGCCGTGCTCCATCCGGCTGATCTTGGATCGAGATGCGCGAATCTCGTATCCGGCCCGATCGGGCGTTATCCCCGCGGCCTCGCGGAGCCGGCGCAGCTGGTGGCCAAGCAGCATGCGCAGGACCGTCGGGCCGCTGAAAGCCTCGACCGAGCCTGGCTCGTCCTGCAAGTCGTCCCCAGACTGGTGGACCACGCTCACTGCCACTCCCGTGCGGCGGCTGACAGGGCATGCCTCCCCGCCGTGCCCATCACTCCTACGTCTCCGACCGCACAGCCAATGGCGCTCGTAACGCCGAGGCAGATACCGACCATTGGACTGCGCGCTCAGAGAACGTTACCACCAGGCGGAAAGATTATCGTGCGCGTTGTGACCGCACTGTCACTTTTTTCACAACCGGACCATCAGGCCAGGTCATCGAACTCGCCATTCCGCACGCCGGTCAGGAACGCGGCGATCTCTGCCCGCGTGTAGACGAGCGCCGACCCAGCAGGGTACCGGGAGTTGCGCATCGCGATCTGTCCGTCCGGCAGCTCGGCGACCTCTACGCAGTTGCCGCTGGGGTTGCTCGCCCTGCTCTTGCGCCAGGCCACGGGCCCGAGCTCAGTGGCGGAGGCGCCATTGGTGATCTGCATGTTTCCTCCTCTTCTGGGAAGATAGACTGGCCGTGATTGCAAATGCACGTGCAGCTGCACGGAACGGCTTCAGCTTAGCCCGCAGCGCGCCGCGTAACAATGCAAATGCACGTGCAGGTGACTCTTGCGAATGTGCTGTGCATGCGGCAGGATATGACCATTATCGTTGGGTGATTGTGCGCTCGGCAGCCCGGTGTCCCAGCGGCCGCCGGACCGGAGCAGGCGCGTTCGCCCAGCTAGCCGACCTCTACTCAACAGAATCCGACCCGACGTGATGGCCAGTCACCAGCACACCGCCGCGATGACCGCGCGGGGGGCTTCGGGGGGGTCCCTCCAGGACACTGAACCTCGGAGGGCAACGGGGGCTCGGCCCCTGACGTTGGCCTGCGCCGACGGCACTAGCTGGCCATGGCTGGCGGCAGCGGTCCAGATGGCCCGGCGGTCCTGCGGCTGCCTGCCCTCGGTCCAGTCCGCGTCGGACAACGGCAACGGGTGGGCGGCCACCCCACGCGTGGCGACCCGCACGCCGGCGCCGACCACCCGGTCCGTCGCCACGGCCCGTGCATTCACGCTCCAGACCATGGCGAAGTGGGGCGTCGTGGCGCGCGGCGCAGACGCCGCCGCGGTGGTCACCGAGCTCCTTACAAACGCGCTCCGGCACGCGGTTCCGCCGTTGCTCGAGGACAGCGCCGCGTCGCATGCCTGGCCCATCCGGCTCGGGCTGGCCGATCCAGGCCCGTATGTCATCTGCGCGGTGGCCGACCCGAGTACCGACGTACCCGTCCCCCGGCGTGCCGACTGGCAGGACGAGGCTGGCCGCGGGCTGCTCGTGGTCGCCTCGCTCAGCGACCAGTGGGGCTACTGCACGGCGCCGGACTACCACGGCAAGGTCGTGTGGGCCGCCTTCGCCACGACATCAGATCGGGCCGACCGCGACCGTATCTGACCACGCGCTCGGCGCTCGCCGAGCCACACCGGCGCTCGCCCGAGCCGGGCGTTCTGTGTCCCAGCCGGGCCGACCGGGCCGACCGAGCCGGGCGCCCCTGACGCTGGCTATGCCTGCAGCACCGGGAGCGGCGCACGCGGCCCGCGCACCGATGCGCACACGCCATCGCTCGCCGCCGCGGCGGCGGCCCGCTCCGCTGAGGGCGTGCCGTACAGCGTGGTGCGCTGCCGCAGCGGCCGGCCCGTCGGCGCGACCAGCTCCGCGAGCTGGCTGATTGTCTTGTACGAGCCGTTCTGCGAGCCCGCCATCCTGCTGATGGTCTCCTCCATCAGGGTGCCGCCGAGGTCGTTCACTCCGCCGCGCAGCACGTCGCGGCACACCTCGGCACCGAGCTTCACCCATGAGCACTGGATGTTGTCGATGGCGCCGTGCAGCAGCAGCCGTGACAGCGCGTGCACCGCACGGTTCTCCCGGACCGTGGGCCCGGGCCGCGCGAGCCCGGCGAGGTAGATCGGCGAACTGGCGTGCACGAACGGCAGCAGCACGAACTCGGTGAAGCCGCCGGTACGCTCCTGGATGGACCGGATCACGCGCAGGTGCCCGACCCAGTGCGCCGGGGTGTCGACGTGGCCGTACATCATCGTCGCCGTGGTGCGGATGCCGAGTGAGTGCGCGGTGGTGATGACGTCGACCCACGCTGCGGCGGGCAGCTTGCCTTTGGTCAGCACCCAGCGGACGTCGTCATCAAGGATCTCGGCCGCGGTGCCCGGCAGCGAGTCCACCCCTGCCGCGCGCGCCCGGATCAGCCACTCGCGCACCGGCAGGCCGGTCCGGGCAGCTCCGTTCATGACCTCCATCGGCGAGAACGCGTGCACGTGCAGGTCCGCGCAGCGCCGCTTCACCGCGGCTGCGATGTCGAAGTACGCGGTGCCGGGCAAGTCCGGATGGATGCCGCCCTGCATGCACACCTCGGTCGCGCCCGCCTGCCACGCCTCCGCCGCCCGGTCGCCGATCTGGTCAAGCGACAGGGTGTACGCGTCGGCGTCGGTCCGGCGCTGCGCGAACGCGCAGAACCGGCAGCCCGTGTAGCACACGTTGGTGAAGTTGATATTGCGAGTAACGACATACGTGACGTCCTCACCACACGAGTCGCGACGCACCGCGTCGGCCAGTGCGGCGAGCGCGTCGAGTTCGGCGCCGTCGGCATCCAGCAGCGCCAGGGCCTGCGCGTCGGTGAGACCGGCCGGGTCGCGCTCGGCACTGCGAAGCGCGGCCAGCACCTCGCGCCGCGCGCGCCGGGTCGCCGCGCCGTTCCGGCTCGGATCGGACGCGCGGCCGGCCGGCTCGATCCGCGCCCCGACCTCGTCCCAGTTGCCGTAGACCTCAGCGAAGTCGTCCCGCCGGTCGGTGCTGCGCCCCGTGGTGTCGATGGTGACGAACAGGTCCGTCCGCCCGCTCTGGCCGAGGCCGCGAGCACCGTCCCACCCGCCGTCTGGCTCCTGCCAGGGCAGCCCGGCTGGCCGTGCGCCTGGTCGCGCGAGGCCAGTCCGCGGATCGGCCAGCGCCGCGACGTGCCGGGCGAGCCGCGGGTCCAGCCATGGCTCGCGGATGTAGGGCGGGTAGATCGTCAGCCGCTCGACCAGCTCGAATCCGCCCGCCGCCGTCCGCGCCGCGAGGTCGTCGAGCTGCGGCCAGGGCAGCTCCGGGTTCACGTGGTCGGGCGTCAGCGGCGACACACCACCCCAGTCGTCGATGCCGGCCGCGAGCATGAGCTGGTACTCATCCCCGATGAGGTTCGGCGGCGCCTGGATGCGCGCGGCCGGACCCAGCAAGAGCCTGGCCACGGCTATGGTGGCCGCCAGGTCGGCGAGTTCGGCGTCGGGCACGCCGCGCATCTTGGTGTCCGGCTTGGCGCGAAAGTTTTGCACGATGACTTCCTGGATGCCGCCGTACTCGCGGGCGATCTGCCGGATCGCGAAGATCGACTCGGCGCGCTCGGCCAGCGTCTCGCCGATGCCGATGAGTATGCCCGTGGTGAACGGGACGCTGCTGCGCCCAGCGTCCTGCAGCACGCGCAGCCGCACGTCCGGGTCCTTGTCCGGGCTGCCGAAGTGCGGCCCGCCTCGCTCGGTGAACAGCCGTCGCGCGGTCGTCTCCAGCATCATCCCCATCGAGGGCGCGACCGGCTTGAGTCGCTGGAAGTCCTGCCAGGTCAGCACCCCCGGGTTCAGGTGCGGCAGCAGGCCAGTCTCCTCCAGCACGCGGATCGCCATGGCGCGCACATACGAGAGCGTGTCGTCGTACCCGTGCGCGTCCAGCCAGTCGCGTGCCTGCCGCCAGCGGGCCTCCGGGCGGTCACCCAGGGTGAAGAGGGCCTCCTTGCAGCCCAGCGCGGCACCATCGCTGGCGATCGTGACAACCTCGTCGGGGGACAGGAACGGGGCCGTCACCCGGCCGGGCACCGTGACAAACGTGCAGTACCCGCACCGGTCACGACAGAGCCTGGTGAGCGGGATGAACACCTTGCGGGAGTAGGTGATCACGCCGGGCCGCCCCGCTGCGGCCAGCCCCGAGTCCCGGACCCGGCCGGCGTACCCCAGCAGGGCCGTCAGGTCGTCACCGCGCGCCTGCAGCAGGATCGCCGCCTCGGCCTGATCGAGCGCCTTGCCATCCCTGGCCCGCGCCAGCGCCCGGCGCAGTGCGCTCGGGCTCGCGACCGGGTCGGCGGAGCTGCTCGCCGACGGGCGGCTTGGCTCCTGAACACCGTGCTCGCTGATGGCGCTACCCCTTTCGCAATCGGGCATCCCGGCCACTTCTCCACCCTAGGCCCGGCGAGGGAGCCCGCTGCGATAACCCGGCGCGGGCCGCGGTGCTTCCCCGCGAGCGCGGAGACTTCGCGTCTAGCGGAGACTTGGCGTCCGCATAGGACGCCAACTTTCCGCTGTAACGCCGCACCCTCGGCTGGACTGACGCCGGGGGGACAATCCCCTGGAGTTCGTCCCTTCGGGCATAGTGACTAGATGCTCTACTCAGCGATTCTGGCTGGCGGCAGCGGCACGCGGCTCTGGCCACTGTCACGCGCGGGTGAGCCGAAGTTCTTGCACTCGCTGACCGGTACCGAGCGGTCGCTGCTGCAAGCGACGGCCGACCGCATCCGGCAGCTGTCAGCGGCGGATCGCATCTACGTCGTCACGGGTACCGCGCACGAGGCGGCGATCCGCGGCCAGCTCCCCGAGGTGCCCGCGGGCAACATCCTGGTAGAGCCGTCCCCCCGCGACTCGTGCGCGGCGGTGAGCCTGGCCTGCGCGGTGCTGGCCAGGCGCGATCCGGACGCGATCATGGCCGTGTTCTCGGCCGACCACCTCATCGGCGACGAGCAGCGGTTCGAAGCGGCCATCCGGCAGGCAGCGGCCACCGCGCGCGACGGCTACCTGACCACGGTCGGCATCCGGCCGCAGCACGCCGAGGTGCGGTTCGGCTACCTCAAGGTCAGCGAGGCGCTGCCAGGCGGGGCCAGAACGGTGACGCAGTTCAAGGAGAAGCCGACCCGCGAGGCGGCGGCCAGTTACCTGGAGTCCGGCCAGTACCTGTGGAATGCCGGGATCTTCGCGTTTGGGGTTCGCACGTTCCTGGCCGAACTGGCCCGGCAGCTGCCGCATCTGTCCGCCGGCATCGCGCGGATCGCCGACGCCTGGGACGGTCCCGGCCGTGATCAGGTGCTCGCCGAGATGTGGCCGGGACTGGAGAAGATCTCGGTGGACTACGGCGTGCTGGAGGGCGCGGCGGCCACCGGCAAGGTCGCCACCGTGCCCGCGGACATGCCGTGGAGCGACGTCGGTGACTTCGACTCGCTCGGCGAGTCGCTGCCCACCGACGAGTCGGGCAATCTGGTGATCGCCCCCATGGCGGAGGTTGTGGCGCGTGACGTCAGTGGCACCGTCGTCGTGTCCACCACGGACCGGGTCGTGGCGGTGATCGGGATGGACAACGTGGTCGTCGTCGACACCGCGGACGCGACGCTGGTATGCGCCCGGTCGCGGGCCCAGGAGGTCAAGCAGGTGGTCGAGGAACTGCACGGCCGTGGCCAGCACGCCAGGCTCTAGCGCTTGCTGCTGGCCGGTTACCCCGTTCCCTGTGCCACGGCGCGCTCGTAACTGATCATGTGCGCCTCCGCCGAGGACGCCCAGTTGAACTCCATCGCCCGCGAGTAGCCGGCCTCACCGAGGGCGGTTCGCCGCTCCGGGTCGGCCAGCAGCGCCTGCAGCGCAGTCTTGATGCTGGCGGGATCGGGTTCGGTGTAGGCGACCGCGTCGCCACCGACCTCAGGAAGGGCCGTCCGGTGCGTCGTGAGCACCGCGGCGCCGCAGGCCATGGCCTCCAGGGCGGGTAGCCCGAAGCCCTCGCCCGTGCTCGGGAAGGCGACTACGAGAGCGCCGCCGAAGAACCCGGGCAGGTCACTGAAGTGCAGGTAGCCGGGCCGAACGAGATGCAGCGGCGCAGGCACGGCGGCCACCGCCTCGTCGACCTCCTCGCTCCAGCCGCTGGCGCCCGCGAGCACCAGCGCGGGCGGGTCAGGCATCTGCTCGGCCACCGCGGCCCAGCCGTTGATCAGCGCGGGCACGTTCTTGCGCGGCTCGAGCGTGCCGAGGTAGGCGACGTAGGACCGGCCGTGCAGGCCGAGCCGGTCGGACACCTGGCGCAACTGGACGGGCGTCGGCCGGTGGAACAGCGCGTGGTCGACGCCGTGATAGGCCACGTCGATCCGGGTCGGGTCGGCAGCGAGCACCCGCACGAGTTCGTCCCTGGTCGCCTTCGACGGCACGATGAGCCTGGTGGCCCGCCGTGCCGACGTGCGGATGGCCGCCTTGTAGAAGGTCGCGATCACCGGGCTGTGCGCGTCGGGCTCGGTGAAGAAGGTCAGGTCGTGCACGGTGACGACGACGGGTTTGTTCGGCCGCAGCGGCATCGAGTAGTGCGGAGAGTGGATGACGGCTGCTTCCGCCTGCTGGGCCACCAACGGCAGGCCGCTCTGCTCCCAGGCCAGCCTGGCCGGCCGGTGAGCGATGGCCGGCGGCCCGGCGACGACCCTGGCGTTCGGCACCAGCCGGCCGTAGCGCTCCTCGTCGGCCCGCTGGCACGCCACCGCGAGGTCAGCACCGGCCGCGTCGAGCGCGCAGACCAGCCCGTCCACGTATCGGCCGAGAGCCCCGCGGTCAGCAGGTACCGCAGTCGCGTCAATCAGCACACGAGGCGCCACTGCCGGTCACGTTCCTTCCCTCTGATTTCCGTTGTCCCGGTTGTGCTGGCCGGCTTCCCCGCCGCTCCGCAGGCGAGACAGCCGCAGGCCATCCCGCGCGACCTTCCCGTGGGAGACCCATCGGACGCTACCCGGGCAGCCCCGCCGCCCGACGGTGTACCCGGCCGCGCCACCACACGGCCCGCGCCCGACATGCTCATCCAAGGACGTAGTGCGCCGGAATAACGCGCGGCACCGAAGGTCCCGCCCCTGGATGTGCCGTCCGATCCGAGAGTACGCCCTCGGCGGCGCCACCGTGCCACGGTGCAGGCGCGTGTTCGGGCTGGCCCGCGCGTGTTCAGCCGGGAGCCTCCGGCCGTTCGGCTGGGATCGCCGCGACGGCCGGCCCGGCCGCCATCGTCAGCACGACGGCACCGGCTTGCCTGCCCTGATGGCCTGCAGGTCGCTGATCGCGCCTGCGAGCGAGCCGACCTTGACCAGCCGCAACCCGGCAGGCACGGCGCCGGCCGTGTCGGCGCAGTTGGCGACTGGCGTGAGGAAGATGGTCGCGCCCGCCGCCCTGGCGGCGGCCATCTTCTGCTGAATGCCGCCGATCGGCTCGACCACGCCGGTTGGCTCGATCTCCCCGGTGCCGGCGATGAAGCGGCCGCCGGTAAGGCTGACCGGCGTGAGCTTGTCGATGATCCCGAGAGCGAACATCAGGCCGGCGCTCGGGCCGCCGACGCCGGACAGGTTGATCTTCACGCTGAACGGGAACTGGTAGACCGGCGATCCCAGTTCGACGCCCACGACGGGCTTGTTCCCAATGTCCTTGGTCGCCAGTGTGACGGTCCGGATCGCACCGCCGCGGTCAAACGTCAGGGTCACCGGAGCGCCGGGCTTACGATCCCGGATCATCGTGACCACGTCGTGGTGGCAGCCAACCGGCGTCCCGTCGACTGCCGTGATCTTGTCGCCCGGTCGCAGCACGCCGTATGCGGGCGTCCCCTTGACCGTGGCCACGATCGGATCGGCCGTCGTGTAGCCAATCTTGAGATAGCACAGAGCCGCCGCGGTGGCGTCCTGCTGGGATCCCAGCATCTCCTGGGTGTCCTGCTGAATCACCTGCTGCTGGCTCTGCCCTGACGAGTAGATCTCGCTAGCAGGGACAACCGCGTCGTCGGGCGTGAGCCAGGCGCGCAGCGCGCTGAAGATGTTGAAATCCGTGCCAGGACCGCCGGTGTACGACACGGTCACCATGTTGAGGTTGCCGGTCGTGGGATAGGTGCGATGCCCGGCGATCTGGATGAGTTCCGTACCGTCGGGCTTGCCCAGCGTGTTGAAGGTAGGACCGGGGGTCAGCGCCACGTAGGGCACCTGGACCACCGCTGCCACCACGAGCCCGGCCAGCACGCAGACGCCCGCGATCAGCAGGGTGATGGACCGGTGTGACATACCGGACACCCGGCCGCCTGCGAGCCTAGGCACCTGCTACCCATTCGCTGGTCCCGTCCGCGAAGGACTGGTGCTTCCAGATCGGGACCGTTGCCTTCAGGTCATCGATCAGCGCCTCGCACGCCGCGAAGGCCGTGTCACGGTGCGGCGCCCCGACCGCCGCCACCACGGCAAGCTCGCCGATCTGCAGGTCACCGGTCCGATGTGCGACCGCCAGCGAGACGATGGAGTGGCTCGCGGCGATCTTTTCGGCCACGCGCTGCAGTTCGGCCACCGCGGACGGATGGGCGCTGTACGACAGCCCGGTTACGCCCTGCCCGTGGTCATGATCGCGCACCGCGCCGACGAACACGACGACGGCGCCCGCAGCGGGATCGGCCGCAGCAGCCCGGATCTCGTCGACCGACAGCGGCTCGGAGCGCAGCTCGGTCATCCTGATGACGGTCACGATGCCAAGGTACAGGCACTTCCGGGTCGCCCGGCCAGTGCGTCAGCTGCCTCGGCGGTCTCAGGTGCCCCGGCGGCGGCGGCGTACCTGGCGGACGATGGCCGCAGTGCCGATGACGGCCACCGTGGCGCCCGCGGCAGTGATCGTGGCGTCCTTGCGGTCCAGCCGGCGGCCGGCCACCGCGTGATGCCTGCCACGCTGGTCAAGCAGCACCTGGAGCGCCTCCGCGTTGTCGTACTGGGGCACCCAGCCCGCCTCGCGCAGCGCCTTGCACTCCACCACCCACGGGTACACCACGTACCGCAGGTCGGACACGGGCGCGGGGGTGATCCCGGCCCGGTGCAACCGCTGCGCGGTGGCGAAGGTCAGGCCGGGCGGCAACTCGATGCGGCGCAGCCCGGCGATCTCTTCCAGCTCATCCTGCTCAAGCCAGCCGTCGCTCCCGACTGCGAAGACACCGGTGAGCCGGCCGGCCGCGGCCAGTTCAAGCGCCGCAACCAGGTCATCGACATGGCAGAACTGCCAGCGCGCCGCGCAGCCCTTGACCGCGAGTAGCCGCGGCGCTTCGAAGTGCCTGGTGATCAGCGTGTCGACCCCGTCACCGACCAGCGCCGCCGGGCGGGCGACCGTGATCTGCAGGCCCGGGTGGGCGCGGGGCGAGCGTTCCGCGAGGTGCTCGATCTCGAGCAGATCACCCACCACGCTGTCGTCAGAATCGGGGCTGAGCGGCGCATCCTCCGGCAGCGGCACCGAGTTATCCGGGCTGGCGCCGTACACCATGGCGCTTGTCACCAGCACGACCCGGCTCACCCCGCCGGCCGCAGCTGCGGTCAGCACCGTCTGGGCGCCCCGCACGTTGAAGGCGCGCCTGCTCCGCGCGTCGGTGTCCGGCGACATGTCGATGTCGGTGTGCACGATGACGTCGACGCCTGCCAGGCGTCCCGCCAGCGCTGGGTCCCGGACGTCGACGATCCGCCAGGTGACCCCCTTCACGTCACCGCGGGTGCCGTCGATCGCCACGACCCGGCCGATCAGGTCAGAGCTCGCCAGCCTCGTGGTCAGCGCCAGGCCGAGGCCGTGGGCCGCTCCGGTGATCGCGACCACCGGGCGCTGTTCCGAGCCCATCCGCTCGGCCTCCTCTGAATCGGCCAGATCCAAGGCGGCGGGTTCAGTCGCGGGCGGCCGGGTCACGGCCGGCTCGCCCTGATCGTCCGCCACCACCTGGCCCCCAGCGTCGCCGCCGTCAGCCGGCCGCGCCGATCTCCCCGCTGGGGTGCGCTGACGGCGAACCTGGGCTACTCGGTGGCTCACGGATGACCGCTCCCGGTATAGCTTGGCCAGTGTGGACCCTTCCATCCTGCCGGATAGGCCAAGCCGATGACTGAGCCTCCCTTCGGCTTTGGGCCGCCAGGCGGATCTGGCTCGGGCGATGACCCAGGCAGGCCAGGTGGTGGCGCGGGCGGGCCAGGCGGTGGCGGGCCAGGCAGTGGCGGGCCAGGCGGGCCAGGCAGTGGCGGGCCGCTCGGGCCGCTCGGCGGCGCCGGTCCGATGGGAGACCCGCAGCAGTTCGCTGAGGCACTGCGCCAGTTCGCCGACCTCATGTCCTGGCAAGGCGGGCCAGTCAACTGGGACCTCGCCAAGAACATCGCACGGCAGGCTGTCGCTCAGAAAGGCGACGCCAGCATCCTGACGACCGACCGCGCCAAGGTTGTCGAGGCCCTGCGGCTCGCCGACTTGTGGCTGGAGGAAACAACCGAGCTTCCGAGCGGCATTCGGACCGCGAACGCCTGGAGCAGGTCTGAGTGGGTCGAGGCGACGCTCCCGGTGTGGTCCAAGCTGTGTGATCCGATTGCCGCGCGCGCGGTGAGCGCGATGGGCGGCATGCTCGGTGAGAACCAGGCTGGCCTCGCCGGCGGTCTGCCTCCTGAGATGCAGGCTCTCGTGGGCGGACTTGGCGGTCTCGGCGGGCTGACCGAGATGATGCGGCGGATCGGCGGGATGATGGTCGGCGGCCAGGCGGGCGCGGCCGTGGGCGCGCTCGCCGCCGAGGTCGTCAGCTCCACCGACATCGGCATACCGCTCGGCCCGGAAGGCACCGCAGCGCTGCTACCGGCCGGCGTGGCAGCCTTCGGTGCTGGCCTAGGCGTGGCAGCTGACGAGGTCCGGTTGTTCCTTGCCCTCAGAGAAGCAGCTCACCACCGACTGTTTGGCCACGTGCCATGGCTGCGAGCCCGGCTGTACGGCGCCGTCGAGGACTACGCCCGCGGCATCACAGTCGACGCCTCGGCGCTGCGCGACGCCATGCCGCAGATCGACCCGACCAATCCCGAGGCCCTGAACGAGGTGCTGTCGGGGGCCGCGCTGTTCCAGCCCGAGGACACGCCCGCGCAGAAGGCGGCGCTGGCGCGGCTCGAGACGATGCTGGCCCTCGTCGAGGGCTGGGTCGCGACCATCGTCACTGCCGCCGCAACTGACCGGCTGCCGCAGGCAACGGCGCTCGCCGAGGCCATCAGGCGGCGCCGGGCTACCGGCGGTCCGGCAGAGCGGACCTTCGTGACCCTGGTCGGCCTCGAACTGAGGCCACGCAGGCTGCGGGAAGCCGCGGCCATCTGGGACGGGCTCACCGCCGAGCGCGGTATCGCCGGCCGCGACTCCATCTGGGCCCATCCGGACCTGCTGCCGACGGCCGACGACTTTGACGATCCCGACGGCTTCGTCCACGGCCGACCAGAGCTCGACATCTCCGACTTCGACAAGCCTGGGTCCGAGCCCGACGACGGCAAAGCTGACTCGCCCGGTGGTGCGGACGGCTAGCCAGCTGCCAACCAGCCATGCCGACCGGCCCGCGGGCCCGCAGGCCGCGGCGGCCGCTGATGAGCTATGGCGACCGCAGATCGCCCCTAGCGACCGCAGATCGCCGCTAGCGACCGCAGATCAGCGCTAGCGACCGCAGATGCTGAAATCATGCCTGGTTCGCAACATTTGCCCCCGCTCAACGGTCGACACGGCTCGCCAACGGTCGGCACGGCTCGCCAACGGTCGGCATGGCTCGCCAACGGTCGGCAGGAACTCGCGGACGGTCGGCATGACTCGCGGACGGTCGGCAGGAACTCGCGAAGCCCCGCCGGTGCCACTCGGTGGACTCGCCGTCGGCTAGCGCAGGCCAGTCGCGGCTGGCACTCGGGCCCTCGGCCGGGGGTGCTCACGCGCGGCGCCCGCAGTGACGCACGCGGACGCGAGGCAGCGGCGGAGAGCCCCGGTGCCCGGCGGCGCGGCCCGGAATTCTCCATCCACAGCAGGTGGACATCGTTGCGGCACGTCGGGCACGCGGCCGACACGTGTCCGGCGAGTTAATTCACACTGCCGTGCCGGGAAATCCACAAGGACGCGCCGCGCGCTCCCCACGCTACGCACAGCCTTATGCACAGGGCGGGCTTGACCGCTTCGGTGGCCCGAGCCTAATTTCGCCAGCCAGGGGTCCCTGGGCCCGGGCCGCGCGTTGCTTCTGGGGAAGGGGGGCGAGCGACCCGGATCCCGGGGACTTGCCGGTTGTGGACTGCCGATCCGACGATGCGTACGATCGCGCGATCCGGACAGCAACGGCAGCGCTGGTGCTGGCCGACTACCTGGTCGTGTGGGCATCCGGCTACCTGGTCGCGTACCGCATCCGCTCGGTGCGGCAACGTCATCTGATCGACTAGGGCGCCCGACACAGGACCAACGCCCCCCGGGGACTGTCGGACCGCCGTGTCACTGTGCTGGGGTGAGACCTGCACTCAGGGCTGGACTGCTGCCACTATGGCGCGACAGCGACACGGTACAGATCGGCGTCGACCCCCGGCGTGCCGTCGCCATCACGGGCATGAGCCAGGCCGCAGCCGTAGTCAGGCTGCTCGACGGGAGCCGAGACCGTAGCGAGGTTCTCTCGGAGGCCGCCAGGGGCGGCGTGCCCGCCGAGGTTGCCGAGCGGGTCCTGACGGTGCTGGCGGCGGCCGGTGTGCTCATCGACTACCCGGCACAGCTGCTGGGGTCGGTGCCCGCTGAGCTGCGGCGGCGGCTGCGTCCCGTGCTCGCGGCCGCCTCGCTGGGCAGTCAGGACGGCGACGGCGGAGCACGGCTGATGGCTCGGCGGTCGGCTACCACGGTGGCCGTGAGCGGGGCGGGTCCGGTCGCAGACTCTGTGGCCGACTTGCTGACCCAGTCGGGTCTCGCGACGCGCCGCGAAGCGTCGGCCGACGGTGGCAAGGCGGACTTGCTCGTGCTCGTTGGGCACCAGTCGCCGAGCCAGACGACGGAGCTTCTCCGCCTCGCGCGTCCGCATCTGGCAGTGAGCGCGAGCGAGGGCATCGGCGTGGTGGGACCGCTCGTCCTGCTGGGCAGCACGGCATGCCTGCGGTGCCTGGATCTGGCCCGCACCGCGCGCGATCCGGCGTGGCCGCTCGTCCTCGCTCAGCTGTCCGGCCGAGCTGCCGATCCCCCGGCCTGTGACCCGATCCTCGCCGCCGCCGTAGCGGCGCAGGCCGCGGCCGTTGTTGTCGCGTTCGCCGACCGGGCGCCGCTAGCGCAGGCAGCCGTCAACGGGACGCTGGAACTCCTTGCCCCCGGCTGGCAGTGGCGTCGTCGGAGCTGGCGACCACATCCAGCATGCTGTTGTGGTGCCAGCGCCGCGGCGTGACGCTGCGTTGCGGCCCCTTAACAGCGCGCTGGATGGCATCCGGTATCAGCCACCCGAGCGCGTAGCCGACAATGGACGGCGTGAGTGATCTGCCGTACCGCGCGGTGACCCGCACCGCCAAGCTTGCCTCGCTGCCAGTCGGGATGGCCGGCCGCGCCGCGCTGGGACTCGGCAAGCGGCTCGGGGGCAGGCCCGCCGAACTCGTGGCGCAGGAGCTGCAGCAGCGAACAGCCGACCAGATCTTCCGGGTGCTCGGCGAGCTCAAGGGCGGGGCGCTCAAGCTCGGCCAGGCGCTGTCGATCTTCGAAGCCGCCCTGCCTCCTGAGATAGCCGGGCCGTACCGGGCGACGTTGACCAGACTGCAGGAGTCAGCGCCGCCACTTCCCGCGGCCACCGTGCACCGGGTGCTGGCGACCGATCTTGGGCCGGAGTGGCGCGACCAGTTCACCTCGTTCGATGACCGACCTGCCGCCGCCGCGTCCATCGGCCAGGTACACCGCGCGGTGTGGCAGGACGGCAGGCGCGTCGCTGTCAAGGTCCAGTACCCGGGTGCGGGCAGGGCACTCAGCAATGACTTTGCTCAGCTCAGTCGCGTTGGCCGCCTTTTCGGTGCGCTGATGCCGGGCCTCGACGTGAAGCCCATGCTCGACGAGCTGCGCGCCCGGGTCGTCGAGGAACTCGACTACCGGCTGGAGGCGCAGGCGCAGCAGGCGTTCGCGGACGCATATTTCGGCGACCCTGACATCGCGGTACCGGCCGTGGTCACCGCCACCGATCACGTGCTGGTAACAGAATGGATGGATGGCACACCGCTAGCCGAGGTGATCGCGGCCGGCACTCAGCAGCAGCGGAACTCAGCCGGGATGCTGTTGGTCAGGTTTTTGTTCTCCGGCCCGGACAGGGTGGGCATGCTGCACGCCGACCCGCACCCGGGAAACTTCCGGCTATTGCCCGACGGCCGGCTGGGCGTGCTCGACTTCGGCGCGGTCGACCGGCTGCCTGGCGGCCTGCCACTAATCTTCGGCAGGCTGCTGTGGATCATGCACAACGACGGCGACATCGAGACGGTGGAGCAGGAACTGCGCGAGCACGGATTCCTGCGGCCGGGCGTTACCGTCGATCTTGACGAGCTGCGCGTCTTCCTTGCTCCGCTGGCCGAGCCGTCGCGCTGCGACAGCTTCACGTTCAGCCGGGAGTGGATGCGCAGCGAGGCCGCGCGCTACTCGGATCTGCGCTCGGCGAATGTCGCCCGGCGACTCAACCTGCCGCCGTCGTATGTGCTCATTCACCGCGTGTCGACTGCCGGCATCGGAGTCCTGTGCCAGCTCGACTGTGCGGGTGAGTTCCGGTCCGAGGTGCTGCGCTGGGTGCCTGGCTACGGTCCGGCCAGCGAGGCCCCGCCGGCCGTTCACACCGCACCGGCGGACGAGTCCCTTGGGGCCGCCTAACCGCGCTAGGCGCCACCCGGCAGCGTAACCACCACCCACCGGTGCGCTGGCAGGGCTCCGGGCCCAGCTCGCACGTCGCGGCGGGGCACTGACGCTGATCGTGGCACCACCGCCCACCAGCGCAGGGGCCGGGGGAGGCGTTCGCCTCCCCCGGCCCGCCCCCGGCTGGTAGCCGGGCATGATCGGCCCGACCGTGCGTGCCGCGGGCTTAGCTGGTCGACTCGAGTTCGCTCAGGTAGGCCCGCAGCCGGGCCGCCTGATCCCAGCGGCTCGCAAACTGCCGTTCGGCGCGCTCGGCCAGCCGACAGACCCGGCTGTACTGCCGTGCCCGGCGGCCGTCACGCTCGGCCTCGGCCTGCACGAGCATCCCTCGTTGCCGGTCCCTTGCCAGGGCCCCTAGTACGTGCTCCACTGCACTCTCCCGTTTCTCGATCGCAGTCCCTCGGCGCCGGCCCCGTCAGGCCGCTACCGCGTCCTTTCGCGGGCGTCCGCGTGGCCGCTTCCGCGGGACGATCTCGCCCCGCAGGAACAACTCGCCGCCCCAGACACCCCACGGCTCCGCGCGTGCGATGGCCCCCGCCAAGCAGGCCGTCCGCGCCGCGCAGCTTAGGCAGAGCGACTTGGCGAACTCCACGTCGTCCGGTGACTCCGCGAAGAACAGCTCCGGATCGTCCCTGCACGGCAGCTCAGCAGCCGTGTAGACCTGGCTGCTGAGCTCGGCGGAACTCAGCTGCTGCCCGGTGAGCCCCATCGGGCTCAACTCCAGACTGATCAGTTCCTCGCCGCTGATCTCGTCGGCTCGTCCCTCCAGCAGGCTGCTGGTGCCGGGCCACTGCATCGGTGCCAACCCCTCTCCACTACTCGTCGAGCTTCTCGCGTGCCTCTGACAATTTGTGGCCTCGCATAACTAAGGCCGCGGACCCCTTGTCGGGTCCGCGGCCTGGAGAGGACTGGCCGGCCTTTGTCAGGCCGGTGCCGGTTCCCTCGCCGGATGCGGACCCACTCCACCTCGGATGACCGGGATGAGAAGGGTCATGGTGTTGTGCTGGACGGTGCTGCCCTTGATGGCGGTGAACGGGTCCCGCGGAGGCTGAACCGGATTGACAACGCCGGGCCCATATCCACCCGTCGCCTGGCCGGCTCCGCCCACGATGCCCATCGGGTAACCGCCGCCGATCCAGCCGCCTGCACGCGCGAAGGCGCCCGAGCGGGACTCGGCCGAAGGCGGCGCGGCACATGGCGCAGCCTCGCTGGACAGAGCAGTCGCGGTTGGCAGTGCGCTTGGCAGTGCATTCATCAGCATCCCCGGGCACCTCCTCTCGGGCGCGCTGGACCTGCTTGCAGACAACGGGCAGCCTATGTACAGCTGACCCGCCTGGGCAACTCTTTTTCCTAGCCGGACCTCTCCGGGCCAGAACCGTGGCCGGGCGCGCGCGGACGCAGCAGTCCCTCCTGCACCACAGACACGACGAGCTCGCCGTCGTGAGTGTAGACGGCCCCCCTCGCGAGACCTCGGGCACCGCTGGCAACCGGCGAGTCCTGCACGAACAATAGCCAGCGGTCAACTCGGAACTGCCGGTGAAACCACATGGCGTGGTCGAGGCTCGCGCCGTACACGACGTCGCTGCCCCAGGAAACCCCGTGCGCGAGAAGCACGGTGTCCAGCAGCGTCAGGTCGGACGCGTACGTCATCAGGCACACGTGCAGCAACGGGTCGTCGGGCAGTTCGCCGTCAGCTCGCAGCCACACCACGTTGCGGGACGTGATCAGCGACCGGTTCCGCTCGGCCTCGACCGGCAGCGGCCCTACATGCCGCAGGTCGATGGGGTTCTGCCGGACGTAGTCGTCGGCCGGCAGGTGCAGGCGGCGCAACCGGTCGGCCGCGGTTTCCACCTCGTCCGGACCTGGTACCTCGGGCATGCCAGCGGAATGCTCGTAGCCGCTCTCGCCCACCTGGAACGACGCCGAGAGCGTGAAGATCGCCTTCCCGTGCTGGATGGCCGTCACCCTGCGGGTGGTGAACGATCGCCCGTCCCGCAGCCGTTCGACCCGGTACACGAGCGGTACCGCGGTGTCGCCCGGCCGGATGAAGTAGGCGTGCAGCGAGTGCACCGGGCGATCGGCGGGGACCGTGCGTCCCGCCGCCACAAGCGCCTGCCCCGCCACCTGGCCGCCGAACACCCGTTGCCTGCGTTCTCCCTCCGGGCTGCGACCGCGGAAGATGTCCTGCTCGATTTGCTCTAGGTCGAGCAGGCTGACGACTGCGTCCAGAGCCTTGGTCATCGCGTGGCTCGCGGGCCGGGAACCGTGGGCCCGGCGGCGCTGGCTGGGCGGCCGGCTAGCAGAACCCGACCGCCGTCTGGCTGAGGCG
>JASHQA010000413.1 GCA_030037785.1 Streptosporangiaceae bacterium
GCTGACGCTGCTGGCCGCTGGCGACGACCCGGCGGGCACGGCGGGCCCGCGGGCGACGCACCCGGTCGCGAGCGGCGTCAGCGTGCTCGAGGTCGGCGGCCACACACCCGGCCAGCTTGTGGTGCTGGCCCGAACCGCCGACGGCGAGGCCGTGCTCGCCTCCGACGCGCTGCACTACTACGACGAGGCCCGGCTGGACCGGCCGTTCGCGCACGTCGCGGACCTGCCGGCGATGTATCGCGGCTTCGAGTTACTGCGCGGGCTGGCGGCCGGGCCGAGCCGGTACCTGGTTGCCGGGCACGACCCGGAGGTCATGAGCCGCTTCCCGGCGCTGGCCGGGCCAGCGGAGCAGGACGTGGCCGGCCTGGCGGTGCGCATCGGCCCGGCCGGTCCCGGCCAGGCCGCCTCCGAGGGGGTCTGATGGGCGGCGTGCGCGGGCTGGACGGGCGGGTGGCCGTGGTCACCGGCGGCGGTGGCGGCATCGGCGCGGCGACGGCGCGGCGACTGTCCGCCGAGGGGGTCCGGGTTGTCGTCGTCGACACCGACGAGCAACGCGCTCGCGAGGTCGCGCAGTCACTCGCCGGGCCGAGCGCGTGGGTACCCGCGGACGTCGCCGTGGAGGCCGACGTGGCTCGCTACCTCGACGTCGCCGTCAGCCACTTCGGTCGCGTCGACCTGCATCACCTCAACGCGGGCATCGCCGGCTCGCTGACCGCGCTGCCCGACCTCACCGCCGAGGAGTTCGACCGGGTCATGGCGGTCAACGTGCGCGGGGTCTTCCTGGGCATCAGGGCGGCGTTCCGGCAGTTCGCGGCCCAGCCGCAGGCGCCCGCCGCCGGGCCGGATGCCGCTGCCGACCGCGGCGCCATCGTGATCACCGCGTCCATCGGGAGCCTGCGCGGCAGCGCCGACCTGCTGCCGTACCAGACGTCCAAGCACGCGGTGCTCGGCCTGCTGCACGGCGCGGCTGTCTACGGCGGACCGCTCGGCATCCGGGTGAACGCGGTGGCTCCGGGCATCGTGCCGACGGACCTGTTCGCGGCGACGCCCGAGGCGCCGGGCGGCAAGGCCGACATGACCCGGCGGGCCAGCACGACGCCGCTGCGCCGGGCCGGCACGGCCGACGACATCGCCGCCGTCGTGGCGTTCCTGCTGAGCGCGGACGCCGCCTACCTGACCGGCGAGGTCGTGTCGGCCGACGGCGGGGCCAGCATCGTCAGCTCGGTCCGCCCGTCCGGCGGGGCGGGCGCGTGGGACACCGACGCCCACGACCGAGCGCTGTATGGCCCGGCGGTCCGCCGGGCGACGGCGCGGCCAGGAAGGGCGCAGCGATGAGCGGACAGCGGATCGGCTTCGTCGGCCTCGGCAACATGGGCGGCCGGATGACCCGCCGCCTGGTCGGCGCCGGGCATTCCGTGCTCGGCTTCGACCCGGTGGCTGGCCGGGCCGCGGCGGCCGGCGCAGTCCCGGCCGCGTCGGTCACCGAGGTCGTGCGCGGCACCGACTGCATCCTGCTGTCGCTGCCGGACAGCTCGGTGATCGAGCCGGTCGTGCGCGGTGACGGCGGCGTGCTGGCGGCGGGCCGGCCCGGTCAGGTGGTGGTCGACCTGAGCACCGCCGCGCCGAGCTCGAGCATCGCGCTGCACGCCGAGCTGGCCGCCCGCGAGATCGAGTTCCTCGACGCGGGCATCTCCGGCGGTGCCGCCGCAGCTGAGCGCGGCACGCTCACCATCATGGTCGGCGGCTCCGCAGCGGCGCTGGAGTCCGTCTCCTGGGTGCTGGCGCCGATCGCCAGCACGGTGGTGCACATGGGCCAGCCCGGCTCCGGTCACACCACGAAGGTGCTCAACAACTTCCTCAACGCCGTCAGCCTCGCGGCCAGCGCCGAGGTGCTGCTCGCAGCGCGGAAGGCCGGCCTGGACCTCGGCCGCGTGCTTGACGTCATCAACGCCAGCAGCGGGGTGAACTTCGCGACGCAGAACCGCTTTCCGCACATCATCCACGGCGACTACCTGGAGGGTGGCCTCACCAGCGCGCTGATGACCAAGGACATCAACCTCTACGTGGCCTGCCTCGCCGAGCTGGGCGTGCCGTCGCTGCTATCCGCCGGCCCGCTCGCCGCCTTCGGCCTCGCCGCCAGCCTCGGCTACCGCGATCAGATCAGTAACAGGGTGGTGGACGCCCTCGGCGACCTCGCCGGCGGCGTCCGCCTGTCCGACACCGGCTCCGGCCAGAAGGGCGAGTAAGCGATGCGGATCGTCAGGCGTGTCAGTCGCAGCGAAGGATCGGCCGGTCGGCCGACCGAGCAGCGGACCACTACCTTCACCGGGACGGTGTACGCCGACTCGCTGCTGGACGGCACCGACGGGGCGGCGGCGACCAGCGTGTTCTTCGCGCCGGGCGGGCGGACCTTCTGGCACTCGCACGAGCGCGGCCAGGTGCTGCACGTGCTGGAGGGAGCGGGCCTGGTGGCGACCGAGGGGGACGCCCCGCAGCCGATCGGACCCGGCGACATCGTCTGGGCGGCGCCGGGCGAGGTGCACTGGCACGGCGGCGGACCCGAGTCGATGGTGATCCACCTGGCGGTCTCCCTTGGCCGCACCAGCTGGCTCGGCCCGGTGTCCGACGCGGACTACGGCGGCAGCCAGTGAGTCCGCGCCCGGCGGGCCCAGGGCTAGCGGGCCCAGGGCCAGCGGGGCCTGGTGCCAGAGTGGGCTTCGTCGGTCTCGGCAACATGGGTGAGCCGATGGTCCGGCGGCTCGCCGCGGCCGGGCACGCGGTGTGCGGCTACGACGTGGCGGAGCGGGCCCGAGAGCGACTGGCCGACAGCGTCGGCGTTACCCTCGCGAACGCGCCCGCAGACGTGGCAGCCGACGCCGACGTGGTCATTCTCATGCTGCCCGACTCGAACGTGGTCGAGCAGGTGCTGCTCGGCGACGGGCTGCTTGACCGGGTGCAGGCACCCACCGTGGTCGTCGACATGAGCTCGTCCGAGCCGGCCAGGACCCGGGCGCTCGCCGAGCGGGCGGCGAGCCACGGCGTGACCCTCGTCGACGCGCCCGTGTCTGGCGGCGTTGTGGGTGCCCGAGCCGGCTCCCTCACGATCATGGCGGGCGGATCGCCCGATGTCCTGGCGACGCTGCGGCCGGTGCTCAGCGTGCTCGGATCCAAGATCGTGCACGCCGGGGCGGTGCCCGGAGCCGGGCACGCCATCAAGGCGCTCAACAACCTCATGTCCGCGGCGCACCTGCTGGCCAGCTCCGAGGCCATGCTCGCCGGGCAGGCGTTCGGGCTTGACCCGGCGGTCATGCTCGACATCGTCAACGGCTCGAGCGGCCGCAGCGGCTCCACCGAGACCAAGTGGCCGCGTTACATCCTGCCGGCCACCTTCGACTCCGGGTTCACCATGCGGTTCATGGTCAAGGACATGAACATCGCGCTGCAGCTGGCGCGGGACGCCGGCACCCCCGCTCCGCTCAGCCGGGCAGCCGTCGCGGCGTGGACCACCGCGGCGGATGCGATGCCGCCCGGCGCCGATCACACCGAGATCGCCCGGTGGCTGCAGCGAGCGCCCGGCTAGCCCGGCCAGGCGCTCGAGTCCGGTAGGCAGAAGGCGAGGCGCGGATGGCGCTGACGGCGAGGCAGCAGCAGGTCAAGGACGAGTTCATCGCCGTGCGCGGCACCTGGAGCAGCGCGTGGGAGCGCATCCTCGAGCTCGACACCGACTTCCTGCACGCCTACCTGGAGTGGTCGGCGGTCCCGCTCCGCAAGCACCACCTCGAGCCCAAGGTGCGCGAGTTCATTTTCATCACGGCCGACGCCGCGGCCACGCATCTGCACGAGCCGGGGATCCGCCAGCACGTCCGCGCCGCTCTCGACCTCGGTGCCACGGCCGCCGAGGTGATGGAGGTGCTGGAGCTGACCAGCACGCTGGGCATCCATGCCTGCAACATCGGCGTTCCGCTGCTGATCGAGGTGCTGACCGAGGAAGGCCTGCGGACCGAGGCCGCACCCCACTCGCAGCGTCAGCAGGAGCTGAAGGCCGAGTTCGCTGCCAGCCGCGGGTACTGGCACGAGTTCTGGGACGGGCTGCTCGAGCTTGATCCGGAGTTGTTCGCGGCCTACCTCGAATTCTCCGCGGTGCCGTGGCGCACCGGCGTGCTCGCCCCGAAGGTCAAGGAACTCGTCTACATCGCCTTCGACGCCGCGGCGACGCACCTGTACGTGCCGGGGCTGAAGCTGCACATGCGCAACGCTGTCCGGCTCGGCGCGACGGCTGCGGAGATCCTCGAGGTGCTCGAGATCGTCAGCGTCATCGGCATTCACGCGGCGACCGTCGGCGCGCCCATCCTGGCCGAGGAGCTGCGCGGACGTGCTCCGGCGCCGCCCGGGGGTGACACCGGCGACCTTGACACCGGCGACCTTGACGTGGGCGAAGCCAGTGATGTTGTATGACCAACATACAACAGGCGGGTGACGGGACAGGAGCTGAGGTGGCGCAGCCGGCCGCGCTGCCGCTGGACTCCGTCGCGCTCCTGCACGCGGCCTTCGACGTGCACGTGCACGGACAGCCCGACGTGGCACCCGGCCTGCAGCTGCGCGGCAGCGACCTGGAAACGATCCGGCTGGCGCACGGGTACGGGGTCTCGGGCTGGGTGCTCAAGTCCCACCTGTGGCTGACCACCGACCGAGCCCGGCTGCTGCAGGAGCAGGCGGGCGGCATCGGCTTTACCGTCTACGGCAGCGTCACGCTGAACCCGGTCATGGGCGGGCTGTCCGCGGCGGTGGTCGAGCTGGCCGCCGCGCACGGCGCGCGGGTGGTGTTCCTGCCGACCTGGGGGTCGGCCGCCGACGTAGCCAGGGACGGCTACATAGCCCGGCTGCTCGGTGCCGCCGCGCCGTCCTTCCGCGCCTACAGCGCGGCGAACGCCATCTCGCTGCTGCGCCCGGACGGCCGCCTGTCCGGCGCGGCGACCGAGGTCGTCGACGCCTGCCGGGCGCTCGGGCTGTCGCTCGCCACCGGTCACGCCTCGCTGCCAGAGAGCCGGGCCGTCGCGGACTACTGCGCGCAAACCGGCCAGCGGCTCCTGGTGACGCACCCGCTGCACTACGCGACCAGCGCGGCCGAGTTGCGCGACTTCACCGAGCTGGGGGCGTACGTGGAGTTCTGCAACGGGCCGCTGCTGCACCCGGACGGGCACGTTACTATCCGCGACATCCACGACGCGATCACCGCACTCGGAACTGATCGCGCGGTGCTCAGCACCGACGCGTTCTCCCGCTGGGCGCCACCGCAGCCCGAGTGCCTGCGGATGTTCGCCGAGCAGCTCGCTTACCTCGGCTGGTCAGCCGGCGACCTGCACCGAATGCTGGCCGTCAACCCGCGTGACTTCCTGGGCATTCCGCAGCGAGAAGTCCCGCCGTCCGACCCGGAGGAGAGTTGACCGCGCGCGTCCCGCCGCTCGAGCTGGCCGACATGACGGTCCAGCAGCGCGAGTTCTACGACAAGTACGCGACCGGCGTCCGAGCTTCGGCCGGTACCTCGTTCGCGCTGGTGGATGGGAACGGGCAGCTCCTCGGCCCGCCAGCCGTCTGGGTGCTCAGCCAGCCCCTGGGACTCGCGCTGGAGAGATTCGGCTACGCGATCCGCTACGAGCTCCGACTCTCCCGGCGAGCGCAGGAGATCGCCATCCTCATGGTGGCCGAGCACCGGCACAGCGAGTTCGAGCGGTTCGCGCACGAGCAGGCGGGCCGCCAGGCCGGGCTCAGCGAGGACGACCTGGCGGCGCTCGCGGCTGGCCGACCGCCGGAGCTGCGCTCGGCGGAAGAGCGGGCGGTGTACGAGGTCACCAGGCGAGTGCTCGACGGCCACTCGCTGACCGACCAGGAGTACGGCGAGTTCGCCAGCACGCTGTCCGTGCCGCGGCTATTCGAGCTGGTGACCCTCGTCGGCTACTACCTCATGCTGGCGACGCAGCTGGCTGTGTTCGACATCCAGCCGCCGGACGAGCACACCTGACGCGCGAGCGCGAGAGGCGAAGGGCTAAGCGGTGACTGACTACTCGGTCTGGGTGCTTGAGTACGGTTACGTCGACCGGTTCCCGGTGAGCAACCTGCTCGCGGCCCAGCCCCACCAGGGGACCCGCCGGATGCCGTACTGCTTCGGCCTGCTGCGCTCCGCCGGGCACTGCGTGCTGGTCGACACCGGCTTCGCCGACCCCGCCGTGCACCAGCGGCTCAGCACCCGGTACGGCAGCACGTACTGGACCTCGCCCGTCGAGATGCTCAGCCGCGTCGGCGTCCGTCCCGAGGACGTCGACACGATCCTGCTGACGCACAACCACCTCGACCACTCTGGCTGCGTCGCTGACTTCCCGACCGCGCAGGTCTACCTGCAGCGGCGGGAGCTGACGCGATACCACGACGCGCTGGCCCGCCCGCGCCGGTTCGAGTTCCTGCTGCGGGCCACCGACGCGGCGCTGCCCGCCGTGCTGACCGACCGCGACCGCGAGCTGCGGGTGACCTATGCCAGCGGCTACCTGCCGGTGACGGCGGGGATCGAACTGCGGCCGGCCTTCGACACGCACACCGCAGGCTCCCAGTTCGCGCTCGTCGAGAACGCCGCCGATGGCCGGTGGCTGTTCGCCGGCGACAACGTGTACGTGTACGAGAACATCGAGGGCCTGCAGGGCACCGGCGCGCTGGAGCCGATCGGCACGTCGACGGGCAGCCAGTGGATCTGGCTGGACACGATCGACCACGCGCTGGACTGGGTTGGCCGCGACAGCGCGCGGGTCATCCCGTTCCACGACGGCGAGCTGTTCCGGCGGTTCCCGTCGCGCGAGTACGCCGACGGCCTGCACGTCGCGGAGATCAGCCTCGCGGCCGGGCACGACAGCGTGCTGCCGGCCGGCGGCGCGGCGGACGGAACGGACACGGCGGCCGGGGCGGACGCGGCGGACGAGGCGGACGGAACGGCCGGGGCGGACGGAAAGGTCAGGACGGAAGGGGTGGCACCAGGCGATGACTGAGCCAGCAGAGCGGGTCGCGATCGTGACCGGGGCCGCCGGCGGGATCGGCCGGGCCGTCGTCGGCCTGCTGCGCGCTCGCGGCTACGCGATCATCGCCGAGGACATCGCCGGAACCGTCCGCGACCTTGGCACCGACGAGCACGTCGTCCCGCTGCAGGCGGACGTCGCGCAGTCCGAGTCGGCGCGGCGGGCCGTCGCGCTGGCCGAGGACCGGTTCGGCCGCCTGGATCTGCTCGTCAACAACGCGGGGCTGTTCCTGCGCAAGCCGACCGAGCAGTGTACCGACGAGGACTTCGACGTGCTGATGGCGACGAACGTGCGCGGTGCGTTCGTCCACGCCCGCGAGTCGCTCGCAGCGCTGGCGCGCACGAGCGGATCGATCGTCAACCTGGCGTCGATATCCGGGCTAGTCGGCCTGCCCGGCCAGACCCTGTACGCGCTGACCAAGGGGGCGATCGTGCAGCTCACCCGCCAGCTCGCGGTCGAGCACGCGCACCGCGGCATCCGGGTCAACGCGGTCGCGCCGGGCGCGGTTGACACCGATTTCGTCGCGAACGCGCGCGACGCCACCGCTGACCCCGACCCGGCGGCGAGCCGGGCGACGTCGATCAGCCAGCACCCCATCGGCCGGATCCTGACGCCAGCCGAGGTCGCTGAGGCCATCGTGTTCCTGGCGTCACCAGCCGCCAGCGGGATCACCGGCTCGATCCTCAGCGTCGACGGCGGCTACGTCGCCCGCTGACCGGGGGATGACCGTGCCAGCCAGCCGTCCGCTCCGGGTCGCGATCATCGGCGCGGGCTTTGGCGGCATCGCGGCGGCGGTCAACCTCCGGCGGCGGACGGCCGCCGAATTCGTGATCTTCGAGCAAGCTGCGAGCATCGGCGGAACCTGGTGGCACAACCGCTATCCCGGGTGTGAGGTCGACGTCCACTCGCACGCGTACTCCTTTTCCTTCGCCAAGTACGACTGGCCCGCCAGCCACGCCAGCCAGCCCGAGTTGCTGCGGTACGCCCACCACGTCGTCGACCGGTTCGGGCTCGCGGCCCAGATTCGGCTGAACACCGTGGTCACCGGCGTCCGATGGCTCGACGCGGACGCGTGCTACGAGCTGCGCTCCGCGTCCAGCGACGCGGCGCAGGCCCCGCCGACCGACGCGGCGCAGGCCCCGCCGACCGAACGCCCCCAGCACACCCAGCGCACCCAGCGCACCCAGCGCACCCAGCGCCCCCAGCACACCCAGCATACCGAACGCTTCGACGCGGTGATCTCCGCGGTCGGCCTGCTCAGCGTGCCGCGCATCCCGGACTGGCCGGGCTTGGCCGGCTTTCGCGGCGCCGCGTTCCACACCGCCCACTGGCCGTCCGAGCACGACGTGCGCGGCCAGCGCGTCGCCGTGGTGGGTACCGGGTCGACGGCGGCGCAGCTCGTGCCGGCCCTGGCCGAACGGGCGGCACAGCTCTATGTGTTCCAGCGCGAACCGGGCTGGATCGAGCCGAAGCTGGTGAAGACGTTCAGCCCGGCGGAACGCTGGGTCTACCGCAGCGTGCCGGGCGCCCAGCGCGCGCACCGTGCCTGGCTGTTCTACAAGGCCATGCAGCGCGGCATGGCCTTCGACGCGAGCAGCCCGCAGCAAACCCGCCGCCGGGCGAACTGCCTGGCATTCATCCGGTCGGCCATCACCGACGAGGCCGTGCGCCGGGACGTCACGCCGGGCTACCCGTGGGGCTGCAAGCGCGTCGTCCTGGCGTCCGGCTTCTACGAGGCGCTCAACCGGGAGAACGTGGAACTGGTCCCGCACGCGGTGTCCGCGGTCACCCCGGCGGGTGTCGTGGACGAAACCGGCGCCGAGCGTGCGGTCGACGTCCTCGTGCTCAGCACCGGCTTCCAGCCGACCAGCTTCCTGGCGACGCTCGACGTCCGCGGCATCGGCGGGGTCAGGCTGCACGACGCGTGGCGGTCCAGGGCGGCCGCCTACCTTGGCATCACGGTGGCGGGCTTCCCGAACTTCTTCATCTTGTACGGGCCGAACACCAACGGCGCCGGATCGATCATCGCCCAGCTCGAGCGGCAGGCAGAGTTCGCAGCGCGGGCGGTGCGAGGTCTCGAGCGCGGCCGGTGGCGCTACGTCGACACCGACGTCGCCGCCCAGCGCCGTTACGTCGCGTGGATCGACCGGCAGCTCGCGGCGCACGCCTCAGCCATGGACTCCGGCTGCACCAACTACTACCACGACGAGCACGGGGCGAACATCACGCAGTGGCCGGCCAGTCACCTGAAATACCTGCTCGTCGTCCGGGCGCTCGGGCGGCGTGGCCTGCGGTCGGGCGGGCTGCCGGCGGACACGACAGCCGCTAGCTGACGGGGCCGGTCACCCCGGCGACGCGCCGTCGTGCGCCGCGGCCGTCTCGGCGCGGAACTCGTCCAGGACCCGCGCCGCGATCCGGAACGCCTCCAGCGCGGCCGGCGCACCGCAGTAGGCCGCGGTCTGCAGCAGGACCTCCTGGATCTCTGCCTCGGTACAGCCGTTGCGCCGGGCGCCGCGGACGTGCACGCCGAACTCGGTCATCCGGTTCAGCGCCGTCAGCATGCCGAGGTTGACCAGGCTCCGGGTGCGCCGGTCCAGACCGGGCCGGCTCCACACGTCTCCCCAGCAGGCCTGCGTGACGTATTCCTGGATCGGCCGGGTGAACTCGGTTACCGCCGCCAGCGCGGCGTCCACGTGCCCGGCGCCGAGCACCTCGCGGCGTAATTCGAGGCCGCGCTCCATGCGCGCCGGCTGACCATCGCCCATTGCCTTGTCCCTTCAGCCCCTCGATGGACCCGGTAGGGCGCCGCGCCGCACGCTTCCGCGGTGCCCGTCAATTCGCGCAAGTAGAACCGCACGGTCGACAAGCGTCTGATCATCATACAATCTGGTCGCCTCGATGCCTACCTGTGCGGGCCTTCGCCGGGACCAGGTAACCAGACGTTAACCGGGCGGTGCCAGCAGCGCCCCGGCCGTCGCCGACGGACCGCGAGCCGACCGGCGCAGCAGCGCGGCTACGTACCGTCCTGAGCGGCGAGCGCCTGCAGGCCTACCCGGCCGGCCGCCTCGACGTGCCGGCTGCACGCCCGCGCGGCGGCGTCGGCGTCATTCGCGAGCACGGCGTCGACGATCGCGCGCAGCTCCCCGATGCTCTCCACGGGCCGTCCCGGCACCGACAGCGACAGCCACCGCAGCAAGCTCACCCGCGCGTGCAAGCCGGCGACGACGGAGCGCAGCGCGTCGTTGCCACCGCCTTCGAACAGCACGTCGTAGAACGCGTCCTTGGCCGCCAGCACGGGCGCGCCCTTGGCCGCCAGCTTCTCGATCCGCTGCAGGGCCCGAACCAGCGCCGCGTGCTGGGCCTGGCTCGCGTTCTGCACGAACAGCCGGCCCGCGAGCGCCTCCAGCGCCGACCGGACCTCGTAGAGCTGCCTGGCTTCCTCCGCGCTGACGCTCGCGACCACGGTGCCCTTGTTCGGGACGGCGGTGACCAGGCCCTCCGCCGCGAGCTCGCGCAGCGCTTCACGGACGCTGGTGCGCGACACGCCGGTGAGCTCGACGAGCTCGCGCTCGATCAGCCGCTGGCCGGGCGCGAACTGCCGCTCGATAATTGCCTGCCGCAGATTGTCCAGGACCTGTGCGCGCACTGGCGCGGGCGTACGCTCGACGCGCAATGCGCTTGCGACGTCAACCAGCCCTTCCTCCCGATCCAGCCGAACAGCTCTACCTGGCGGAACGCGCTCCGCCGACCGCCCAGTTGGATTGTATGCTCATCACACGAACTATGGAAAGCGCGCGTCGCCCGCGACAACCGGTTACCGGGGAACGCGGGCCGTATCGCCCGGTGCCTGCGCGCCGCCGGCGTCCTGCGCTCCGCGCGCAGCAGCCGCTTGCGCCCAGCGCAGGTCTGCCTTGCCCGACGGGCTGCGCCGGACGCTGTCGACGAACACCACGGTTCGCGGCTTCTTGTAGTCGGCCAGCCGGCCGGCCACGTACTGGCGGAGCGCTTCGGCGGTGAGCTCGCCGTCGCTGACCGGCGCCACCACCGCGCTGACCCGATGCCCGAAGCGCTCGTCGGGCAGCCCGACGACGAGCGCGTCGCGCACGCCGGGGTGCTCGACGAGCACCTGCTCGACCTCTTCGGC
>JASHQA010000414.1 GCA_030037785.1 Streptosporangiaceae bacterium
CTGGGTGGCATGACTGGCCGCATGCGCTGGTAGACGGTCATGCCCGTCAGGTCGAAGATGGCCGTGATCCCCATGGCTGCAGAGAGAATCCGGCGAGCTGACCTGTCCGTCGGCATGTAACGTTTTGTGCCCGCTCGGTTACTCACTCAAACGAGCGACCAGCCTATTCCCGGCAAAGGGCACTAACACCCCGATAGGTGGTGGGCAGGGGGAAACGAAATCGCCTGGGCCAGGCGGTGGCCCTAGACTTGCGGTCCACCGCCTGCATCGGGACGGTGTGATCTCCGGACGACGAAGAGGCCATAGATCCATGCGCTGGTCGCAGCTGCACATTCCCACCCTGCGCGAAGACCCGGCAGACGCCGAGGTGGCGAGCCACCGGCTGCTGCTGCGAGCGGGGTTCATCCGCCAGCTGATGGCTGGCCACTACTCGATGCTGCCCCTGGGCATGCGCGTGCGGGCGAAGATCATCGACATCATCCGCGCGGAGATGAACGCGATCGGCGGACAGGAGTTCCTGCTGCCGTGCATGCACCCGGCCGAGATATGGGAGCGGAGCGGCCGGCTCGGAACGGTTGACGTGATGTTCCGGCTGAAGGACCGCAAGGGCGCGGACATGGTGCTTGGCTTCACGCACGAGGAGATCTTCACAACCGTGGCGGCTGAACTCGCGTCCTACCGCGAGCTGCCTCAGTTCTGGTACCAGTTCCAGACCAAGTTCCGGGACGAGGCCCGGCCGAAGAGCGGCCTGCTGCGCGTCCGCGAGTTCACGATGAAGGACTCCTACAGCTTCGATCTGGACGACGCCGGGCTGGACAAGTCGTTCGATGCGCACCGCGCCGCTTACGAGCGGATCTTCGCCCGGCTGGGCATCCCGGCCTTCGCAGCCGAGGCGTCCAACGGCACGATGGGCGGCAAGGACTCGCTGGAGTTCGTGTGCCCGGCACAGGCCGGGGAGGATCTCGTCGCGACGTGCCCGAACTGCGGCTACGCCGCCAACCTCGAACGCGCGACCTCGGCGCTGCCCGACGTCGAGGATCAGCGCGGCCCGGCCGCGCCGGCCCGGCTGGACACGCCCGGCGTGCGCACCATCGAGGACCTGGCCACCGACTACGGCCTCGCGGCCGGCCGGCAGATCAAGACGCTGGTGCAGGTCATCAACGGCCAGCTGACGCTGGTGCTGCTGCGTGGTGACCACCAGCTGCAGGATCAGAAGCTCATCGACGCGATCGGGGTCAGTGACATCCGCCCGGCCCGCCCGGACGAGATCCGCGCCGCCCTCGGCGCGCTGCCCGGCAGCCTCGGTGCCGTCGGCGTCACCGACCTGCCCGTCATCGCGGACTTCGCGCTCCGCGGCCGGCGGGACATGGCTACCGGTGCGAATACCGACGACGTCCACCTCACCGGCGTCGACGTGGCGCGTGACATCCAGATCGGCACGTGGGCGGACCTGCGTGCGGTGACAGCCGGCGAGCCGTGCCCGCGCTGTGGCACACCGCTGCAGCTCACCCGCGTCATCGAGGTGGGTCACATCTTCAAGCTCGGACGCAAGTTCACCACCGCGCTCGGCGTCACCGTCCTCGGCCCAGACGGGTCGGCGATCGTCCCGATCATGGGCAGCTACGGGATCGGCGTGGAGCGCGCGATGGCGGTGATCGCCGAGGTGCACCATGACGACGCTGGCCTGGTCTGGCCGGTCCAGGTGGCGCCCTTCGAAGTGACCGTGGTGCCGCTGTCGGCCAAAGACCACGCGGTCGTGACCACCGCGGAGTCGATCTACGCTGAGCTGCGTGCCGCGGGCATCGAGGTAGTGATCGACGACCGTGACGAGCGGCCAGGCGTCAAGTTCAAGGACGCCGAGCTGACCGGGATCCCCGTCCGGGTCAGCGTCGGCAGCAGGGACCTCGCGGATGGCGTGGTCGACGTGGTCGGCCGGGCCAGTCAGGAGAAGGAGCGCGTGCCTGTGGACCAGGTCGTCAAGCACGTGCAGAGCCTGCTAGCGACGCTTCGTCGCTAGCAGGCGGCCGGCTCGCAGGCTACGCGGCGCCCGCCACCAGCCGAAGTCCCGCAGGTCCGTGGTAGGCCTCGGCCCGGCGGAACAGCGGATCGGCAGCATCGACGACGCGCTCGCGCTGGCTCGCCAGGTCGTCCCAGCCGGAACGGTCCGTGGCTGGGCGCGGCACGCTACATTCCGAGTCGTCCGGCTGCACGACTCGCTCGTTCTGGCTTGACAGTTCCGCCCACCTGCCAGCACCGCTCGGCATCGATCCTCCCGTATGGCCCGAGCCGGGCGATCGCCCCTGCTGCACCGCCCGACCCCTCATCTCTAAGACACGTCACCAGGGCACTCTGGTTAGCTGCGAGGCGGTTACAACTGCATAACTTCCGTGCCGCCGGGCTAGAGCCTGGTCCACGCCTCCGTGAGCACGTGCCGCAGGATCTGTTCCATCTCGTCGAAGTGCTCCTGCGTGCAGATCAGCGGCGGGGACAGCTGGATGACCGGGTCGCCGCGGTCGTCGGCCCGGCAGACGAGGCCGGAGTCGAACAGCGCGTGGGACAAGAAGCCGCGCAGCAGCCGCTCGGACTCGTCGTCGTCGAAGGTTTCCCTGGTGGCCTTGTCCTTGACCAGTTCGATGCCGTAGAAGTAGCCGTCTCCGCGCACGTCGCCGACGATGGGCAGGTCAGCCAGCTTCTCGAGGGTCGCGCGGAACGCACCCTCGTGCGATCTGACGTTGCCGAGCAGGTCCTCCTTCTCGAACACGTCGAGGTTGGCCATCGCGACGGCGCACGACACCGGATGCCCCGCGAACGTCACGCCGTGCAGGAACGTCGACGATCCGGCGGCGAACGGCTCCATCAGCCGGTCGGCGACCAGCATGCCGCCGAGGGGTGCGTAACCGGACGTCACGCCCTTGGCGAAGGTGATGATGTCAGGCTGGTAGCCGTACCGCTCCGCGCCGAAGTAGTGCCCGAGCCGGCCGAACGCGCAGATGACCTCGTCCGACACGAGCAGCACGCCGTAGCGATCACAGATCTCGCGGACCCGCTGGAAGTAACCGGGCGGCGGCGGGAAACAGCCGCCTGAGTTCTGGCATGGCTCGAGGAAAATCGCGGCAACCGACTCCGGACCCTCGCGCAGGATCGCCCGCTCGATCTCGTCGGCGGCCCACACGCCGAACGCGGTGACGTCGGTCGCGACGAACTCCGGTGCCCGGTAGAAGTTGGTGTTCGGCACCCGCACGCCGCCGGGCGGCAGTGGCTCGAACGGCTCCTTGATGCCAGGCAGGCCGGTGATCGCTAGCGCGCCCATCGACGTGCCGTGGTAGGCGATGGAGCGGCTGAGCACCTTGAACCTGCCGGGCTCGCCCACGGTCCGGAAGTACTGCTTGGCTAGCTTCCAGGCTGACTCAACCGCCTCCGAGCCGCTGGTGGTGAAGAAGACCCGGTTGAGGTCGCCCGGAGCCAGCGCGGCGAGCCGATCGGCCAGCGCTACCGCCTGCGGGTGCGCGTACGACCAGAGCGGGAAGTAGGCCAGCTGACTGGCCTGGCGCGCGCCGGCCTCCGCAACCTCCGTCCGGCCGTGGCCGATCTGGCTGACGAACAAGCCAGCCAGACCGTCCAGGTAGCGCTTGCCGCGCTGGTCGTAGACGTACGCGCCCTCGCCGCGGACGATCACGGGAACATCGGCGTCGGCGTAGGACGACATCCTGGTGAAGTGCAGCCACAGGTGGCGCTTCGCCTTCTCCTGCAGGGCCGCGATCTCGTCAGGTCCGTAGGTCGTGCTCATCTGGTCCCCCAGCTGTAGGTCTGCTTGCAGAGTTTGAGGTACACGAACGTCTCTGTTGCCGTCACACTCGGGATCGATCGCACCCGGCCGAGGATCTCCAGCAACTGGTCGTCGTTCTCGCAGACCACCTCGACGAGCAGGTCGAAGGAGCCCGCGGTGATGACGACGTAGTCAATCTCCTCCATACCCGCGAGGTGCTCGGCGACCCGCTCCAAGTCGCCGCTGCAGCGCACGCCGACCATGGTCTGACGCAGGAACCCGAGCGTCAGCGGGTCGGTCACGGCGACAATCTGCATGGCGCCGACGTCGACGAGGCGCTGGACGCGCTGCCGGACCGCAGCCTCGGACAACCCCACTGCCTTCCCGATGGCGGCGTATGAGCGGCGCCCGTCCTGCTGGAGCTGCTCGATGATCCGCTTCGACAGCTCATCGAGCACGACCCGCAGCTCGGCGTCCCGGCCGACTCGGTCCCGACCTCGGCCGACCGGGGCCAGCGGAACAGCTGGCGTGTGCGCCATGCTTCAGCCTCCCTGCTCCATGGTTGCCACGTACATCAGGGCGTGTCAACTGATTCCGTCGGCCCGGACCCGGATCGGTGCGGATTCCCTTGCAGGGGAGCCACTGAAATGTCAGGGTCGTGGCCACAGATCGCTCGTATTCCCGCCCGCCGGAAGCGTGACAAGGGTCATAGTCGCCGGTCGGCTGGATGGCTGCGGCGCCCGCGCGGGGTTTTACCCCCCATGAAGCTCACCCCGATCGCAGCAGCAGCGCTCGTCCCGGCCACCCTCGCGGGTGTCGCGTTCAGCGTCATGCCGTTCGTCAATGGGTCGTCCGCGGCGACGCTGGCCGCGCGTTCCACCGCCCGGCCGGCGGCGCGCACCGTGCGCCACGTGCCG
>JASHQA010000415.1 GCA_030037785.1 Streptosporangiaceae bacterium
GGAGCCGTGCCAGTCCCGGCAGCTGTGGCCCCGGGGCTTGCCCCGGTAGGCGCCTCCGGCGCCGCGGCTGCCCGGCCGTTTGCCGCGCGCCGACCGGTCGCGACCGCTGCCGCAGCGCCGTCCCCGGCCGCTTTCGCCTGCGTCGCGAACTCGTCCTTGAGTCTGCGGACGACCGGCGCCTCGATCGTCGAGGACGCGGATCGGACAAACTCACCCATTTCTTGGAGCTTGGCCATCACGGCCTTGCTCTCTACGCCGAACTCCTTCGCGAGTTCGTAAACCCGGACCTTCGCCACTGCGCTCCCTCTACTCGACCCGGGGACTCCGGGCCTGCCAGCCGACCGGGGCAGGGCGTGCTCCGTCCGGCGTCAGATTGTGCTGTTCATCGCCGCATGCTCATCGGGCGCTCATTGCAAGTCAGCCTTCTTTCGTCCGGTGCCTCCGGCTGTGGGCACCGTCAAGTAGTCCGCGACCTTGCCCGTCGGCAGCGGCGCCGACAGGCGAAGGGCCCGCGCAAACGCCTTGCGGCGCTGGGCTCGTTCCAAGCATGCCAGGCTCGGATGCAGGTACGCACCCCGGCCAGGCAGCCGGAAGGCAACGTCGGGAACGATCTCGTCCCCGGCCGCCACCACGCGGATCAGCTCGGACTTAGCCGCACGCGAACCACAGCCGATGCAGGTGCGGACCGGTGCGGCCTGTCCGCCGTCCAGCTTACAGGGCCCGGCCGCCCTAGGCACCGGCCGCGGTGCCCGACTCGCCCCGGCTGCCCCACTCGCCCGCGGTGCCCGAGTCGCCCGACGGGCCGGAGTCGTCGCCGGCCTGGTCGTCGGGCGCCGCGGACACGGCGGCGGCGCCTACCTCCGCGGTGTCTGGCCTGATGTCAATCCGCCAGCCGGTGAGCCGGGCGGCGAGCCGGGCGTTCTGACCCTCCTTGCCGATCGCCAGGGAAAGCTGGTAGTCGGGCACGATCACCTGAGCCACCCGCGCCTGGGCATCGACCACGTTCACCTTCGTCACCCTGGCTGGCGACAGCGCGTGCGCGACGAACTCGGCCGGGTCGGGCGAGTAGTCCACGATGTCGATCTTCTCTCCGTGCAGTTCGGTCATCACGTTCCTGACCCGGCTGCCCATCGGGCCGATGCACGCTCCCTTGGCGTTGACACCTTGCTGGTGCGAGACCACCGCGATCTTGCTGCGGTGACCAGCCTCGCGCGCGATCGCGGCGATCTCCACCGCGCCGGAGGCGATCTCGGGTACCTCAAGCGCGAACAGCTTCTTGACCAGGTTGGGGTGAGTCCGCGACAGCGTGACCGACGGGCCCCGGTAGCCCTTGCGAACGTGCAGGACATAGCAGCGGATGCGCTCGCCGTGCACGTACCGCTCACCGGGTACCTGCTCGGTCGGGGGCAGGATGGCCTCCAGCTTGCCCAGATCGACAAGCACCGCCCGCGGATCCTTGCCCTGCTGGATCACGCCGGCTACCACGTCGCCCTCGCGGCCTGCGTACTCGCCGAAGGTCAGCTCGTCCTCCGCGTCGCGGAGCCGCTGCAGGATCACTTGCCTGGCCGTGGTCGCCGCGATCCGGCCGAAGCCCACGGGCGTGTCGTCATACTCCGCGCCTGGCTCGCCGTCCGAGCCGGTCTGCCGAGCCCAGACGGTCACGTGACCGCTGCGCCGGTTTACCTCAACCCGGGCGACCGCCGCCGCGCCGTCGGTCTTGTGATAGGCCACCAGCAGTGCGTCCTCGATAGCCTTGATCGCCAGGTCGAGCGAGATGTCCTTCTCTGCCTCCAGGCTTCTCAGGACGCTCAGGTCAATGTCCACCTATGTCCTCCTCGCCCGTCTCGTCCTCGAGATGGCTGAACTCGACCTGGACCCGGCCGGGGCCAAGGTCGGCGTAGCGGTACTCGCGCGGCACGCCGTCCCGCTCCAGGATCACGCCGGACTCGCTCGCGCTGGTAATCCGGCCCTCGATCCGCTGGCCCTCGTCGCTCTCGGACGCCGACGTCACCACTAGCCTGCCGACGTTGCGGCGCCAGTGCCGTGGCAGCGTCAGCGGCCGATCCACACCAGGTGACGACACCTCCAGCGTGTACGGCGCGTCACCCATCTCGGCTGCGCCGTCCAGCCTGCTGGACAGCTCACGGCTGGCGAGCGCGATGTCGTCCAGGCCCACCCCGCCATCAGCATCGACGATGACGCGCAGCACCCGCCGTCGGCCCGCCGTGGTAACCCGGATCCCCTCGAGGTCCATGTTCATCGCGTGCACGACGGGCTCGAGCAGACTGGTAAGCCGACGCGGGTCGGGAGCGGGACCAGCCGGGGCGGGGCGCGGCGCCGCGGCGGGCCCACTAACCTTGGCCTGGCTGGCAGCGGCAGGACCTGAACGCCAGCTGCGGCGCGAGCCACCGTGCATGACGACCTCCTCGCCCGCGAGCCATGCTGTTGATGCTGTTCAGGGCACTGTCACCTAGCCTAGCCGGGACGCGGCCAACAGGCCGCTAGCGTGACATGCTCAAGACGCGGCGCCGGGCTCTGCCACCGGGACCGGTGCGCGCGCAGCGGATTCGGAGGATGCTGCGGTGAGGGACGAGACGCGCCTCGGCGACGCCCGTCCCGGCGCCCTGGCCGGGCCGAGCCGCCGCGTCGTGCTCGCAGCCGCGAGCGCGGCCCTGCCGGTCCTGCTCACGGCGTGCAAGGGGGTGCAGGCGCTCGGCACCCCGCCGCCACCGCCACGCGACATCCGGGTGCTGCGGGCCGCCATCACCGCGGAAGAGCTGATGGTGGCCAGGTATGCGGCCGCAGCCACCCGGCTGTCGGCGAGCCCCGGCGGTCTGCTGGCCGCCGTTCGCGCCGTCCAGGCCGAGCACTCCGCGCACCTGGGTCAGCTCAGGTCGGCGCTGATCGAGCCGACCGGGGCGCCGACGCCGTCGGCGCCGCGAGCACCGGCGATCAGCGCGGGCACCGGCGTCACCGGCGTGCTCGGGGCGCTCGAGCAGGCCGAGCAGGACGCGTCGAGGCGGCTGCTCGGCCAGCTCGACGGGCTGCCGGCGCCGCTCGCCCAGCTATTCGCGAGCGTCGCGGCGTCTGAGGCAACCCACGTCCCGTTTCTCCAGCGGGCCCAGGCGGCCGCGAGTTGACCAGCAAGGCGGCCGCGGCGATCTCGGCACTGCAGCAGGCGCTCACCGCCGAGCAGGCGGCGTCCTACGGGTATGGCGTGGTGGGCGCCCACCTGCCGGCTGGGTCGGCCGCCGCTGCGGCGGCCTACGCCGACTGGGTGGCACATCTGCAGGCCGGCGATCAGCTAACAGAGATGATCAGCGCCCGCGGCGGTCAGCCCGCTGCCGCGGCCGTCGCCTACGAGCTGCCGTTCCCGGTGACCTCTGCCGCGACCGCGCAGCGGCTCGCGGCAACCATGGAAGACCGGGTGGCAGCGGCCTACCTCGTGGTGGTTGCGCTGCCAGCGGCCGGGCTGCGCAGCTACGGCGCCCAGCAGGTCCGGGCCGCCGCCTTGCGCGCGCAGTCGTGGCGCGGCTCGACCGAGGCGTTCCCCGGCATGTCGGCCGGCGCCTTGCGGCGCTAGGCCCGGGTGGCCAGCACTCGCTGGATCATCGCCGCGGCACCCTCGAGATCCTCGTCAGCCGCAATCTGCTCGGCCCACGACCACCAGAACCACCACCGCCCGTCCTGGCCGCGGCCGGCGTAGACGTCCTCGGCGAGCACCACGGCAGCCGGGTTCACCACGTGCAGGCTCGGCACCCGGCCGGGCGGCGTGATGACCGACACGCGCAGCCCGCCGCCGGCCAGCACCACCGCGAGGCCCTCGAGCCGGGCAAGATTCGCCTGCCACGTCGTGCTCGGCGGAGCCTGGATCGCCGTCATGCCGTCACCTCTGGTAGCCGCGCAAAAGCATAGCGTAATGACACGGGTCAAGACTGCTACGCTTGTGCCCAAGATGCAACATGCAATTCGACTATCGCAGAGCGGCAAATCTGCTCTTCTGGTGGACGTGCCGACGGCGTTACGGCCAGACTGTGGTGGAACCCCACGGTAAAGATCTAGTTGAGACCGCCGAGGGAGGCAGCAGTGGCGAGCGCACAAAGTCCCACCGTCCGGCGGCGTCGCCTTGCCCTCGAACTCCGACGCTTGCGTGAGGCAGCGAAGCTGACCTGCGAGGAAGTAGCAGAGCAGCTTGAGTGTTCCGCGTCGAAGGTCAGCAGGGTCGAGACCGGCCGGGTCTCGGTGTCGCCCCGTGACGTCCGCGACATGCTGGCGATCTACCAAGTACCCGAAGACCAGCGCGAAGGCCTGGTTCAGCTCGCCAGGGAGTCGCGGCAGAAGGGCTGGTGGCACGCCTTCGGCGACACCGTGCACCCGCACTTCGCGACCTACCTGGGCCTGGAGAGCGCGGCCTCGCAGATCCGGCTCTACAAGGCCACCCGCCTCCCGAACCTGCTGCAGACCGAGGACTACGCGCGCGCGATCAACGCCGCTGGCCAGGTCGGCGGCCAGTTCGCCACCGACGACCGGCAGTTCGCACTGCAGCTGGAGCGCCGGCGGCTGGGCCGCGCTAATCCGGCCCGGGTGTGGGTTGTGATCGACGAGTCCGCGCTGCGCCGTCAGGTCGGCGGACCGGAGGTCATGCGCCAGCAGCTCGAGTACCTGTGCGAGGTCAGCTCGAGCCCGAACGTCTTTCTCCAGGTGATCCCGTTCACGCGTGGCGCGTACATCGCCATGGACCTGCCGTTCGTGATCCTGGGCTTTCCCGACCCTGGCGATCCGGACGTCGTGTGCATGGGATACGCGACGGGCTGCCTGTGGATCGAGGACATGGCCGAGGTCGACCGCTACAACCTGTTCTTCCACCACCTGCAGGCCACAGCGCTGTCGTTCGACGACTCGGTCGCGCTCATAACCTCGGCCCTGAAGGAGCTCTAACCCAGCCAGCAGGGCTTCGGCCCGTCAGTCGGCCAGCTCTGCGGGCAGTGGCTCGGCGTGCAGCACCGTGAGCTGGGAGACGGCGCGCGTCAGCGCGACATACAGCCGGTGCAGCCCGCGCGCCTGCCCAGCCGCGATGCGAGCGGGCTCGATGACGATGACCTGGTCGAACTCCAGACCCTTGGCGAGCGTCACCGGCACGACCGTGATGACATCAGGCGCTGCGGCGCCGGTCAGCACCGCGTGTGCCACACCCCCGCGCGCCAGCATCTCGGTGATGGCCGGAACTTGCTCGTCGGCAGCGATGACGGCCGTCGACCCCGGCTCGTGCAGCGCGTCGGCGCACGCCGTGGCCAGCGCGCCGGGCAGGCCCGCGGGCTCGACCCGGCGCAGCAGCAGCGCGTCGGCGTCCTGGCGCACAGACGACGCCGGCATCAGGTCCGGAGCGATGTGCGGCAGCAGCCGCGAGGCGAAGTCCAGTATCTGCCGCGGCACCCGGTAGCCGGTGTCGAGCACGCACAGTTCTGCCTCGGACTTGCCGAGATGGTCGAGCAGCTGCTGCCAGCTGGTCGCGGCCCACGGCGTGGTGCCCTGCGCGATGTCCCCGAGCACGGTCGCCGAGCCGGTTGCGCAGCGCCTGCCGATCGCCCGGCACTGCATCGGCGACAGGTCCTGCGCCTCGTCGACGACGATGTGGGCGAGGCTCGGCGTCCGTTCGATCAGGTCTGCGGCCTCGTCGATCAGCACCGCGTCGGCAGCGCTCCACCGGGCCGAGCCGGGCCCGCGCGGCGGGCTCGCCCAGCCGATCGCCGCCTGCTCGGCGGGCTCGAGGACGCCGTCTGCGGCCCGGCCGCGCAGCGCTGGATCCGACAGCAGCCCGAACAGCAGGCGGACCGGGTCCGCCTTCGGCCACACCTGCGCGACGGCCTGCTGCACGGTCCGGCTGCGCCGCACGGACTCGTGCGTGCGGTCGTCACACGTCTCGCCCGACGCCTCCATCCTGGTGAGAATCACGTGTGCGATCCGGTGCGCGAGCATCTCGCGGCCCGTCCCGTACCGGACGCCACGGTCGCGCAACTCGGCGACGAGGTCGGCGATCTCGGCCGCGGGCACCCGCCACCGCCTAGACCCCCTGACCAGGATGATCGCCTCCGCGGGCGGCTCCAGCTGCGCCCACAGAGCGGTTCGGAGCACCGTCGCCATCCGGGCATCGCCCTTGACTCGCGCGGCGAACTCGGAATCGGTTCCGCGTACCGGTACCGCCGCGGTGAGGTCGGTCACCGACAGCTGGGTCACGTCGAGCTCTCCCAGCGCCGGCAGCACCCGCTCGATGTAGGCGAGAAAGGCCCTGTTCGGGCCGACTACGATCACGCCGCCCCGGTTCAGCCGCTGCGGGTGTGCGTACAGCAGGTACGCCACCCGGTGCAGGCCGACCGCCGTCTTGCCGGTACCTGGCGCGCCCTGCACGCACACGGTGTGGTCCACGCTCGCCCGCACGATGTCGTCCTGCTCTGGCTGGATCGTCGCGACGATGTCCCGCATGGGCCCGGTCCGCGGCCGCTCGATCTCCTCGAGAAGAATCCGGCTGGGGGCGGACACCTGGCCAGGACCGAACCACTCGTCCTCGAACGCGGTCAGCTCGCCGCCGGAAAAGCCGAATCGTCGCCGCCGGTCCAGCCCCATCGGATCGGACTGGCTGGCCCGGTAGAACGGTCGCGACACCGGCGCGCGCCAGTCGATCACGACCGGGGTGCCGTGCGGATCGTGCACGTGCCGCCTGCCGATGTGGAAGTACGACCTGGCCGCCCCGCCGTCCGCAGCTCCGTCGACGCCAGCTCCGTCGACGCCAGCTCCGCCGGTGGCCGGACCCTGGTACCGGCCTGCCTCGCGGTAGTCAAGCCGCCCGAAGAACAGTGGGGTATCCGGCATGTCGCGCAGCGATTCCGCGCGGTGGTAGAGCGTCGCCTTGAGGTACTCCTCCGACACCGGGTCGCCGCCCATGGCGCGCAGCGAGAGCACGTTCTCGCGCATCAGCCGGAGGAACGCGCGCGACCGGCGCAGATGATCGCGCTCGGCCGCTAGTACGTCAGTGTTCTCCGCCGCCGTGGCTGTTTCTGCCGACGGCATGACTCATCACCTCGCAGTCGGATTTCGGGCGCGCAAAGGGCCAGAGACGTTACCCGACCGGCCCAGGCGCGGCAAGTCATTAATGCTGGGCTGGCCAGCCGGGACCCAGGGGACACAGCCCCCGTGGGGGTCAGAACAGCACCGACATGAACGCGCCCACATCGGCGAACCCGGCGTGCCGGTACGCCGCTCTCGCCGGGAGGTTGTAGTCGTTCACGTACAGGCTGACCACCGGCGACAGCGTGAGCCCTGCGCCGACAACGGCCGCCATGCCCCGGATGGCGTGTCCGCGGCTGCGCGCTTCCGGTGGCACCCAGACCCCCTGGACCTGGCACGCCAGCGGCGTGACGGCGCCGATCTCGGCCTTGAACAGCACCCGGCCGTCGGGCTCGATTCGCGCGAACGACCGGCCGGCGGCGATGAGGTCGGCCATCCGCGCGCGGTACGCGGCGCCACCGTCGGCCCCGATGGGCGAGACGCCGACCTCCTCGGTGAACATCGCTATGCACGATGGCAGCACGACGTCGAGCTCGCTCGGCCGGACGGCGCGCACCAGCGGGTCGGGCGCCACCGGCGATGGGCCGGAGATCGCCATGACGGGCTGGGCCGACCGGACGTCCCGCGGCGCGCCCCACGACGGCGCGAGCAGCGACCACAGCTGCGCGACGGCCGCCGCCGGGCCCACGATCGACGAGCAGCGCCGACCCTGCATCCGCGCCTTCGCGGCGAACGCCTCGACGGCGCCCGGGCCAGCTTCGACCGGCACCAGGTTCGCGCCCGAGTAACAGACGGCGCTGAGCTCGCCGCCATCGGGATAGCCCCACAGCTGCCCGCCGAGCCGCGACGGATCGAGGCTGGACGCGCGCACCCGCGAGCCGACAAAGACATTGGCGATCGGATCCCGGTCGCAGAGGGCCATAACCTCGTCGCGATCGTGATCAGTAAGCAACCGGAGCGACGCCGAGCGCCACGGCCTGGTGCGCAGCACACCTTTAGCGTAACGGCTTCGCGGCGTCAGCTAAGCCCCGAGGTGGAGGCAACTCCGCGCGGATGCCGGCCACCCGGTCCGCGGCGCGCCGCCACCCGGCGGTACGTACCCCAGCTGCCAGTGGAGCGGCGCCCTACTGGGCGGGTTCAGCCTGCTGCGCCTCGGCGAGCTTCATCGCCTCGTCGATCAGCGTCTCCACGATCTGCGACTCCGGCACCGTCTTGACGACCTCGCCGCGCACGAAGATCTGGCCCTTGCCGTTCCCTGACGCCACGCCGAGGTCGGCTTCCCGAGCCTCACCCGGCCCGTTCACCACGCAGCCCATCACGGCCACCCGCAGCGGCACGTCCAGTCCGTCCAGCGCGGCGGTCACCTGGTCGGCGAGCGTGTACACGTCCACCTGGGCCCGGCCGCAGGACGGGCACGACACGATCTCCAGCCGGCGCTCGCGCAGCCCGAGCGACTCGAGGATGGCGATGCCGACCTTGACCTCCTCGACCGGCGGTGCCGACAGCGAGACGCGGATGGTGTCGCCGATGCCCTCAGCGAGCAGCGCGCCGAACGCCACCGCCGACTTGACCGTGCCCTGGAAGGCCGGTCCCGCCTCGGTCACGCCCAGGTGCAGCGGGTAGTCACAGCGCTCGGCCAGCTGCCGGTAAGCGTTGATCATGACCACCGGATCGTGGTGCTTGACGGAGATCTTGATATCGGTGAACCCGTGCTCCTCGAACAGCGAGCACTCCCAGAGCGCCGACTCGACCAGCGCCTCCGCCGTGGCCTTGCCGTGCTTGGCGAGCAGTCGCTTGTCCAGCGATCCGGCGTTCACGCCGATCCGGATCGGCACCCTGGCATCCGACGCGGCCCTGGCGATCTCGGCGACCTTGTCGTCGAAGGCCTTGATGTTGCCGGGGTTGACGCGCACCGCGGCGCAGCCAGCGTCGATCGCGGCGAACACGTACTTCGGCTGGAAGTGGATGTCGGCGATCACCGGGATCTGCGACTTGCCGGCGATGGCGGGCAGCGCGTCGGCGTCGTCCTGCGACGGCACGGCGACCCGGACAATCTGGCAGCCTGCGGCCGTGAGCTCGGCAATCTGCTGCAGGGTGGCGTTGACGTCGGCGGTCAGCGTGGTCGTCATCGACTGCACCGACACCGGCGCGCCCCCGCCCACGGGGACGGCCTTGCTGCCCTTGCCGACCATGATCTGCCGGGACTGGCGCCGAGCCGCGAGCGGCTGCGGTGGGAGCTGGGGAAGGCCCAGGTCAACTGTCATCGTGTGATCTCGCCCTTATACCTGAAGGTGGACAGGATTGAAGATATCGGCAGCTATCACCAGCGTGCTCAGGCCCACGAGCACTACGAACACCAGCAGGCTAACCGGCACCAAGCGCTGCATGTCGACCAGACCAGGATCCGGGCGGCCGCGCAGCCGGTTGAACCATGCCCGCAGTCGCTCGAAGATGACCACGGCCAGGTGGCCGCCGTCGAGCGGCAGCAACGGCAGCAGGTTAAACGCACCGAAGAAGATGTTGAGCGACGCGACCAGGTACAGCACCACGAACACCTTGGCCTGCCAGGGCAGGGCCGCCTGGACCACGTCGCCGGTGACCTCGCCGACCCCGACAAGGCTGCTCACCTGGCCGGCCGCGGTGTGGCTCCGGTTCTGGCTGAACAGGTCGGGCAGCGCCGACGGCAGCCTGCCGATGGCCGAGGCCGAGGAGGTGATGGTGGACGCGAACTGGTCCCCGGCGAAGCCCCAGGAGCCGAAGAAGCCACTGCGCTGGTACGCGACGGACCGGTCGATCCCGAGGAAGGGCACCGCCCGGCCGGGGACCTTCGCGAGCTCGACGGTCAGCCCGATCCGCCGCCCGTCGCGCCGGACGTCGACGGGGATGGGCTTGCCCACCGGCTCGGACGAGAGCACCGTCTGCAGCTGACTCCAGCTGCCGACCGGCCGACCGGCCACCGCCACAATCCGGTCGCCGGCCTTCAGGCCGGCCAGCTCGGCCGGTGACTTGCCCAGGTTGCGGCCCGAGCACAGGTTGGTATCGCTGCTGAGCGCCTGAGCGTTCAGCGGCACACAGGGAATGATGGAGGCGACCAGGCTGGTGTTCGAGTACGCGGCCTGCCCGATGGCGAAGGCCAGGACGAACAGCAGCACCATCGCGAGCACGAAGTGCATGACAGAGCCGGCGGCGAGCACGATGATCCGCTGCCAGCCCGGCTTGGCCCGAAACGAACGCGGCTCGTCGGCGACGTCGACGTCCTCCATCGAGGTCATGCCGCTGATCCGCACGAAGCCGCCGACCCACAGCGCCTTGACCCCGTACTCCGTCTCCCCCCGGAACGTGGACCACAGCGTGGTGCCGAAGCCGACGAAAAACTGGGTCACCCGCATCCGGAACTTCTTGGCGGTCAGGAAGTGCCCAAGCTCGTGCAGCATGACGGAGACAAGCAGGGCAGCGATGAAGATCAGGATGCCGAGCAAGAACGCGGGCCGGTTGTGGTTGAGCACGACGAACGCCACCACGATGGCGGCTATCAGGATGGCTGCTCGCGCCTGCGCCAGCACCCTGAAGGGTCCCGGCGGCCGCTGACTGTGACCGTTATATCCGGTTGGCTGAGCGCCGGACGGATCGGCCGGGCCGGACGGACCCATCAAGCGGCTCCTCCATCGCGGTACCTGGTCACTGCTTCCCCGTCAGCTCTCGTGCCCGATCCCTGGCCCAGCTATCCGCTGCCAGCACATCCGCCAGTTCGACGGTGCGTCCGGCCGGGTCCTGCTGTTCCGAGACTACCTGGGCGACCGTGTCGACGATTCCGGCAAACGGGATCTGCCCAGCCAGGAAAGCCGCCACGCACACCTCGTTTGCGGCGTTGTAGACCGCCGGAGCGGTGCCCCCGGCAGCGCCGACCTGCCTGGCCAGCCCTACCGCCGGAAACGCCTCCTCGTCGAGCGGCTCGAACGTCCAGGTGTGAGCCGTGGTCCAGTCGACCGGCGCCGCCGCGGCCGGCACCCGGTCGGGCCAGCCGAGGGCCAGCGCGATCGGAATCCGCATGTCCGGCGGGCTGGCCTGGGCGAGCGTGGATCCGTCGGTGAACTCGACCATCGAGTGGATCACGGACTGACGGTGCACGACGACGTCGATCCGGTCGAATCCGACCCCGAACAGCAAGTGCGCCTCGATCAGCTCGAGTCCCTTGTTGACCAGCGTCGCGCTGTTGACCGTGATCACCGGGCCCATGTTCCAGGTCGGGTGCGCGAGCGCCTGCTCCGGCGTCACGTCGGCCAGGTCAGCCCGGCTCCGGTGCAGGAACGGACCGCCGCTGGCGGTGATGACCAGCTTGCTGACCTCGGCGGCGCGGCCGCCGCGCAGGCACTGGGCGATCGCCGAGTGCTCGGAGTCGACCGGGACGATCTGACCCGGCGCGGCACGGCCAGCCACCAGCGGCCCGCCCATGATCAGCGACTCCTTGTTCGCCAGCGCCAGCACCCGGCCTGCCTCGATCGCGGCCAGCGTCGCGGCGAGGCCGACGGCGCCGGTGACCGCGTTCAGTACCACGTCACAGGGCCTCGCGGCCAGCGCGGCCACGGCGTCGGCACCAGCGGTCAGCTCGGGCAGCTTCCGCCTGGCCCCATCGGCGGAGCCCACGGCGGCCAGCGCCGCGCGCAGGTCCGGCAGCGCCGCCGGGCTGGCCACCGCGACGGCATCGGCGCCGAGGTCGATCGCCTGCCGGGCCAGCAGCCCCGGGTTGCCGCCCCCGGCGGCGATCGCCGTCACCCGGAACCGGTCCGGGTTGCGGGCGACTATGTCGCTCGCCTGCGTGCCGATGGAGCCCGTCGAGCCGAGCAGGACGATGTCCCGCCGGCGACCGGGGCTGCTCGCGGAGTTCACCCCGCTATTCTGCCCCGGTAGCTATCCGGCCTCGGGGTAGCTGACCGGAAACGGCCGGGCCGGCTCCCAGTCGGGCCGCAGCGGCATTCCGGCCGATCCGGCCGCGGTGAGCTTGACGCCGAGCATCTGGTGTAGCTGCACGACGTTCTGCTCGAAGCCGAGCCGGGAGCCGGCCATGTACAGCCGCCAGACCCGCGCGGTGCCCTCGCCCACCTCGGCGACCGCCTCGTCCCAGCGCGCGTCGAGGTTCGCGCACCAGTCCGCGAGCGTCATCGCGTAGTGCTCGCGCAGGTTCTCCTCGTGCCGGACCTCGAACCCGGCGTCGTGCATGAGCGACATGAGGTAACCCGGTCCCTCGAGCTCACCGTCGGGGAACACATAGCGGTAGATGAAGCCGGCGGACACGTGCGTCGGGCCGGTGTTGTCCGGCCGGGTGATGCAGTGATTGAGCAGCCTGCCGCCCGGCACGAGCTTGCCGTGCAGGAACGCGAAGTAGCCGGGCAACTGCGCCTTGCCGATGTGCTCTGACAGCCCGATCGAGCTGACCGCGTCGAAGTCGGTCTCGGGCACGTCCCGATAGTCGAGGTGACGAACTTCCGCGAGGTCAGACAAACCCCGTTCCTTTATGGCGGCCTGGGCCCACGACGCCTGCTCCCGCGACAACGTCACGCCCAGCGAACGCACCCCGTACTCGCGCGCCGCGTGCAGCACCATTCCACCCCAGCCACAGCCGACGTCCAGCAGGCGCATTCCCGGCTTCAGCGCGAGCTTGCGCGCGACGAGGTCGAACTTGGTCGCCTGCGCCTGCTCGAGCGTGGCGTTCGCGCTGGGATAGCACGCGCACGTGTAGGCCATGGACGGGCCGAGTACCCACTCGTAGAACGTGTTGGACACGTCGTAGTGGTGCGAGATGGCGCTCGCGTCCCGGCCCCGCGTGTGCCGGCGCCCGGACAGCCACCGCCGGTTCACCCGGACTTCCTGCGGTGGCGGCGCGACGCGAGGCCACAGCAGGCTCGGCCCGCCGAGCGTGCGCAGCAGGCCGAGCTTCTCACCCAGACCCATCTCGACGCGCTGGACCTGCGTCAGCCGGGACAGGGCGGTGTACATGTCGCCGTCCACGTCGAGCTGGCCGGAGACGTAGGCGCGCGCCAGGCCGAGCGCGCCAGGCGCCTGGGCCAGGTACGACACCGCGACCGGCGACTTGACCGTGATCGTGACGGGCGAGTCGGGGGCGCCGGTCCGGCTGCCGTCGTACGCCCGGAACGCCACCGGCGCATCCGGGCCCGCTATCCGCTCGAATACCTGCGCCAGCGCCATCTGGGGTTCCTTTCGCCTGCCGCGGTCAGACGCCGCGCACGCACTTGTCGTACAGGTCGGCGAGCCGACCCTGCCCGTCGTAGGAGTTCTTGAGCTGCGCGTACTGCTCGCCGTTGTAGCGCGCCCAGAACTCCTCGCGGGAGTAGAACGCGGTCGAGTACAGGCCCTTGTGCCCGCCTAGCTCGGCCACCTTGCCCTCGATCCGCCGGTTGTAGTGACCCTCGGAGGCACCGGGCGGCAGCGCGACGGTGCCCCAGAAGCCGAAGTTCACATACACCTGACCGGGCCGCATCGGGTACAACGGCCAGCTCGCGTCGCCCCGGAGCCGAAGCGGGCACATCCACACCGGGGTCATTCCCACATCAGCCAGGAAATATCGGAGGAACGACGCCGATTGCTCCACCGGTATTTCGACGTCCTGCACGACCATCTCCCGGTCCGGCCTGCCCAGGCGTGCGCCGATCTGGCTGCTGACGCCGTGCTTGCGGTCGAGCGCGACCAGCTTGCGGTAGACGTCGGAGCGGCGGTACCGGCGGGGCCAGCACGCGCGCACGGCCCGGTGCTGCACGCCGAACGCCCGCGAGCACCAGAACCAGTCGGTGTCCCAGCGCCACAGGTAGTCGGCGATGGTGAGGAAGTCCTCCTTCGGGCCGCGGATCGACTGGTAGTAGATCCGCGCCCTGGTGTAGTCGCTCCGCCACGGCGCGACGTCGCTGAACGAGCCGACCGTCAGGTACATCTCGGCCGGGCCGAACGCGGTGCCGTCGACGAAGTCGGCGCGGTGCCCGCGGTAGCTGCCGTCGGAGGAGATCTGCGCGACCGCGGCGAAGCACTCGTCGGCGTCGGCGAAGGCGAAGTGGCGCAGGTGCACGTACGGCTGCACCGGCTGCAGTTCGATGGTGAGCGAGAGGGTGTAGCCGAGCGTGCCGTAGGAGTTCGGGAACCCGCGATAGAGCGCCGCGTGCTCGTTGTCTTCCGTCGCGGTCACGACCCGGCCGTCGCCGGTGAGGATCTCCAGCGCGATGACCGACTCGTGCGGCAGCCCATGGCGCAGTGACGTCGACTCGACGCCGAGGCCGGATACCGCGCCGCCGAGCGTGATGGTCTTCAGCTCGGGCACGACGAGCGGCATGAGCCCGTAGCGCAGCGTGGCGGCGACCAGATCCTCATACGTCGTCATGCCGCCCACGCGCGCGGTCCTGGCCTGCGGGTCGATGCCGATGACGCGAGAGAACGCCGTGGCGTCGAGCAGGTGACCGGCCGAGTCGGCCCGGAACCGGAACAGGTTCGACGTGTTCTTCGCCAGCCGGACCGGCTGTCCGGCCGGGATCGCCGCATAGGCTCGTCGTATCGCCTCGACCGCTGCCGCGTGCTGCCGTGCCGGCGAGCCGGGGGTGCGGGTCGTCGCCACGTCAGTCACGGGACCTCCCAGCCTGGTCAGCCGCACAATTCTCCTAGGAGGCACTGTGGGCACGCGGTACGCCGAACTCGACGAACGGCTCAGGAAGTTTATCGCCAGGCAGCCCGTTTTCTTCGTGGCCACCGCGCCCAGCCTGACCGACGACGGCGCCGGCGGGCAGGTCAACGTCTCCCCGAAGGGTTACCGCGACACGTTCGCCGTGCTCGGGCCGCGCACGGTCGCCTACCTGGACCTGACCGGCAGCGGCGCCGAGACGATCGCGCACCTGCGGCAGAACGGCCGGATCACGATCATGTTCTGCTCGTTCTCGAAGGAGACCAAGGTGCTGCGGTTGTCCGGCCGCGGCCAGGTCGTGCTGCCGGGCAGCGCGCGGTGGGCCGAGCTCGCTGGCCACTTCCCGCGCACCGCCGGCCCCGCGACGCAGCTGACGAATCAGCGCGCGATCATCGTGGTCGACCTGCAGCGGATCGCCGACTCGTGCGGCTACGCGGTGCCGGAGATGTCGCTGGCAGCCGAGCGCGACGTGCTGGACCGGTGGGCGGCGAAGAAGACCGCCGCCGAACTGGCGGCTTACCGCGCCGAGAAGAACGCCGTGAGCATCGACGGGCTGCCGGCCCTCGCCGCCTCACCGTGACGTGCGGCGGCGGCCTGGTCACAGTTCGTCGCGGCTGATGGGGCACGTCATGCAGTGCGCTCCGCCGCGGCCCTTGCCGAGCTCGAAGCCGTCGATCTCGATGACCTCGACGCCGTGGTCGCGCAGCTTGCGGTTGGTGAACTCGTTCTTGCGGTAGCCGACGACGACGCCCGGTTCCAGGGCAACAAAGTTGCTGCCGCTGTCCCACTGCTCGCGGGCCTGCTGGTAGTCGTCGCCGCCGGTAGGGATCAGGTCCAGCGCGCGGATCTCCAGCGCGCTCTCGACGGCGCCGATGAAGCTCGCCTCGCGGCGCACGTCGAGCGTGCCGCGCTGGTCGCCCGGCCGCAGCGAGATGGCGGGCGCGACGTCGACCACCGGCAGGTAGCCGGTTGCCTTGTCGACGTCCACGAGCGTGAAGACCGTGTCCAGGTGCATGTACGTGCGGTTCGGCGGGATCGTCACGGCGATCACCCGGTCCGCCTGCCTGGCGGTAAACAGCGCGAGCGCGACGTGCTCGATCATCCTGCTCGTCGACCGCTCGCTGATGCCGATCAGCACCGTATGGTTGCCGATCGGCATCATGTCGCCGCCTTCCAGCGACGCGCGGCCGAAGTCCTCTTCGTCGAAGCCGCCGTCGTCGCCGAGCGGCGGATACCAGTACTCGAAGCCGGCGTCGGCGAACATCGGGTGGAAGCGGTAGACCAGGCTTGAGTTGATGGTCTCCAGCCGCCGGGCGTGGAAGAACAGCGGGTTGAGTGACACGCCGCCGTACAGCCACGCGGACGGGTCGCGCTGGTAGAGGCTGTTGGGCAGCGGCGGCAGGATGTAGGCCAGCGGATCGGCCTCGGCGGCAACCAGTGACCGCGACTCGAACCGCGCGCCGCCGTACCCGTCGAAGAACTCGGTGCGCTTGAGGCCGCCGATCAGGTGCGTGGCCAGCCGCTCCCCGTCCCACGCCGCGAGCTCAGCGCGGACGGCGTCGACCAGCGCGGGGCCGACAGACAGGTGATTGACCGTGCGCTCGACCGCGTGCTGACGAGCCTTGGGGCTGGTGTTCAGCGCCTGGGCCAGCAACTCCTGGTGATAGAAGACCTCGATCCCGCGGTCGCGCAGCAGCGCGACGAACGCGTCGTGCTCGCGCTGCGCCTGGTCGACCCACAGCACGTCGTCGTAGAGCAGCTCGTCCTTGTTGCCGGGAGTGAGGCGTTTCAGGCTGAGCTCCGGCCGGTGCACGATCACCTGCCGCAGCCTGCCGACCTCCGAGTGCACCCCGTAGCTGGCGGCCACTGCCTGCCCCCGAACTGCGAAATCCGTGCTGGGCGGAGCCCATCGTGGCCCCGGCGCGGTACATGCCCTCCGGCCTGGCCGGCAAACGCTGGCGCCAGCGCTAGCCGCCGCCAGCGAAGTCCCGCAGGGATCCCCGGCACCGGTAGAGGTCGCGCAGCATGCTGATCTCCGCCCCGTGGTGCACCTGCTCGTTGACGAGGGTCGCGAGTACCCGGTGTACCGGCCAGCGCTCTCCCCAGTTCGTCGGCACGATCGCGTCCAGGTCGGCCTCGGCCAGCCCGGTCATGACATCCAGGACCGGCTGGTGGCTGGCGAACAGCCAGTCCGTCGCCTCCGCCACGTCGCCGGGCATTTCCAGGTCGAAGGACAGCGACGCCGTGCCGAACGCATAGTCCCAGTAGAGGTAGTTCACCGCGGCGATGTGGACGGTGCGCCAGGCGATCGTCGTGAACGGCGGCGGCTGCGGCTCGGCCGGATCGTAGTCGATGACCCACTCGCCGCTGCCGTCCACGCTGACCCCGCGGTCTTCCGACCGCGGATGCACGGTCCAGCAGCCGGCGACCGGTTCCCAGAAGAACTCTTCGGCGGTGACCCCGGCCAGGACGCGGCCCAGCCGGTCACTGGAGCGGGCGTAGGCGGCGCGCAGGATGTCGACACCAGTAGTCATAGCTTCCCAGTGTTGCCGCCTAGAGTTGCCTGGTGCGGATCGCGCTGGTCAATTCCGGGCTAGGGCTGCTGGCTGCCGCCGCGGCGTTGCACCGGATGCGGCCGGATGCCGATCTTGTGCTGGCGACGGACCCGGATGGGATGCCGTGGGGTCCCCGGTCGCCCGACGACATCGCCGGCCGGGCCCTGCTCTGCGCCCGCGCCGCAGCCCGGTACGAGCCCGACGTGCTCGTCATGGCCTGCAACACCGGGTCGGTGCACGCGCTGGAGCCGATGCGAGCCGAGTTCGAGCCGGATATCCCGGTCATCGGCACCGTTCCGGCGATCAAGCCCGCCGCCGCGGCGCACCGGCTGGTGGCGATCTGGGCCACCGTCGCCACCACGGCCAGTACCTACCAGCGCAGGCTGATCGCGGAGTTCGGCGGGTCCGCGCTGGTGACCCCCGTCGCCTGTCCCGGCCTCGCGGACGCGGTCGACAGCGGGAACGAGGCCGCCACGGCGGGAGCCGTGCTGGCTGCCGCGGCGCAGACCCCGGCTGGCTGCGAGGCCGTCGTTCTCGGCTGCACGGAGTACGAACTGGCCGCGGACCGGATCGTCGCGGCTGTGCCCGGCGCCGTCACGTTCGGGTCCGCCGCCGCAGTCGCCGCCCAAGCGCTGCGTCGCGTCCCGCCGGGCGGCGCACCGCGCCGGCCG
>JASHQA010000416.1 GCA_030037785.1 Streptosporangiaceae bacterium
TGCAGCTTCACGATCGCGTCCAGCAGCATCTCCGGCCGTGGCGGGCAGCCGGGCAGGTAGATGTCGACCGGCACGATGTGGTCGACACCCTGCACGATCGCGTAGTTGTTGAACATGCCGCCGCTGGAAGCGCAGACGCCCATCGAGATCACCCACTTGGGGTCCGGCATCTGGTCGTAGATCTGCCGCAGCACCGGGGCCATCTTCTGGCTGACCCGGCCGGCCACGACCATGAGATCGGCCTGCCGCGGAGTCGCGCCGGTCTTCTCCATGCCGAACCTGGCCATGTCGTGCCGCGGGCTGCCCACCTGCATGAGCTCCATGGCGCAGCAGGCCAGCCCGAAGGTGGCCGGCCACACCGAGCTCTTGCGTGCGTACCCGGCCAGCTTCTCGACGGTCGTCAGCAGCAGGCCGCTCGGCAGCTTGTCCTCAAGTCCCATCGGCTAGTCCCACTCCAGGCCGCCGCGGCGCCATACGTAGGCGTAAGCGATCAGCACCGTGACGATGAACGTAACCATCTCCACCAGGCCGAACAGCCCGAGCTTGTCGAAGTAGACGGCCCACGGATACAGGAAGATGATCTCGATGTCGAAGATGATGAAGAGCATCGCCGTCAGGTAGTACTTGACGGGGAACCGCATCCGCTGCGCTTGCCTGGTCGGCTCGATGCCGCACTCGTAGCTGTCGAGCTTGGCCCTGTTCCACCGCCTCGGGCCCGCCAGCGCGCCTGCCCCCAGCGAGAAGACGGCGAAAATCGCCGACAGGATGCCGAGCACGAGGATCGGCACGTACAGGCTCATCGCCCTATCACCCCCTTGCTCGGACGAACGCGATATTCGCCGGACATGGTCGCTTTGTCGCTCATGGCGGGTTACGCTGCGGGCGTCATCTTAGACACCGCGTTGAGCAGTCGGTCCACGGCGTCCCCGCCGCGGGTCTCCGTCAGGTTGCCGAGCAGTTTCATGCTGAACCGCATCACGGCCGGGCGCTTCACACCGTGCTTGGTGGCGAACTTCATGAACGACGGCTTGCCGATCAGCTCGACGAAGATCCGGCCGAGCGTGTAGTAGCCGCCGTAGGCGTCCTTGAGCTGCCGCGGGTAGGTCTGCAGCACCAGCTCGCGACCAGCGGGCGTGGTCCTCGCCAGGGCCTGGGTGATCACCCGGGCCGCGACCTCGGCCGACTCCAGCGCGTACGCGATGCCCTCCCCGTTGAACGGGTTGACCATCCCGCCGGCGTCGCCGACCAGCATCAGGCCGCGGGTGTAGTGCGGAGTCCGGTTGAAGGCCATCGGCAGGGCGGCACCGCGAACCGGCTGGGTGCGGTTCTCCTCGACGAAGCCCCACTCCGCCGGCATCGCCGCCAGCCAGCGGCGGAGCAGGCCCCGGTAGTCGATCTCCCCGAACCCGGCGGAGGTGTTGAGCAGGCCGACCCCGACGTTGGACGTGCCGTCGCCCATGCCGAAGATCCAGCCGTAGCCGGGCAGCAGCGAGCTGCCGTCCCACAGATCGAGCCAGGCCTCGAGGTAGTCGTCGTCGTGCCGAGGCGAGGTGTAATAGGTGCGCACCGCAACCCCGAGCGGCCGGTCTTCCCGCTTGTGCAGGCCCATGGCCACCGACAGGCGGGAGGAATTGCCGTCCGCCGCCACCACCAGCCGACCGCGGAACGAGCGGCCGTCCCTGGTGGTCACGCCCGTGATGCGCCCGGTCCGGTCGTCGACCAGCGGCCCGGTCACGGCCACGCCCTCGAGCAGCCGCGCGCCGGCCTTCTGCGCGTGCCTGGCCAGGATCTGGTCGAAGTCCGTCCGGGCTCGGACCAGCCCGTAGCCCGGGTAGCTGGACAGCTCCGGCCAGTCCAGCTCGATCCGGCCGCCGCCGCCGATGATGCGCAGGCCACGGTTCCGCAGCCAGCCGTCGTTCTCCGGCAGCGGGACCCCCATGGCCGTCAGCGCCCTGACCGCGCGGGGGGTCAGCCCGTCGCCGCACACCTTTTCCCTGGGAAAGTGGGTCTTCTCCAGCAGCAGGACGTCCAGGCCCGAGGTCGCCAGGTAATAGGAGACCGCCGAGCCGGCCGGGCCGGCGCCCACGACGACCACGTCGGCCGTCTCACCGGCCGCACCGCCGCCGGACACGCTGCCGCCGGGCACGCTGCCGCGCGTGACACCTCCGGACGCGCTGCCACGCGCAGCGCCGACCTCGCCGTCTGCAGGAACGCCGCCGGGGTGACCAGCACCGGCATCCTGAGGGGGCAAGTCCGGCGTGCCGGCGGGGGGAACTTGCTCGGTCACGGACCCGTCCTGATCTGTCTTGTGAACCTCTTCACAAGAACTTCCGTGACGAAGTCTAGTCCTGCCCTAGCACTGCAAACCGACCGACCCGCGAGCGTCGGCGCGCACCGGGTGGGACGACCGCGAGCGTGCCAGCGGCGGGTGCGAGCCGGGCGTCGTTCCCCCCATGTTTGTGCAGTTCAGGACGCTATCCGGAGCGCCGGGCCTCGTGCAGGGCGACGACCCCCAGCGTCAGGTTGCGCCAGCTGACCCCCGACCAGCCAGCCGCCGCGATCTGGCCGGCCAGCACCTCCTGCGGTGGCCAGTCGCGGATGGAGTCCGCCAGGTAGTCGTACGCTTCGGCGTTGCGCGACAGCGCGCGGGCCACGGCCGGCAGCGCGCCGGCCAGGTAGCGCTCGTACAGCGCGTTCAGCCGCGGCGCGGGCAGGTGGCTGAACTCGCAGATCACCAGGCGGCCGCCGGGTCTGGTGACGCGCCGCAACTCGCGCAGCGCCTGGCCGGTGTCGGCCACGTTGCGCAGCCCGAAAGAGATCGTCACCACGTCGAAGCTGCCATCCCCGAACGGCAGCGCCAGCGCATCCCCGGCGGCGAAGGCCAGCCCCGCAGCGGGCCTGCGGGCGCCGACGGCCAGCATGCCCAGCGAGAAGTCGCAGGCCACGCACCGCGCGCCCCGCCGCACGAAGGCCCGCGACGACGTGCCCGTGCCCGCGGCCAGGTCGAGAACAAGCTGACCGCGGCCGCCGTCGACCGCTCTGGCGACCGCCCGGCGCCAGCGGCGGTCCAGGCCCGCCGACAGCGCGTCATTGAGCAGGTCATAGCGCGCAGCGACGGCGTCGAACATCGCCGCCACCTCGGCGGGTTTCTTATCCAGCCCGGCGCGCGCCATACGCCTCAGCCTGGCACAGGCACGAACGGTCGCGGGCGTTCGGGTTTGGTCGCCGCCCTTCCACGCCGATGCGGGCCGCGCGCTCCGGCCCGGGTCGCAACCTATCGGCAGTCCCATCGTTCTGGCTGCCCATGGCCACCGTTCTGCCAATCTTTCGGCGGCGCTGTCACATCGCCAGGCCGACGGGGTAAGCCCTGCGACGCTTCAGGGCCGCTCGACTCAGGCTCACCGTTCCGGATTCATCGCCCCTGGAGGGCAGATGACAGTAGACGATCGAGGTGTCCAGGAGGCAGTAAGGTCGCCCTCGCCGGCGGTAGCCGCGGTTGACGGCGTGCTGACCCAGCGCAATCCCGTCACCCCGCCGCGCCCCTATAAGCCCGTCTCGACGCACCTGGGACTGACGGCCACCGTCAGCGTGGTGATCCCGGCACTCAACGAGGCGCCGAATCTGCCCCGGGTATTCGCGACCATGCCCCGCTGGGTCGACGAGGTCATTCTCGTCGACGGGCGGTCAACCGACGACACCGTCGCCGTCGCGCGACACCTGTGGCCCGGAATCAAGGTGCTGCAGCAGAGCGGACGCGGAAAGGGCGATGCCCTGCTCACGGGGTTCGCCGCCAGCACTTCAGACATCATCGTCGCGATGGACGCCGACGGTTCGACCCACGGCGGCGAGATCCTGCCCTTTGTCGCGGCACTGCTCGCCGGCGCCGACTTCGCGAAGGGCTCGCGCTTCGCCCACGCGGGCGGCAGCAGCGACATCACCGCCACTCGCCGGTACGGCAACCGGCTGCTGAGCCGCCTGGTCAACTACCTCTTCGGCACGCGCTATACGGACCTGTGCTACGGCTTCAACGCCTTCTGGGCCCGGCATCTCGGCACGCTCGCGCTGGATTGCGCGGGATTTGAAGTCGAGACGGTCATGAATATCCGGGCGGCGCAGGCCGGGCTGCGCGTCCAGGAAATCCCCAGCTTCGAACACGCGCGGGTGTACGGCTCCAGCAACCTTCGCATCATGATGGATGGCGG
>JASHQA010000417.1 GCA_030037785.1 Streptosporangiaceae bacterium
TGCCTGAACCCGCCCGTGATCTGGGAGTCAGGCCGCGGCTGGTTCACCACCGAGCCGTTCAGTGAGCCAGAGACGTTCACCTTCCCGGCGGGGATCGGCCCGGTGGAGTGCGTGAACGTCGAGCACGAAGAGGTTCTGCTCGTCCCGCGCTGGGTGCAGGCACAGCGGGTCACCTTCAAATACGGCCTCGGCGCGGAATTCATCGACGTCCTGCAGACCTTGCACAAGCTCGGTCTCGACCAGACCAACCCGGTCACCGTCGACGGCGGCCGGGTGTCACCCAGGGACGTGGTGGCGGCCTGCCTGCCCGACCCGGCCACGCTGGGCCCGCAGATGTCCGGCCTGACCTGCGCCGGTACCTGGGTGACCGGCACCGGGAAGGACGGTCGTCCGCGCGAGGTGTACTTGTACCACGTGGTCGACAACGCGCAGACGATGGCCGAGTACGGCTCGCAGGCGGTCGTCTGGCAGACAGCGGTCAACCCGGTCGCCGCCCTCGAGCTCATCGACTCGGGCGCCTGGTCCGGGGCCGGCGTGCTCGGCCCGGAGGCGCTGCCCCCGCGACCGTTCCTTGACCTGCTGACCGAGTACGGATCCCCGTGGGCGTGCGAGGAGCGAACACCGGCCGACGAGTAACCCCATCGAGTTGGGAACGGAGTCGTTGTGGCTAATGATCTGCAGAACTTCATCGGTGGCCAGTGGACCGACCTGTCCTACGACAACCGGGCGGACGTTATCGACCCGAGCACGGGAGAGGTCTTCGCCACCGCACCGATCTCGGGCGCCACCGAGATCGACGCGGCGATGGCGTCGGCCGCCGAGGCGTTCGGGGGCTGGCGGGACGCGACGCCCGCGGACCGCAGCCTCGCGCTGCTCCGCATCGCCGACGCGCTCGAAGTGAGGGCTGACGAGTTCGTCAAGGCGGAGTCGCAGAACACCGGCAAGCCGATCGGCCTGACCGCCACGGAGGAGATCCCCCCGATGGTCGACCAGATCCGGTTCTTCGCCGGCGCGGCCCGGGTGCTCGAGGGCAGGTCCGCCGGCGAGTACATGGCGGGGTTCACCTCGTTCATCCGGCGCGAGCCGGTCGGGGTCTGTGCCGCGGTGACGCCGTGGAACTACCCGATGATGATGGCGGTCTGGAAGTGGGCGCCTGCCCTCGCGGCCGGGAACACCATGGTGCTCAAGCCGTCCGACACCACGCCGGTCACCAGCCTGCTGATGGCGGAACTGATCAGCGAGTTCGTGCCGCCGGGCGTGTTCAACGTGGTGTGCGGCGACCGGGACACCGGCCGACTGCTGGTATCCCACAAGGTGCCGCAGATGGTGTCGATCACCGGTAGCGTCCGGGCGGGTAAGGAGGTCGCGGCCGCGGCGGCAGAGAACCTCAAGCGGGTGCACCTGGAGCTCGGCGGCAAGGCGCCTGTCATCGTGTTCGACGACGCAGACCCGGCGAAGGCGGCCGAGGCCATCGCGATCGCTGGCTACTTCAACGCCGGGCAGGACTGCACCGCGGCGACTCGCGTGCTCACCGGGCCGCGGATCCACGACGACTTCACCGCGGCGCTGACCGAGCAAGCCAGGGCTCAGGTGACGGCCGGGCCCGACAACGCCGATGCCACCTACGGGCCGCTCAACAACGCCACCCAGCTCGAGCGCGTGTCGGGATTCCTCGCCCGGCTGCCCGACCACGCCAGGCTTCTGACCGGGGGCAACCGGGTCGGCGAGAAGGGCTACTTCTACGCCGCGAGCGTGGTCGACGGACTGCACCAGGACGACGAGATGATCCAGAGCGAGGTCTTCGGCCCCGTCATCACCGTGCAGCAGTTCAGCGCCGAGGACGAGGCGCTGCGCTGGGCGAACGGGACCGAATACGGCCTGGCATCGTCGGTCTGGACCGCTGACCACGGGCGGGCGATGCGGATGGCGCGGGCGCTCGACTTCGGCTGCGTGTGGATCAACACCCACATCCCGCTGGTCGCCGAGATGCCGCACGGCGGCTTCAAGCACTCGGGCTACGGCAAGGACCTGTCGATGTACGGGCTCGAGGACTACACCCGGATCAAGCACGTGATGTCCGCGCTGGACTGACCCCTGCTGCGCCGCCGCCTGCTGGCATGGCGGGTGCTGGCAACGGCGGACCGGGTCAGCGAGCGACGCGGCCTCACCCGGCCGAACCGGGTGGCGGCTGATCACGTCCAGGGCGACGACATCGAGGCGATCGTCGCGCTGCTCCAGCAGTCGGTGCCGAAAGCCGCCGCCGCTAGGACCGACGGGCGCGGCGGCGGCGCAGGCCGATCACCACGAGGAGCACGGCGACCAGCGCGGCGATGGCCGGCGCGGCCCGCTTGATCACAGGCAGGCCAGCGACACCGAGCAGGTCGATCGCCTCGTTGTCCGGCGGCTGCCAGCCGGGCGCATCGAACTCGGCCGGCTCCTGCGGCGCGGCGGCTGGCTGCGCTGCCTCGTGCCGGGGCGGGTGCAGCGGTGTCACGTCGGCCAGTTCCGCACGGTCCGCCGCGTGCCTGCCAGGGGCGGTGTCCTGGGCAGCCGCCCCGGCGAGCGCGAGTCCGCGCTCGGCCAGTTTGGTGCGGATGTCGGTCAGCGAAGCTGGACCGACGCCGTCGATCGCCAGCAGTTGCTGCTCGGTGCGCCTGGTCAGGTCAGCGAGCGTCTGAACGCCGTCTCGGCGCAGGTTGCTCCACGCCCGGGTGCTGAGGTTGAGCACGTCGATCGGCAGCGCTTCGTCGGTCGTGCCGTCGCCCGGCCCGGCCCCGGTCTCCGCGACCCCGGTCGTTGCGGGCGCGGGAGCGTCCGCAACCGGAGCGGCCGCCGTAGAAGCGTCCGGCCCGGGAGCCTCCGCCGCCGAAGCGGCCGGCGTTGGCTCGGCAGCGGCCAGCATGGCCGCCAGGTTAGTGGCGAAGATGCCGACCAGCTTGCCGCCGACGTCGGCCATGACGCCACGCCCGAACTGGGCCGGCTTGCCGGTGACGTTCAGCGTCGTGTGCACCGTGACCCTGGTCGCGTCGCCGTCCGGGGTCAGTTCGGAGCGCACCGACGCGGCCGCCGTGCCAGCACCGCGGGTCTCCTTGCCGGACGCCTCGAGCACGACGACGCGCGCCGCGTCGTCCCTCTCGGTGAACTTGGCGGTGCCGGCGTAGGTCATCTGGATCGGCCCTACCTTGACCCGGATCCGGCCGGAGATGGTGTCACCGTCGACCGAGTCGAGGGTGGCGCCCGGCATGCAGGGCGCCACCCGCTCGACGTCCAGGAGCACATCCCACGCTCGCTCCACCGGGACCGGGACCGAGAATGAGTGCTCGAGCTCCATGTATCAGACTCCCGCCGCTGCCTCCAGAGCACGCCCGGTCAGCACCCGCGCGAGGTGACGCCGGTAGTCGGGCGCCCCGTGCAGGTCCGCAGGCGGCTGCGTCCCGTCGTCCGCGCTGGCGGCTGCAGCGTGCAGCGCCGCGGAACTGGCCGGCGCCCCGGTCGCTGCGGCTTCGACGGTGACGGCCCTGATCGGCACCGAGCCCATGTTGGTCAGCCCGACCCTCACCTCGGCCACCTGGCCGTCGGAACGCCGCACCAGGGCCGCAACGCCGACTATCGCCCACGCCTGCGCGGTCCGGTGGAACTTCTCATAACGATAGCCCCAGGCGCCGTCGAGCTTGGGCACCCGTACGCCGGTGAGGATCTCGCCGGCGGCAAGCGCGGTCGTCAGGTAGTCGAGGAAGAAGTCCCGCGCCGCGATCTCCCGCTCCCCGGACGGGCCGTGCGCGATCATCGTCGCGTCCAGCGCGACGGCGACCGCAGGCAGGTCGCCGGCCGGGTCGGCGTGCGCGAGCGAACCGCCCAGCGTGCCCCGGTGCCGTACGGCGGGGTCGGCGACCGTCGCCGCCGCCTCGGCCAGCAGGCCGCAGTGCCGCGCCACGAGCGGATCGTGCACGAGCTGGTCGTGCGTGGTCCGGGCGCCGATGAGCAGGTGCTCGCCCGCGTCGGTCACGCCGACGAGGTCGTCCAGGCCACCCACGTCGACGAGCAGCTCGGGATAGGCGAGCCGCAGCCGCAGCAGCGGCAGCAGGCTCTGACCGCCCGCGATGACCTTGGCGTCGTCACCGCCGTTAGCCAGCGCGGTCACCGCCTCGCCGATCGAAGCGGGCCGGACATAGTCGAACTTCGCCGGGATCATGCTGCGCCTCCAGCCGTGCTCGCGTCCGTGATAGCCCGCCAGACCCGTTCGGGCGTGCAGGGCATGGTGATGTCGCTGACGCCGAGTGGCCGCAGCGCGTCGATGATCGCGTTCACCACCGCCGGGGTGGACGCGATCGTGCCGGCCTCGCCCACGCCCTTGACGCCAAGCCGGTTGTCGGCCGGTGACGCGGTCCGGGCGGTCGTGTAGGACGGCAGGTCGGCGGCCGACGGCACGAGGTAGTCGGCCAGCGTGGTGGTGACCAGGTTGCCCGCCTCGTCATACACGCCCTCCTCGTACAGCGCCTGCGCGATGCCCTGCGCGATGCCGCCGTGCACCTGGCCCTCGACGATGAGCGGGTTGACCACCACCCCGACGTCGTCGACGGCGACGTAGGAGCGGATGGTGACGAATCCGGTCTCGGTGTCCACCTCCGTTGCGCACAGGTGCGTGCCATGCGGGAACGAGAAGTTTTCCGGGTCGAACGTGTAATCCGAGTCCAGCGACGGCTCCACGCCATCCGGGAGCCCGTGTGCCGCGAACGTCGCCAGCGCGATCTCCTGGATTGTCTTGCCCGCCTCCGGGTCGCCGCGGACGGAGAACCGGCCGGCCGACCACTCCAGGTCGTCCGCCGACGCCTCGAGCATGGCGGCGGCGATCACCTTCGCCTTGGCGACCACCTTGTCGCACGCTCCGACCAGCGCCATGCCGCCGACCGCGAGCGACCGCGAGCCGTAGGTGTCCATGCCCTTGGGCGAGACCTGGGTGTCACCGTGCAGCACCCGGATGTCCTCGAACGGGACACCGAGCTGGTCGGCGACGATCTGGCTCCAGGCTGTCTCGTGGCCCTGGCCATGCGCGCTAGACCCGGTGACGACCTCGACCTTGCCGGTCGGCAGCATCCGGATCGACGCGCTCTCCCAGCCGCCCGCCGCATACGACAGCGAGCCGAGGACCCGCGATGGCGCGAGCCCGCACATCTCGGTGAAGGTGGATATCCCGATGCCGAGCCGGACCTTGTCGCCGCGGGCGGTCCGCTCGGCTTGCTCGGCGCGCAGCGCGTCGTAATCGAAAAGCTCCTTGGCCCGCGCGGTGGCCGCCTCGTAGTTACCCGAGTCGTAGGTCAGCCCGGCGATCGTGGTGTACGGGAACTCCTCGTGCTTGATCCAGTTCCGCTCTCGCAGTGCGAGCGGCTCGATGCCAAGCTCGGCCGCGAGCTCGTCCATGATCCGCTCGATCGCGTACGTGGCCTCCGGCCGGCCGGCGCCCCGGTAGGCGTCGGTCGGCATCTTCGTGGTGAAGACGCCGGTGCACGTGAACGCGTAGGCATCCATCTTGTAGATGGCGTTGTACATGAACGCGCCGAGCAGCGGGATGCCCGGCGTCACCAGCATCAGGTAGGCGCCCATGTCGGCGAGCAGGTCGACGTCCAGACCGCGGATGCGGCCGTCACGGTCGGCAGCGATCCTGATCCGCTGCCACTGATCACGGCCGTGGTGCACGGTCAGGTTGCCCTCGGTGCGGGTTTCGGTCCACTTCACAGGCTTGCCGACGCGGCGGCCGACCAGAACCGCGAGCACCTCCTCGGCGGTGA
>JASHQA010000043.1 GCA_030037785.1 Streptosporangiaceae bacterium
GACGGTGCCCGGGTAGGCCGCCGGCTGGTGATAGACACGTGTCATGACCACGACCGAGCTGGCGATCCCTGACCTGTCCGACGTCCTCGCAGCGCGCCGGCGCATCGCGCCCTACCTGCGGCCGACGCCGCTGTATTCCTACCCCGCACTCGACGCGCTGACCGGCGCGCGGACGTGGGTCAAGCACGAGAACCACCAGCCCATCGGCGCCTTCAAGGTCCGGGGCGGGGTCAACCTGATCAGCCAGCTCAGCGCCGACGACCGCCGCCGCGGCGTCATCTCGGCGTCGACCGGTAACCACGGCCAGTCCGTCGCCTACGCCGCGGGCGTGTTCGGCGTGCCCGCCGTCGTGTGCGTACCGGAGCACGCCAACCCGGTCAAGGTGGAGTCTATGCGAGCGCTCGGCGCCGAGGTCATCAGCCACGGCCGGGACTTCGACGAGGCCCGCGAGCACTGCGAGCAGCTTGCCAGCGAGCGCGGCTACCGCTACATTCACTCGGCGAACGAGCCCGCGCTGATCGCTGGCGTCGCGACGTACACGCTCGAGATCCTGGCCGCGCAGCCGGATATCGACGTCATCGTCGTGCCCGTCGGCGGCGGCAGCGGGGCCGCCGGTGCGTGCGTCGTGGCGACGGCCGTCCGCCCGGCTATCGAGGTCATCGGCGTGCAGTCGGAAGCCGCTCCGGCTGCCTACCGGTCGTGGCGGGGTCGCGCCCTCGTCGCGGACGCCACGGCGACGCTCGCCGAGGGGCTGGCCACCAGGACCGCGTTCGAGCTGACCCAGCGGATCCTGTGGCAGCGGCTGGACGACTTCGTGCTGGTGTCGGAGGCTGCGCTCGCGGAAGCCACCAGGCTCATGATCTCCAAGACCCGTAACCTGGTCGAGCCCGCAGGCGCAGCTGCGCTGGCTGCGGTGCTGGCCCAGCCGGGCAGGTTCGCGGGCCGCCAGGTGGCGATCGTGTGCAGTGGCGGCAACATCAGCCCGGAGCAGCTCGCTCGGCTGTGGCCCGCCGACCCGGTCCCTGGTCAGGATCGGCCGCGGTAGCTACCTCATGCCCGCCGCGCGGCCGACTCCCGGCTCCCGGCTCCCGGCTTCCGGCTCCCGGCTCCCGGCTCCCGGCTCCCGGCAGCTTCCCGCGCGGCGGGCATGACGACGTTGGCGAACGCGTCGAGGTTGGCGCGGGCTTCCGCGGGCGTGAGATCCCCGAACGCGAGCGTGGCCTCGAAGTAGTTGACGGGCGCCTGCGCTATCTGCTCGACCAGCTGATCGCGCACGTGCTCGGCCGAGCCGACGAGCGCGTTGCCCCGGCTCATCCCGGCCGCCAGGTCTGCCATCCCGTCGAACGCGTGGTTGCCGTGGCGGTGCCACAAGCTCAGCAAGTGCCGGTAGTGGAGCGACGCGGCGGCCTGATAGCGATCAATGGCGGCCGCGTCGCTCGGCCCGATGTAGACGGTCGCGGCGAAGCCGACCCTGGGCGGCACCGGGTCGGCGGACCCCGCAGCGGGCCCGGCCCGGTGGTCTGCCCGGTGGTCTGCCCAGGCCTGCCAGTAGGACTCCGCGGCCGCCGCGAACGACCCGCCGTTCCAGCGGCCGACGAAGCTGACGTCGTTGGCCGCCGCCCACTCGGCGCTGCCGGTGTTGCTGGAGGCGTACCACAGCGGCGGATGCGGCCGCTGCACGGGCCCGACCGATAGCTCCACGTCGTAGTCCCGCAGCAGCGTGCCCCGGTGGGTCAGCCGCCCGGTTGCCAGCGCCGTCCTGACCGCCGCCAGTGTCTCGGTGAAGCGGGGCCGCGCTTCGCTCTGGTCCACGCCGAAGTAGGCCAGTTCGTATGGACTGACCCCGCTGCCGACGCCGACGTCGAGGCGACCGCCACTCAGCTGGTCGAGGATCGCGATCTCCTCGGCGAGGCGCAGCGGCTCGTAGGACGGCAGCACGTGCACGAGCGCGCCGATCCGCAGCGTCGTGGTGCGCTGGCTCAGGGCCGCGAGGAACAGGTTAGGCGAGGGACACACCGAGAGCGGCGTGCCGTGGTGCTCGGTGACGTGGTAGTGGCTGATGCCCGCGGCCTCGGCGAGCACCGCGAAGTCGAGCCGACCGGCGATGACCTGGCCCGGAGTCGAGGCGCCGAGGTCGAAGGAATCAAAGATCCCGAACTCCAGTGTCATGCCATCGCTCCGATGCTGGCCGGTTAGCCGAGTTCATCACCTGCGTCCCCGGACCGCAACGGGTCTACGGGGTGAGCACGACTTTGAGGGCGCCAGTGTCGGCGGAGCTGGCAAACACGTCGTAGGCGTGCTCGAATTCGGCGAAGGCGAACCGGTGGGTGATGAGCTTGCGGGGGTCGAGCTGGCCGCTGTCGAGCAGCCGGAGCAGCGCGGGCACCGAGGAGGTGTCGGCCAGTCCGGTCGTGAGGGTGATGTCAGAGGTCAGCTGTTCGTCCAGGTGCAGCGCGGCGGGCTTGCCGTGCAGGCCGACGCTGGCGATCCGCGCCCCGGGCCGGCCCAGCCGCAGCGCGAGCTCGATGGTCTCCGGCCGGCCTGCCGCCTCGATCACCACGTCGGCGCCTAGCCCGCCGCTGACCTGCCGGACCGTCGGCACCGGGTCTGCGACCGCGTTGTTGACCGTGATGTCGGCTCCGAACTCCCTGGCGGCGCCGAGCCGGGAGCTGGCGTGGTCGACGGCGACGATGCGGCTCGGACTGAACAGCCGGGCCGTCATCATCGCCGCCAGCCCGACCGGCCCCGACCCGATCACCACCACCACGTCGCCCGGCCAGACCCCGGCCCGCACCACCCCGACCTCGTACCCGGCCGGCAGTAGCTCGGACAGCATCAGGGCCTCCTCGTCAGCCACCCCGCCCGGCAGCCGGTGCGCCGAGGTGTCGGCGAACGGCACCCGGACATACTCGGCCTGCGCGCCGTCAAAGGTCCGGCCCAGGACCCAGCCGCCGCCACCGAGGCACTGCCCGTACCGCGCCACTCGGCAGTACCGGCAGCTGCCGCACGCCGACACCGCCGACACCAGCACCCGGTCCCCCGGCCCGACCGTGCGCACCGCGCTGCCCACATCAACCACCGTGCCGACCGCCTCGTGCCCCAGTACTCGGCCCGGCGTCACCGACGACACCTCCCCCGCCAGGATCCGCAGATCAGTCCCGCAGATGGTCGTCGCCTCGACACGCACGATGGCGTCGGCCTCATCGGTCATCTCCGGATCTCGCACGTCCGTCAGAGCCGTCTGTCCTGGCCCGTGGTACACCATCGCCCGCATCGTCGTGCTCCTGCCTTGCTCGTCGCTATGCAGTCGGCCTGCGCCTGATGCGCCTGCCGGTTACCCGGCCAGGGGTAATGCTGATGAAGTGCTCGCGGTCCCCGCCCGGCCACGGCACCACGTCCGCCGCCGCGGCCTGCGCGCGCTCGGACTCCGAATCCAGGTGGTGCGCCGGCCCCTGAACCAGGACGCTCCACCCCTCCCGCGCCACCGGGTCCACCTCATCAACCTCAAATGCCACCCGGTACTCCGCGTGCGCGATGCCCGTCCGCAGATCCTCGTCTGTCGAACCACGCTGGGCGGTCCGGAACAAGATCGCACCGTTGTAGAACTTGTAGTTGACCGGCAGCACGGTCAGATCCCAGCTGCCGACGAACGCTAGCCGCCCCACCCCGCCCGGCGCGATCAGCCGCAGGCACTCAGCCTCATCCAGTTCCTCGACCACCACATCAGACACGGGCCCCCCACCTCCTCCGGTCACTGATGTCTCTCTTCGGCGCCAGTATCTCCGCGACCCTTGTGGACGAACCTTCCCCCGCCGTACCCAGCCCACGGCTGTCGGTCCGGTTGTCCTAGGGCCGAAGGTCATCGCTGCCGGTGACGTTGCGCCCGCGGGCGGGGCGGCCGGGTGGGGACGGAAGTCTGGCCGGCCGGGGGCACACGGCCCTGCCGCCGCGCCCGGCCGGCGGCGAAGCTGAAGCCAGTCGAAAAGCCACTGGCCGGGCCGGCACCGCAAAGCCCGGAACACTGCAAGGGAGGAACCACCAATGCGCAGGAGGACATTCGATGCGCTGGTCTCCGCGGCCGGGCTGCTGCTCGTCGCCGTCCTGGTCGTCGCCGGCGTGCTGCTGACCTGGGGCCACTCATACGCCAGCAGCCAGGTCACCAGCCAGCTATCAGCCCAGAAGATCGTGTTTCCCGCCACCAGCAAC
>JASHQA010000418.1 GCA_030037785.1 Streptosporangiaceae bacterium
CTGTCGAGCACGTCGACGCCGGTGAACAGCATCGCGTGCGTCATCTGCGTCTCGTGGTAGACGAGCCGTTCGGCCTTGTCGAGCGTGAACGCGGTGTCGTAGACGGCGGGCAGGTCGTACAGGCTGGCATCCCAGATCCCGTAGTCGTTGCTCATCATCTTGCCGACGTCGCAGCCGAACCACACCGGCTCGCCGCCCTGCAGCGTCCGCGCGGCGATGTCCTTGATCAGCGGTATCTCGACGTTCAGGTAGGTGACCGGCGGGCCGCCTACGGTGTTGCCGAGGTACTCGACCGTGAACGTGCGGCCCATCGGGCTGGACGGCCGCGGGTCGTGCACCAGGCACACATACTCGTCGACCGGCAGGTCCACGTAGCTGGCCGCGAACTCCTGCGGCGTCAGCACGCCGTCCCGGTGGAACTGCTTGTCCTTGTCGGTCCACTGCCAGTCGAAGCGCTCCGGCGGGGTGCCGAGGTGGATGCAGAGCACCCGGTAGACGCTCCGCAGGATCTCGGCCTTCTCCGCCCGTGCAGCCTCGGCGCCGCTCGCCGCCGCGGCTTCTCGCACCGACTTCGCGCCCTGCCGGAGCAGGTAGCGCAGCACCGAGTTCAGCCGCGCGGTGTTGCCCGAGCTCTGCGTCTCCGGCATGTAGCCCTTGGGTACCAGGCCGTGCTTCGCCACGATGGCGGCGAACATGTTCCACTGGCCGCCGTCGCCGGCGACGGACTCCAGCAGGAAGGCAACGGTCCGGTCGTCGACGTCGCGGCCGGCGGTCTCGATGATCGCCTCGAGGAAGTAGTTGGCGCGCTCGATCTTGTCCCAGAACATCGCGTGGTTCTGGGAGAACTCGAAGTCCTTCAGCCCCGTCTTGCGCATCACCCCGACGCGCAGCAGGTTCAGCCCGGCGAACAGCCAGCACCGGCCGCTGCGCTCCTGGTTGGTGACCTTCCAGTCGTCCAGGTGGGTGGACAGCGAGTGGTCGACGCTGTTGACGATCTCGCGGTTGATCGCGACGTCGTCGACCGAGACTCGGGTGACCGCGTTCTGCGCCAGCCGATAGACCGGATTGGCAGCGAAGTCCTTGCGCAGCAGTTCCAGATCTGCCGATGCCAGCGTTCCGTCCATCCGGCTTCCCTTCTCGCCCTGGCGGTCATAGTCCACTTCAACGTACCAGCGGCGGGCGATTCGGGCATGACCAGCTTTTGCGAGAATGTCGAGAACGGGCTCCCGCGCACTGACGGCTGTTCGTCAGGTCTTGCGCGCGCGGCTCGGCGCCACCCGCGGCGGCTCGCCCGGCTGCTTCGGGTAGACCGGCGGCCACGGCGCGTCCGGCAGCCCGGCGGCCTGGTCGCGCTCGGCCATCGCCAGGAACGGCTCGAGCGACTGCGGGTCGTCAGCCATCGCCCGCCACGGATCGCCGACCTCCGCCAGCCGGGCGGGCAGCGAGGAGATCGTGAACTGGTCCGGGTGAACCTGGTTGATCTCATCCCAGCGCAGCGGCGTGGACACCTGAGCCCCCGGCCTGGCCCGTACCGACCAGGCGCCGAAGACGGTCTTGTGCGGCGCGTTCTGGTTGAAATCGACGAACACCCGCTGGCCGCGCTCTTCCTTCCACCAGGCCGCGGTGATCAGGTCAGGCCGCCTGCGCTCGAGTTCGCGCGCGATCGCCACCGCGGCGCTGCGCACCTGGTAGGCATCCCAGCGCGGCTGCAGCCGCACGTAGACGTGCAGGCCACGGTTCCCGGTTGTCTTCGGGTAACCGGTCACGCCGGCCTCGGCGAGCAGGGTGCGGAGCTCCGCCGCTGCGCGCTGGATGTGCTCGAACGTGACACCGGGCGTCGGGTCCAGGTCGATGCGCAGCTCGTCCACGTGCTCGGCGTCGCCCGCCAGGTATGGCCAGACGTGGAAGCCGAGGCAGCCAAGGTTGACCGCCCACAGCACGTGGTCGATGTCCGCGGCGACGAGCGCCTGCGAGGTCGTGCCGTTCGGTGTCTCGACGATGGTGGTCTGCAGCCAGTCGGGGGCGTTCTTCGGCACCCGCTTCTGGAAGAACGACGGGCCGCCCGCCCCGTCGGGAAACCGCTGCAGCAGCACCGGCCGGCCGCCCATCGCCCGCAGCAGCGGACCCGCCACCCGCAGGTAGTGATCGGCCAGGTCGCCCTTGGTCTCCCCGTGCTCGGCGAAGTAGACCTTGTCCGCCGAGGTGATCAGGTCCCGGCCCGATGCCGCCCGCCGGGGCGCCGGCTGAGTCATGACCTCGATGGTAGCGGCCGGGCGCCCGCTCGCCCGGCCGCGAGATGGTCAGCCGCGTCCGGCGGGGCGCCCGGCCAACGGTAGCCTGTCGCGGGTAGCTGCCAACGACGCGTCAGGACTCGCCAGTGACAGACAGTGTTCGGGCCGTTGCGTTCGACCTGGACGACACGCTCGCGGTGTCGAAGTCCAGGATCGACGACCGCATGGCCGCGCTGCTCGCGCGCCTGATCCGGGCCACCGACGTCTGCATCATCTCGGGCGGCAGATTCGAGCAGTTCGAGAGCCAGGTGCTGCGGTACCTCAAGGCGGATGCCGATGCGCTGGCCTCGCTGCACCTGATGCCGACCTGCGGCACCCGGTACTACCGCTGGGCCGACGCGGACTGGCGGCTGATCTACGCCGAGGACCTGGCGGCGGAGGACAAGCGCCGCATCGCCCGGGTGCTGGAGCGGGGTGCCAGGGACCTGGGTCTGTGGGCTGACCAGGCCTGGGGCGAGCGCATCGAGGACCGTGGCAGCCAGATCACGTTCTCCGCCCTCGGCCAGCAGGCGCCGCCCGCCGAGAAGTACCAGTGGGACCCGGACAACCAGAAGAAGCAGCGGCTGCGCGGGTACGCCGCCGAGCGACTGCCGGACCTCGAGGTGCGCGTCGGCGGCTCCACGTCCGTGGACGTGACCCGCAAGGGCATCGACAAGGGCTACGGCATGCGCAAGCTGATGGACCAGCTCGGGCTCGCCGCGGACGAGATCCTGTTCGTCGGCGATCGGCTGGAGCCGGGCGGGAACGACTACCCGGTGCGAGCGGTCGGGGTTCGGTGCGTGGAAGTCACCTGCTGGCAGGATACGGCCGACTACGTCGACCGCCTGCTGGCCGCGGCGGCGGTCTGCGGGGACCGGCCGCGGCTGGAGGTTCCGGCGCGATCATGAACGACAGGGCTGGCCAGCCGGCCTCCGCCGCGGACCTGGTAGACGTGGCGGCGCTCGTGACCGCCTACTTCAGCGAGCACCCCGATCCGGCCGAGCCGTCCCAGCAGGTCACCTTCGGCACCTCGGGGCACCGCGGCAGCGCGCTGCGGCTGTCGTTCAACGAGGATCACATCGCGGCCATCAGCCAGGCGATCTGCGAGCATCGGGCGGCGGCCGGGATCACCGGGCCGATCTTCGTGGGCCGCGACACCCACGCGCTCTCCGAGCCAGCCATGGTCACCGCGCTGGAGGTGCTGGCCGCGGGCGGCGCGGAGATCCTGGTCGACAGCCGCGACGGCTACACGCCGACGCCCGCGGTGTCGCGGGCCGTGCTGGCCTACAACGCCGGCCGTCCCGCCGGGCTGGCCGACGGGATCGTCATCACCCCGTCGCACAACCCGCCGGAGGACGGCGGCTTCAAGTACAACCCGCCCGACGGCGGGCCGGCCGGGGCGGCGATAACGGCGGCGATCCAGCAGCGGGCCAACGAGCTGCTGGCCGCGGGGCTGCGTGGCGTGCACCGGATCCCGGTGGCAAAGGCCAGGGCCGTGGCCGGCCGGTTCGACTTCCGCGACTCGTACGTGGCCGCGCTGCCCACGGTCGTGGACCTGGCGGCCATCCGGGCCGCGCGGGTGCGGATGGCCGCCGACCCGCTGGGCGGTGCCAGCGTCAGCTACTGGGGCGAGATCGCCGAGCGGTACGAGCTCGAGCTCACCGTGGTGAACCCCGACGTCGACCCGACCTTCCGGTTCATGACGCTGGACTGGGACGGCCGGATCCGGATGGACTGCTCGTCGCCGAGCGCGATGGCGGCGCTGATCGGCCGGCGGGCCGACTTCGCGATCGCGACCGGCAACGACACCGACGCCGACCGGCACGGCGTCGTCACGCCCGACGCCGGCCTGATGAACCCGAACCACTTCCTGGCCGCCGCCATCGACTACCTGTTCCGGCACCGGACCGAGTGGCCGGCCGCCGCCGCGGTTGGCAAGACCATGGTCAGCTCCTCGATCATCGACCGGGTCGCGGACGACTGCGACCGGCGCCTGGTCGAGGTGCCGGTCGGGTTCAAGTGGTTCGTGCCGGGCCTGCTCGACGGCAGCGTCGCGTTCGGCGGCGAGGAGAGCGCCGGAGCGTCGTTCCTGTGCCGGGACGGGCGGGTGTGGACCACCGACAAGGACGGCATCATCCTCGACCTGCTGGCGGCCGAGATCCTCGCGGTGACCGGCAGCACGCCGAGCGAGCGGTACCGGTCGATCGCCGAGCGGCTCGGTGACCCCGCCTACGCGCGAGTCGACGCGCCCGCCTCCCGGCAGCAGAAGGCCGCGCTGGCGGGGCTGTCGCCCGACCAGTTCGCCGCCACGGAGCTGGCCGGGGAGCCGGTGCTCGCCAGGCTGACGAGCGCGCCCGGTAACGGCGAGCCGCTGGGTGGCATCAAGGTGGTCACGGAGTCGGGCTGGTTTGCCGCCCGCCCGTCCGGCACGGAAGAGGTGTACAAGCTGTACGCCGAGTCGTTCCGGGGCGCCGGGCACCTGGCCCGGATCCAGGACGAGGCGCGCGAGCAGCTGGCTGACGTCCTGGCCTAGCTCGCCGCCCAGTGTCAGCACGCCGACGAGAGCGGCAGCGCCCGGCCGGCCGGGATATTCCATGATGGAGCGATGCGCGTCGTGCGAACCGGCCGAAGCGGTGCGTGACGGCGGAAGCCGACTGGCCGCCGTCGTGGTGAACGGCGCGCGGGTGCGGGACCCTGCCCGGCTGCGCGCGGCGTGTGAGCGCGCGGCGGCGGCGGTCGGCTGGCAGCGACCCCTGCTGATCCCCACGACGCCTGCCGACCCGGGGGCCGAGCAGGCGAGCCGGGCGGTGCAGGCAGGCGCCGGGCTCGTGGTCGCCGTCGGTGGCGACGGCACGGTGCGCGCGTGCGCGCAGACGCTGGCCGGAACCGGCGTGCCGCTGGCGAT
>JASHQA010000419.1 GCA_030037785.1 Streptosporangiaceae bacterium
CAAGCCGGACCTGTATGACCCGAAGATCAACCGCGCCTATGCCGAGCTGGCCCGCCACTATGGTGTGCTCGTCGACCCGGCGCGGGCCTGCCACCCGCGCGACAAGGCGACCATCGAGGCGCACCAGCGGTATATCCGGTCCAGTTTCTTCGCCGGCCGGGACTTTCCGTCACTGGCGGCGATGCAAGCTGATGCTGTCGCCTGGTGCGCGACGGTGGCCGCGCAGCGGCGACCGCGGGCGCTGGAAGGACGCACTGTCGCCGAGGTGTTCGCTGCCGAGGAAGCACCGGCGCTTTCGCCGCTGCCGGCCGTGCCGTTCGAGATCGCCACGTGGAGCCGGCCCGTCGTGGCACCGGACGCGCACGCCAAGGTGGGCCGGACGCTGTACTCGGTTCCGTACCGGCTGATCGGCCGGCAGCTGGACGCTCGCTCCGCCGGTGTCATGGTGCAGTTCTTCGACGACGGACAGCTGGTCAAGACCCACCCGTTCCAGGCCCGCGGCCGGCGCACCGACTGGGCTGACCTGCCCGAGCACAAGACCGGGTTCTTCATGCGCACCCCGGTGTGGTGCGCATCCCAGGCGCAGCTGGTCGGCCCCGGGTGCGCCGCGCTGGTCGCCGAGCTGCTGAGCGTGAACGCGCTGTTCCGGCTCCGCCAGGCCCAGGGGGTGCTGCGGCTAGGGCAAAAGCACGGCGACGCCCGGCTGGAAGCGGCCTGCCGGCGGGCGCTGGCGGCCGGGGACCCGTCCTACCGGACGGTGAAGGGGATCCTGGCCGCCGGCACCGAGCACGAGGCGCTGCAGCCGCCGCTGCCCGGCATCGACGTGCCAGCCTGGCTGCGCGGCCCCGGCGCGTTCAGCGGGGAGCAGCGGTGACCGCCGCGACCGCTGCCGGGCTGGCGCCGGCGCTGCGGGCACTCGGCCTGTCGGGCATGCCCGGCACGCTGGAGGCCCGGCTCGCCGAGGCCCGGGCCGGCACCCTGGGCCACGCCGAGCTGCTCCAGGTGCTGTGCGAGGACGAGATCGCCCGCCGCGACCAGCGGAAGATCGCCCGGCGGATCAAGGCCGCTCACTTTCCGGAGCAGGCCACCCTCGAGGCATTCGACTTCGGCTACAACCCGAAACTGCCCGCCGCGGCAATCCGCGACCTGGCCCGGCTGGAGTTCATCGCCGCCGGGGAAGGGATCATCGCCTACGGCCCCGTCGGCGTGGGCAAGAGCCATCTCGCGGCGGCGCTGGGTCACCAGGCCTGCCGCCGCGGTCACGACGTCGCGTTCACCACCTGCTCCAGGCTGCTGGCCGAGCTGGCCGGCGGCCACGCCGACCGCTCCTTCGACGCCCGGGTCCGCAAGCTCGCGAAGATCACGCTGCTGATCGTTGATGATTTCGCGATGCGCGAGTTCACCCCCGCCCAGGCCGACGACCTTTACGAGCTGCTCACCGAGCGAGCCGGCCGGCCCGGCAGATCGCTGATTCTCACGTCCAATCGCAGCCCGTCGGACTGGTACCCGCTATTTCCCAACCCGGTCGTCGGAGAGTCGATCCTGGACCGGGTCATCAACACCAGTCACCACCTGCTGCTGGAAGGCAAGAGCTACCGGCCCCGCCGGCGGCCCGGCCAGGCACGGCCTGCGGCGCAGAGCCTGGCATGAGCCACGCTGACCTCTGCCGGTCCCGCGGCGGCTGCGCCGCCCTGATGGAGGGGAGGGCCGCGCGCGCATACGGGCCCGCCCCTCCGGCGTCAAGGCTGCTGCGCACCGCTAACGCGGCGGCCCTGCGGCCCGGCCCTGACCCCCGAGCCTCCGCGGGCCCTCGGGCAGCAAACCACGGGCAGGCACGGCCTGCCCCCGCCCGGCACGCGGCCCGCCCCGCCATCAGCCGCACCGCGGCAACCCGCCCGGGCCACGATCAGCTAATTCCCTACCCCCGCGATCAGCCAATTCCCTAGCCCAGCTGACTTCGACAGCAGGCACGACGTTGACGGAAGGAGGGCGCCGGCCACACCATCGACATTGGGACCAGGCTGCGGAATTACGTGATCGACCCCCTCGGGAATTAGCTGATCGTTAGCATCCGGGTATGACAGCGGGCCGGCTGGCGGGCCGGGCGGCCGGAGGTTTCCACAGGTCCTCGTGCTGGCTGTCGTCGGGCAGGGCACGCGCACGGGCGGTCAGGGTGCGTGGGCGAGGGCGGCGATCCGGGTGAATGCGGTGATGACGTCGGCTGCCCAGGGCCAGGCGGCCGCGATTTTCAGCTGCCGGCGGCGGCCGCCGCGGACCAGCCGGGCGGCGGCGTGCAGGATGCGGTAGCGCAGCGTCTTGGGCTCAGCGCGGGCGAGCCTGCCGTCCAGGGCGATGAGCCTGAGCCAGGCCAGCAGCGTCGCGGCGAGCAGCGCGGCTTGCATCCACGCGGCGTTGAACGCGAAGGCGTGGGAGGGGAATCTGCCGATGCCGCAGTCCTTACCGGCGCGGATGCCGCCCTCCACTCTGGCGTGCACCCGGCGGGCGGCGTCGATGCAGGCCGGGTTCGCCCGCCAGCCGCGAGCGCTGGCCGCAAGGCTGGTGACCCACAGGGTGTACCGGTAGCCGTCTTCGGCCTCGAACAGCGAAAGCTGGGCGCCGGGGTGGGGCCGCTCGCGGCGGGCGAACACGCGCATCGCCTCGGGCCAGCCCGCCAGCTGGTCATGCTGGCTGTCGGGGCGCAGGATGCCGGTCAGCTCGGTGACGTGCGCTTCCTCGATCCAGCAGGCCCGGTGAGCACAGCCAGGATCGCCGCGGGTGTCACCGGCGCGGCGCTCGCGGACCTCGCCGCGGGAGTCAATCGCGATCTGCCACGCGGTCTCGGGCACCACCGTGATGGCGGCCCGCCCGCGCTCGCCGAGTTCCCAGCCGACCGAGTAGGTCAGCTGGTATCCGCGCCGGCGGGCGAGGGTGTCCAGCCTGGTGATCAGCCCGTGGCTGGCTCCGGCACCGTCGGCGGTGACCATCAGGGCACGCCGGGACGCCGGCGGCAGCGTGCCGATCGCCTCATCCAGGATCTGCAGGTGATCAGCCACGGTATTGCTGCCTGCGCTGCCCTTGCGCAGCATCCCGGCCAGCGGCTCGCCGGTGTTGTCGCAGCAGGCCAGCAGCGGGTGCAGGCCGAACCCCTTGAAGTTCGGCTGCGCCAGTTCCTTATCCGAATGGCACCCCGCCACGGAGGCGTCCAGCCGGATGCACGTCACGCCCGCCAGCATCCTGTCAGCGACCTGCGCGCCCGGCAGGCCGCCGTGCCGGACCGCGATCTGCGCCCGCGCGGCACGGCGGGCAGCGTTCACCGCCGCGGTGACCCGCCCCGCTGTCCTGGCCTTTCCGGCGGCGATCTCGCTCAGCACCCGCCACACCGTCGGCACCGACGCGACCAGGCCGAACAGATCGCCCTGATCGCCGATCACCCGGAAATCGCTGACCGCCTCCGCTCCGTCAGCGATCGCGCAGGCCAGGCCGGTCAGCACCCGGCCCCGGTCATGCACCACCAGCCGGTCATCCGCCAGCGCCGCCGACAGCCCGCCGGTCAGCCCGAGGTTGTCGGCCAGCGCGCGCAGCAGCGCGACGCCCGCATGCGACACGATGCCAGCCCCGCCGCCGGTAACGGCCAGGCCCCGCAGCCATCCGGTAGTCTTCACTAAGCGAGTGCTCCTCGGCTTGGTCCGGATAACGGCTTCGACACCCCTATCCTCCGAAGTCAGGAGCACTTTCCTCATAATGCCGCGCCGGTCAGCCCAGACCACCATGTAGGGTCGGGGGCTGGCGCGGTGGCTCGCTGGCGGTAGGGCCTGTGGCCTTTGTTCCGCCGGTTTCCCGGACGGTTGCGCCACCCCAGTGACCTTGGCCAGGTCTGCTCCGTTTCCAGCCCCCGCCGCATCGAACCGTGCATGCGGTTCTCTCGCACACGGCTCACCGACGCCGTTCACCGCCGGCATTCGGCTTTCCTCGCCAGTCCCGGAAGGGCCTGGGGTCGACGACGATTCCAGACAAGGTGACCAGCCCGAGGCACCTCGCCGTCCCGCCAGGCCTTGATCGCGCTCGGCTTGACCGGCACGACCGGGTGCTCTGCCTCCAGCAGGTCCAGCAGGCGACCGTCGGGCCGCTCGATCGCGACTGGCATCTCCCCGGCCTTGCCGAAGCGGGCTGGCGGGCGCGGCAACGTGGCGATCCGGATCGGCGGGCGTGATCGTGGGTGTTGCGCTCGCCAGTGCTTCGTGTATCGTTGTATACAATTTCGTTTGTAGTGGACTTCGTGCTACTAATCTCATCCCGTCACAGCTCTGCGGACTGTGACTTGTACCCCTCGGAGGGACGGCAGGGTGGCGCGATGAGCACTGTCACGAACGTCCGCGGTCGAGCGCTGGGCCTGGTTCCGAGCCGCCTCAGGGCGCGCGCGACGCAGGATCTCGCGCAGTTGGTCATGACCGTCGTGATCACAGTCGTTGTCGCGTACTTCGTTCTCGTTCCAGTCATCACGATGATCGTGGCGAGTCTCCACGCTGGATTCCTCACGACTTCGTCGCACTGGACAGTGTCGAACTACAGCCAGGTCCTTGGCAGTGCCAGCTTCTGGGAGACGGCAAAGAACTCGGTCATCTATGGCGTTGCAGTTGCACTGGTTAGTACAACTATAGGATTCAGCCTGGCTTGGCTGGTCGTACGTACGAATACTCCCGGCAGATTGTTTGCCAGCGCCGTGGCGTTGATCCCACTCGTAATCCCTGGGATCCTCAATACGGTCGCATGGGCGCTACTGCTCTCGCCCCACGCGGGTGCGCTCAATGACGCGTTTAATGCCATCGGCATTCCGTCGTTCAACGTTTACTCAATGCCGGGAATGGTATTGGTCCAGTCCACGCAGGCGGTGCCTATCGCGTTCCTGATCGGCGTCGCAGCTTTTCGCGCTACGGATGGCTCGCTCGAAGAGGCGGCGATGGCCTCCGGGGCTTCGTTGAGGACCGTTCTCCGCAAAGTGACCTTGCCAGTTGTGCGACCCGCGATTCTGTCAGCCGCACTGCTCGTGTTCATGCAGGCCATAGCCTCGTTCGAGGTACCGCAGTTGATCGGCGTCCCAGGCCGAACGTTCGTCTTGGTCAGCCAGATCTACCTCGCACTGCAACAGTTCCCCCCCGACTATGGCTCAGTCGGCGTCGTGGGCGTCGTGACTCTGGTCATCGCGCTGACCGCCCTGGTTGCGTCGTTGAGATTGAGCAGAGGTGCGGCACAGACGGTCACGGGCAAAGGCTTTAGGCCCACCGTTCAGGACATTGGCAGATGGAGGTGGATGGGGCTCGTAGTCTACGTCGCTTTCTTCGTTGTCGTCGTCGTTCTGCCGCTTGCAATGCTGGTGTGGTCCTCACTATTGCCTTCGTACGAGGCGCCGTCCGTCGCGGCGCTCCACAGTGTTAGCCTCGCTAACTACGGGCACATCGCGGGGACGCCGACCCTTCTGAACTCACTCAAGAACAGTTTCTTTACAGCCGTCGTTACGGGTGCGATAGTCACCGTGCTGTGCAGCCTCATTGCATACATCACCGTCAAGACGCGCATACCTGGCCGGAAGTTGCTGGACGGGTTGGCTTCCACTCCCATCGCTGTGCCGAGCATCGTGATGGGCGTCGGAATCCTGTACTTCTACCTCGCCGCGCCGTTGCCCGTGCACCTGTACGGTACCTACGCCATCCTAATCGTCGCGTTCG
>JASHQA010000420.1 GCA_030037785.1 Streptosporangiaceae bacterium
GATGCGGGTGAGATCAACTACACAGCACACTAGGGAAAACGCCAGGAAGTCCGGCCTACCCGAGTACGCCGCCTTCGCCGAACCCCAGCCGGCGGCAGCCAACATCCCGCGCTAACGACTCGACGCATCAGACCTCTGAGGCAGCACAAGAGGTTCCTGCAGTCGTGCCTGCTGGCTAACACCCGCGCTCCGTCACCGAGCCTCTTTGACATGTGTCACGTGACACATTACACTCAAGGCCTATGATCGTCTCGTTCCGGGATGACGGCACCCGCGACCTCTACAACGGAACACCCTCCAAGGCAGCGCGGAAGGCCTGCCCGACCGGCATCGCGGCGATCGCGGCAAGGAAGCTGGACATGATCGTGCAGGCCGTCGCCCTGAGTGACCTGCGGGCACCACCTGCAAACCGCCTGGAGAAACTCAAAGGCGACAGGGCTGGACAGCACTCCATCCGGATCAATGACCAGTACCGGATCTGCTTCAGCTGGACCGACGCAGGCGCTGCAGACGTTGAGATAACCGACTACCACTAAGGAGCGTGACCCGATGAGGATGCTGCCGGTCGGGCGGGAGCCCACGCCTCCCGGCGAGATGCTGCGTGAGGAGTTCATGAAGCCACTCGGTCTCAACCAGGCCGAACTAGCCGAAAAGCTCGGCATGCCCCGCGTCGCGGTGAACGCGATCATCAATGGCAAGCGCAGCGTCACCCCCGGGACCGCAATGCGCCTTGCCAAGGCTCTGGGCACCACGCCCGAGTTCTGGATCAACGGCCAGATAGCCGTCGACCTGTACAGGGCAGAACATGACGCCGAGCAGATCCGCGCGGTAGCGAAGATCACGCCCATCAACGGGGCAGCCTGACATATCGAAGAAGCGCGCGGCCCTTCACCTGGAACGGGCGTTCAGCTTCCCTCATTTGCAACAGGCGGGCGCGCCGAGACAGGCCACGCCAGCGACCCGGAAGAATGCCGTCGGGCAGGCCAGGTAACGAGGGGAGAGTCCAGCAGGGACCTCACAGATCAAACGGCTTCTGCAGGTCCGGGAACATGGGAAGTGGCGCACGTTGAGCGTGGCTAGCACACCGCCAGCAAACAGCCCCCGTGAATGATCCGGGTTAGGGCATTCATTGGTGTCACGGCTAGTAGGGGTGGAAGGGATTTTCCCTTCGAGCCCGTGAAAACCCGCGAGACCTCTCGCGCTCCGCACAATATGGACCCCCTCGCCCGCGCAGATGCTTGCGCGACTGGCTTCAGTCCAAAGCCTCGGGTTCGGAAGGTGCGCCGATGAACTTCTGCAGCCGGGTATGTTCCGCGTCGAGGTCCAGGTCGTGCAGAACCTGGTTTAATCTCCCGCGCAGCAACGGGTCAATCCAGTCACCGTATTCCTGGATGAATCTGGAGACGTGCTCCGTGGCCTTAACGCGGTCGTCGTCCCACAACGGCAGATCCGTATACGTGTCCAGAACGGCTTGGGCAGCGCGGTCAATAGTCTTCGATTCTCGACTGGAGCCGCTGAGGATCTGGTTCAGAAGGGAGACCGTCACAACATCCACAACGCCCGCGATAACAAATCCGACTCCGAATGCGTCTAGGGTTTCCTGCCACCATGAGCCGCTGCGGGCAACCGCGTCAGACAGGGACAGGCAAACGATCCCGACCGTCACCAGGCTGACGCCTGCCAGCAAGACGAGTCTGCGGCTAGTAAGGACGAGCCGTGGTAACCGGGCCACGCTTCGAGACTACTTGGCGTGCGAGTGGCTAGCCGCGCCAGCTATCTCTAGGTGCAGTGCTCCGTGCGGTAGTAGGGGATAGCGGCCCACCCCGAGCACGCGGGTACGTGGTAGCCGGTAGAGCACCGAGTCGTGCCATCGGTATGTCCTACCTAGCTATCCCGTAATCTGCCGGGCCGCCTATCGCACGCAGGACGATGTTGTAGTCCGTATCTATCGGCGTCCTGCATGTTGAGCCCGACCGTCGTGGCCCAGTCGCTGCCGCCCCCGAGCCCACTGACCGTGCGACCTCCGGTGATGGCGAGCGCAGCCAGGGCGAATGCAATGCGCTTCATCAGCAGCTCCCCAGTCCGACCGTCTGGACGGCGTACTCGGCCTGGGCCTGGGTGAACTGGCTGCCGTACGGGCTGTCGAGCTGCTGTACCAGGCCGCATGCCGACCATCCCGGCTCGCTCGTCATGTAGCCCTGGGCAGCGAGCACGGCCTGCTGGTTCCAGTTCACGCTAGTCAGCGAGTCCACGGCGACGGTCGCGTCGGACACGGAGAATCCATTGCCGTACGAGCTGGAAAGCTGTGCGATCAGGCCAGCCTGAGACCACCCAGTGTCCTCGGACAGGTAACTCTCAGCAGCGTCGATCGCCTGCTGCTGGGACACGGTGTACTGCGGTGCGGCAGTCGTTCGGCTCGGGGCAGGCGCGGTGGTGGTCGCGGGGGCTGCTGACGACGGGGCCGCTGACGGCGCTGCCGACCGCGCCGGGCTGCTGGCCGCGCCGTTCGCTGCCGCCGCGGGCTGCAACGTGGACGAGCTGACCGGGCTCTTGCCGCCCCCGCCCGATGTCGCGGTCGCGATGATGACGATCAGGACGATCACGCCGAGGATGCTGCCCAGGACGATCTTGGCGCGCTTCCGGCCGCCACGATGACTGGCGGCGCAGCCCTATGCGCGCGATTGCACGCGCGCTGGGAGCCGCTGACCGCGAAGCTGATGCAGACCTCAGCATGGAAGGCGGTCATGGAAGCTATTGCGGCGGCTAGCCTCGCGCAGCCGTCAGAGCCTAGCTAGCGCCGTGTCGATCCGGTCCCAGTCGATCCTGTGCGGGATCTTCGCCAGGCCGAGGGCGTCCTTGGCCTCGAAGAGCACCCGCCGCGACTCGGTGTACCTGCGCATATGCGGGCGCAGCTGGACGGGGAAGTCGGCCAGAACCGTGTCCCATGCCTTGTCAAGCGCACCGGGTCGAACGACTGTTCGTGCCGTGTCACCGTTCCACTCACTAAACCGTTCACTTTCAGTGTAGGTGCGTGACCTCGAAAGCCAGTTGATACGTCTCGCGTATGCGCTGGTCAGAGCGTCGAATGGCAGGAAGATTGGCCCCCGAAAAGACGGCGGGCGTGACCTGAAATGTGAACTCGTGACCTTGCTCAGTTCGAAAAAGGGCTTCTGAACTGCGAGCCCCCTTACGGAATCGAACCGTAGACCTTCTCCTTACCATGGAGACGCTCTGCCGACTGAGCTAAGGGGGCACCGGCATGGCCGCGCTCCGGATCGGTCCGGCAGCGCTCCCGCCGCGCCAGCCGAGCATACACGACGGGCGTCGGCCACGGTCGCGTCAGGCCGCGGGCAGACCGCTTGTCGGGCCGCGAGTCTCCGGGTGCAGGCCGGCGCGAAGCCACGCGATCATGAACCTTTGGTTGCTATCACGCCACGGACAGCGACCCGGCCAGAACGCCGAGTTAGGGTGGCAACAACGAGCGAGGCGCGCAGGCCTGATCAGGCGGGCTAGCTGAAGCGAGGATGTACGGTGAGGGCGCTGCTTCTCAAGCCGACAGCACTCGGCATTGCGATCGGGCTCGGGCTGTTCGGAGCGGCGCTACTCGCGTTCACCGCCCTTGTCGCCCACGCACCGACGGCCGCCGCTCAGAGTTCGGACTGCGCCTCGCCACCGAGTTCGTCGACGGTTGTCACCTCCTCGGATAATGCGGTCGCTGGCGGAGACACCGGCGGCGACAACAGCCCGGCCGCCAGCACGGACGCGTCCAGCGCGTCCCTGGCACCGGGTACAGCACCGACGGCCAGCGACACGCCGACGGACAGCCCCAGTTCGTCGGTTTCGGCGTCAGTGACGCCGACGCCTAACGACTCTACGTCGACGCCCGACGACTCCGCGTCATCGAGTACCGACCCCTCGACCAGCCCGAGTGCCACGCCCAGCACAACACCAAGCCCGGCGACACCCGAGCTCTGCGTCTCTGTCGAGTCGTATCCGTCGGACGGCGACGTGCTGGCCGGCGACTCCGCGAGTTACGTCGTCTGGGTCTGGAGCCTGACCGCGGACAGCAGCGACGTGTCCGTAACCGCCAGCGTCACGGCAGCTAGCTACCTCGGCACTCCCGGCTTCACGATCTGCCCGTCGGCAAGCGCAGCCACGTGCACGATCGCCAGTCTTCCGGTTGGCGACACCTATGAACTGCTCGCCGCCGTGCCGGTAACCTCCGATGCCCCGCTCGACACCGACATCGTGCTCACCGCGACGGCAACCGCGACCGGCGCGTCGTCCGACTCGGCCAGCGCGACCGATGTCGTCGTGGCGCCGAGCGCTGCATCGAGCGGCTCGGGCGGCTCCAGCTCGACCGGCGAGGTGCCGCCACTGGTCTCGCTACCGCCGATTCCCGGTACCGGGGTGACCGCGACCAACCCATCGGGCTTGTTCCCCACCGTCAGCCCCAGCCCCGGCAGCGGGTCTCTCGGGCTGCCGCCGGCCAAGGCCCAGAACAGCGCGCACGCCGCGGAAACCGCGTACGCAGTTCCCGTCGATCCGCGGTTGCTCGGCGCTCAGATCGTCGGGCTTGTCGCACTGGCGGGCGCCGTGACGATCGCAGTCGTGCGGCTTTCGCTGCGAAGGCCGCAGCCCGCGACGCCCCGGCCCACCGATCCAGCCGACAAGACGGCGGCATCCTGACCCGACCCCGCGTCGCCTGCGGGAAGACAGCCGCGTCCCGCGGCAGAGCCGACGCGCGGGCCAGCGCCGCGGCCGCGGGCCGGCGCGGGCGAACCTCAGCTGCCCTTGGCGCTGTGCTCCACCAGGGGGCGCATCGCGCGCATCTCCTTTCCTAGCGCTGAGGCGCTCAGCGCGGGAGACGCGAACAGCCCGAACGTGTCGTTGTCGGCCCAGGCGCACTCAGCCGGACGGCCCGACGTGCCCGGCACGCACGCCGCCTGGCCACCCAGCTTCCCGGCGCTGGTGGCGAAGGCGCCCGGCAGCATGCCCGTGAAGCTGGCAATGAACGAGCTGGCGGAGCCGGCCAGGTTACCCCCGATGAACAGGATGATCCGCGGGCTCGACTTGGTGCCGGACACGGCGTTGTCCTCGTAAACGCCGTCGACGACGTGGCTCGCCTCGCCGTTCCCCTTCTTGACGATGTCCGCCCGGAGCGCCTGCGCGTTCATCCCCTTGGCCAGCGCGGGTTCCAGCGTGTAGCCGAGCAGGCTCGCAGGCACCGAGACGCTGTGATCCGGTCCGCTCGAACTCAGCAGGCCGCTGCGCAGCACGCCGGCCGCGGCGGCCGGCAGCACCGCGACGGCAGCGACGAGGCCGACCACCCGGAGCAGGGTGCGGCGACGGCGGCGCACCTTCGCCCGCGCAGCGCGCTGCATCGGCTCGGCGGTGATCGGGCCAGTGCCGACCGCATCCTTCGTGACGGTCTGGACCGGGCCAGCTGACCGCGCGGACGGCGCGTCCGGGGGCGCCTGCCGGGTCGCAGCCCGCCGGCCGAATTCGTGACGTTTCCGTAGTCCGGGGTTGCCCTGCTCCATAGGGGAACGGGCTACCTGCGGGCCGGTGTCGACCGCACCCGTCGGCCGCCGGTGTGCGGCGCCAACGCGGCCCGACCCGCGCGCCCGGCTGTCGTCGGGTCCGACCGCCGGGCCAGACGGACGCTAGGCGGGCGG
>JASHQA010000421.1 GCA_030037785.1 Streptosporangiaceae bacterium
GGCCGTGGTTACCGGTCGACGCCGAGATGACGCCGCGGCGGCGGTCGTCGGCGCTGAGCTGGCTGATCAGGTTGACCCCGCCCCGGACCTTGAAGGCGCCGATGGGCTGGTGGTTCTCGTGCTTGACCCACGTCCGCGCGCCGGTCAGCGCGTCGAGCGCGGGGTAGGAATACAGCGGCGTCGGCCGCAGGTAGGGCGCGATGCGCCGGCGCGCTGCGAGGACGTCGGACAGGTCAGGGATCGCCAGCTCGGTCGTGGTCATGACACGTGTCTATCACCAGCCGGCGGCCTACCCGGGCACCGTCAGGGCGCGGTCGCGAGCACGGCGCGGGCCTGGCGGGCGATCTCGACGTCCTCTCTGGCGGTGACGACCAGCACGCGGACCGGACCGGTCCCGCTGATGTCGGCGTCTGACGTCACGTCGGCCTGCGCTGGGTCGAGGCTGACGCCGAGGAACTCCAGGCCTGCCGCGGCGGCCGCGCGCACCCGCGGGCTGTGCTCGCCCACGCCGCCGGTGAACACGAGCGCGTCCAGGCCGTTCATGGCCGCCGCCATCGCGGCGATCTCCCGTCGCAGCCGGTGCAGGTAGACCTCGAGCGCGAGTCGGCCGCGCTGATCACCGGCGTCCGCGGCGCGCAGCACCGCGCGCATGTCGCCGGACGCAATGCCCGACAGTCCGGCCAGGCCGGCCGACTGCTCGAGCCCGGCCGCCACCTCGGTCAGCCCGAGGCCGCCGCGCTGCAGCAGCCAGGTGATCAGGCCGGGGTCGACGCTGCCGCTCCTGGTGGCCATCACCAGCCCCTCGAGCGGCGTGAAGCCCATCGTGGTGTCGACGCTGCGGCCAGCCCGGACGGCTGCCAGCGACGCACCGGCGCCCAAGTGGCACGTCACGACGCGCAAGGAGGCAAGGTCACGGCCGAGCAGGTCCGCCGCCCGCCGCGCCGCGTAGCTGTGCGACAGGCCGTGAAAGCCGTACCGCCGCAGGCCGAGTCGCTGCGTCCACGCTCCGGGCAGCGCGTAGCTCGCGGCAGCGGGTGGCAGCCCCGCGTGGAACGCGGTGTCAAAGCACGCGACGCCGGGCACCGTGGGGAGCGCTCGGGTGGCCGCCGCGATCCCGGCCAGGGCCCGCGGCTGGTGCAGCGGGGCCAGGTCGGTCAGGCCGGTGATCGCCGCGATGACCGCGTCGTCGATGCGGACCGCACGAGCGAAGGCGCTGCCGCCGTGCACGACGCGGTGGCCCACGACGGCAGCGTCAGCCGCGTCCGCGAGGAAGTCCGCAAGCTCCGGACTGTCCGCGCTGCCGTCCCAGGGATCGAGGTCGAGCGCGGCGTCGAGGCTGTCAGCCGGGCCGAGCACCCGGACCTTGAGGCTGCTCGACCCCGCGTTGACGACGATCACGCGCGCTGGCTGCGCCGCCGTCATGGGGACTGCTGCGGCCAGTGCCAGTTGGCCACCTCGGGCATGTCCTCGCCGTGCTCCCTGGTCCAGGCCCGGTGCCTGGCCCTGGTGTCCACCATCCGCTGCCGCAGCCCGGCGGCCCGGCCGGCCAGGCCCGGCACCCGGTCGACGACATCCATGACCAGGTGGAAGCGATCCATGTCGTTCATCACGACCATGTCGAACGGCGTGGTCGTGGTGCCCTCCTCCTTGTAGCCACGGACGTGGATGTCGAGGTGGGCGTCGCGGCGGTAGGTGAGCCGGTGGATGAGCCAGGGGTAACCGTGGTAAGCGAAGATAATCGGCCGTCCGGGCGGGAACAGCGCGTCGAACTCGGCGTCGCTCATCCCGTGCGGATGCTCGGTCTCAGGCTGCAGCCGCATCAGGTCCACCACGTTGACGACCCGGACCTTCAGGTCGGGCAGTTCGCGGCGGAGGATGTCGGTGGCCGCGAGCACTTCGAGCGTGGGCACGTCACCGGCGCAGCCCAGCACCACGTCCGGCTCGGTGCCGCCGTCGCTGCTCGCCCACTCCCAGATGCCCGCGCCGCGCGTGCAGTGCAGGATGGCGTGCTCGATGTCCAGCCAGTCCGGCGTCGGCTGCTTGCCGGCCACCACGACGTTGACGTAGTCGCGGCTGCGCAGGCAGTGGTCGGCGACCGACAGCAGGGTGTTCGCGTCCGGCGGCAGGTAGACGCGGATCACCTCGGCCTTCTTGTTCATCACGTGGTCGATGAAGCCAGGGTCCTGGTGGCTGAAGCCGTTATGGTCCTGCCGCCACACGTGCGAGGTGAGCAGGATGTTGAGCGAGGCGATGGGTCGCCGCCAGGGCAGTTGCCTGCTCACTTTCAGCCACTTGGCGTGCTGGTTGAACATCGAGTCCACGATGTGGATGAACGCCTCGTAGCAGGAGAACAGGCCGTGCCGGCCGGTCAGCAGGTAACCCTCGAGCCAGCCCTGGCAGGTGTGCTCGGAGAGAATCTCCATGACCCGGCCGTCAGCCGCGAGGTTCTGATCGACCGGCAGCGTGGCCTCTTCCCACGTCTTCGGGGTAACTTCCAGCACCGCGTTGAGGCGGTTTGACTCGGTTTCGTCCGGGCCGAACAGCCGGAAGTTCCGCTGGGCGGCGGCCAGCCGCATGACGTCCCGCAGCCACGTGCCGAGCACCCGGGTGGGCTCGGACTCCTGCCCGCCGGGCGCTCGCACCGGCACCGCGTAGTCGCGGAAGTCTGGCAGGGTCAGGTCACGGAGCAGCACGCCGCCGTTGGCGTGCGGCGTCGCGCCCATCCTGAGGTCGCCGGGCGGCACGAAGGTCAGCAGGTCGGGCTGCGGGCTGCCGTCGGCCCCGAACAGCTCGCCCGGCCGGTAGGACCGCAGCCACTCCTCGAGTTGCCGCAGGTGCTCGGCGTTGGTGCGCACCTCCGCCAGCGGCACCTGGTGCGCCCGCCAGGTCCCTTCCACCGGCAGCCCGTCGACCTCAACCGGACCGGTCCAGCCCTTCGGCGTGCGCATGACGATCATTGGCCACGCCACCCCTGGCTGGGCTCGTCCGTTCCTGGCGTCCTCTTGGATGCGCCGGATCCGTGCGATCGCGGCGTCGAGCGTTGCCGCCATGTCTTCGTGGGGAACGACGTCGTGCGCGCCGGTCACGTAGGCCGGCTCGTAGCCGTAACCGCGCAGCAGGGCGTCCAGTTCTGCGGCGGGCAGCCGGGCCAGCACCGTCGGGTTGGCGATCTTGTAGCCGTTGAGGTGCAGGATCGGCAGCACCGCGCCGTCGGTCACCGGATTCAGGAACCGGTGTGAGTGCCAGCTAGTCGCGAGCGGTCCGGTCTCGGCCTCACCGTCGCCGACCACGCACGCCACGATCAGTGCCGGGTTGTCGAACGCCGCGCCGTGCGCGTGCGACAGCGAATAGCCGAGCTCGCCGCCCTCGTGGATCGAGCCGGGCGTCTCCGGCGCCACGTGGCTCGGCACCCCGCCGGGGAAGGAGAACTGTCTGAACAGCTTCTGCATGCCCGCCGCGTCCCTGGACACGCTCGGGTAGGTCTCGCTGTAGCTGCCGTCAAGCCAGCTGTTGGCCAGCGCCGCTGGCCCGCCGTGGCCGGGCCCGATCACGATCATCATCGGCGTGCCGTGCACGCCGATGGCCCGGTTGAGGTGCGCCCAGATGAAGTTCAGGCCCGGCGTGGTACCCCAGTGTCCGAGCAGCCGCGGCTTGATGTGGGCCGGCGTCAGCGGCTGGGTGAGCAACGGATTGTCCATCAGGTAGATCTGGCCGGCGGACAAGTAGTTCGCCGCGCGCCAGTATCGGTCGAGCACCCCGACCTGCTCGCTGGTCAGGGCGCCCCGCCCGGTGACTGCCGTCATGTCTTCTCCCTCACGACGACGACAGGGCACGGGGCGGCGGTCACGCAGTGCATGCTGACCGAGCCGAGCACCATGCCCCCGAACGCGCCGTGCCCCCGGTTCCCCACCACCAGCAGGTCGGCTCCCGCCGACTCACTGACGAGCACCATGGCCGGGTGGCCGTAGGCGACCTTCGTGCTGACGTGCTCCGGCGTGGTGGTGCCGAACACCTGAGTGAGCGCCGTATCCAGCGTCTGCTGCATCGCGGCCCGAACCTGATCGGTGATCGGCTGCGGCGGCCGGCCGGCTGGCAGGGGTCCCGCCGGCGGGTAGTGCCACGCGTGCACCACGCTGATGGTGGCCCCGGTCGCGGCGGCGTACCTGGCCGCCCAGCCGAGTGCCTCGATGGACTCCGCCGAGCCATCCACGCCGACGACCACGTGTGGCACGGGGTTGCTGCCTGGAGTGGACATGGGACTGCCTCGCATTCGTTGTCGACCTACGGCCTATCCAACGGGTTGCGGTGCCACACCTGACCAGGGGCGAACGTCCCGCCCAGCCGAGTCCATCCTCGCATCCGGCGCTGCCGCGGTGCGGGCGG
>JASHQA010000422.1 GCA_030037785.1 Streptosporangiaceae bacterium
CGGCCAGGTCACGGATCCAGCGCGCGTGCGCGGTAGCCGCGGGCCCGGCCGCGCCGCGGGCGCGGAGCTGCTCGGCGGCGAAGGCGCGCACGATCGCCAGCATCCGGTATCGGGCCTGGCCGTGCTCGTGCGTGACGTGCAGCAGCGACGCGTCCGTCAGCCGCGCCAGGCACCGTGCGGCCGAGGGGCCGCCGACATGCTCAACCGCGTCGAGGCCGAAGTCCGCGTCGAACACCGACAGCCTGGCCAGCAGTTCTTGCTCGCTGCGCGTGAGCAGGGCCCAGGAACGGCCGAGGACGGCCCGCATGCCGCCGTCGGCGTCGGCGAGATCGTCCAGGTCGCCGAGCCGGTCCAGCGCGGGAGCCAGCCCGATCGCCGCCGCCTGTGCAGCCGCCAGCTCGATCGCCAGCGGTACTCCGTCGAGCCTGCGGCACACGGCCGCGCTGAGCGTCACGGTTTGCGCCGTCAGCGGGAAGCCGGGGCGCAACCGAAGCAGCCGGTCGACGAACAGCCGCACCGGCGCGGTATCGCGAAGCTGCTGCACGGGCACGTCCTCGGCCTCGGTGAGCAGCGGGTCCAGTGGCAGCACCTGCTCATCGCGCAGCCCCAGCCGGTGCCGGCTGGTGGCGATGATCCGCACCTGAGGGCAGCCGCGCAGCAGCGCTCCGGCCAGCTCGCGGGCGTCAGCGAGCACGTGCTCGCAGTTGTCGATGACGAGAAGCTGGGTGCCGCCGCCGAGGTACTCGCTGACCGCCGCGCGCGCCGGGCCGGCTCGCACATCCACGCCGAGAGCCGCGGCGACCGCGCTGTCGACGCCGCCGGCCGGAACGGCGCCCAGTTCGGCCACCGCGACAGGCATCTTGAGGTGGCCGGCAAGCTTGCCTAGTGACTCGGCGACCAGCCGGGTCTTGCCGACTCCGCCCACGCCGGTGACCGTGACCAGCCGGTTGCCGCGGACCGCGCCGGCCAGGGCCGCCATCTCGGTGTCGCGGCCGACGAACGGCGTCGAGACGGCGAACCAGCGCGGCGGCGTGGGTGCCGGCGAAGGTGCCTCGGGCAGCTCGTTCCGGAGGACCTGAGCCTGCAGATCCTGCAAGGCAGGCGAGGGGTCGAGCCCGAGCTCCGCCGCGAGGCCGCGCCGGTGCCGGTCGTAGACCTGCAATGCCTCGGCGGCCCGACCGGACCCGCACAGCGCGCGCATGAGCAGCCCGACGCACCGCTCGCGCCACGGCTCGCGCACCTGCAGCGCTTCCAGGTGCGCGATCGCGTCCGTCACCCGCCCCGACCGCAGCGAAAGCTCGGCATAGTCCTCGATCGCGGCCGCGCGCAGCTCGTTCAGCCGCGCCGTCTCCGCGCCGGCGAATTCGCGGTCGGCAAACTCGCCATACGCCGGGCCATGCCACAGCGCGAGGGCCGCGTCGAGCAGCCCGGTGGCGACGCTGTCAGGGGAGTGCGCGGCGCGCTCGCGCAGCGCTTCGAACCGTCCCGCGTCCACGCCTTCGGCGGTGAGATTGAGCCGGTATCCGGAAATGTCGGCGCTGATCAGGCCGGCTCCCAGCGCCGTGCGCAGCCGGGACAGCACGGTCTGCAGGGCGGCCTTCGGATGGTCGGGGAGCCGCTCGCCCCAGGCCGCCTCGATGAGCTCGTCCGCTGACACCGGCCGGCCGACCCGGATGAGCAGCGCGGCGAGCACGGCCCGCTGACGGCGGCTGGGCAGCGGCACGGGGCAGCCATCCCGGTCCGCCTGCAGCGTCCCGAGCACCCGAAACACCGGTTCTGCGCGCATCGGCGCCATTCTCGCAGCGGTGAAAGAACGGTGAAAGCCGCAACTGACAGCGTTGCAGGTATCGGCGACCGGCCAGGAGGTAACGATGAACCCGACAGACCAGGCAGGACACAGCGCAGCACCGGGGACACGGCGCTATGACGCGATCGTCGTCGGCGCCCGCTGCGCCGGCGCCGCGACCGCGATGCTGCTCGCGCGCAAGGGCTACGACGTGCTGCTCCTCGACCGGGCGAGCTTCCCGTCCGACACTGTCTCGACGCACGTGATCCACCCGCCGGGCCTGTCGGCGCTGCGGCGGTGGGGGCTGCTGGACGATCTCATCGCGACGGGCTGCCCGTGGCTGCCTGCGTATGCCTTCGAGCTCGGGCCGCTGGTGATCACCGGGACGCCGCGGGCTGCGGACGGCACCGCGGGGGCCTACGCGCCGCGCCGGATCGTACTGGACGAGCTGCTCGTCCGCGCCGCGCAGCAGGCCGGCGCCGAGCTGCGCGAGGGTTTCAGCGTCACCGAGCTGATCGCCGACGGTGACCGGGTCACCGGTGTCCGCGGGCACGCCCGCGGCGGCATGGAGATCAGCGAGTACGCCCGCGTGGTCATCGGCGCCGACGGGGTCCATTCGCGGGTGGCCGAGCAGGTCAGCGCGGCGCCTTACCGCGAGGGCCCGGTGCTGGCCAGTGCCTACTACGCATACTGGTCCGGCGTGCCGGCCACGGAAGCACGGTGGATCCTGCGGGCCAGCCGCGGTTACGGCCTGATCCCCACCAACGACGGCCTGACGCTGGTCCTCGTCGCCTGGCCGCAGGCCGACCTGGCGCAGGTGAAGCATGACTTGCAGGGCAACTACCTGCGTGAGATCACCGCCGCTCTCGGTGCCCGGCTCGATGGCGGGCGGCAGGAGACCCGGATTGTGGGCGAAGGGGTGCCGAACAGGTTCCGCACGCCCTACGGGCCGGGCTGGGCGCTGGTCGGGGACGCCGGGTACGCCAAGGACCCGGTCACCGCCCAGGGCATCACCGACGCCTTCCGTGACGCGGAGATATGCGCCGGCGCACTCGACAGCGTATGGGGCGGCGGCCGCGGCTACGACGAGGCGCTGGGCGAGTACCAGCAGCTCCGCGACGAGCGGGTGCTGCCCATGTACGAGTTCACCAGCCAGTTCGGCAACCTGGCCGTGCCCCCGCCCCCGGAGATGCTGCAACTGCTGGGCGCGATCGCCGGCAGCCAGCAGGCCATGGACGACTTCGTCAGCATGTTCGCCGGCGCCCTGCCGGTGCCGGAGTTCTTCAGCCCCAGGCACATCGCCGCCCTGACCGGCGCGGACCCGGAGCGGCCCCGCTGACTACGGCGCCTGCTGCCGGGCCGATGGCAACCGCAACGCGGCGCGCGCTGGTCCGGGCCGCCCGGCACTGGCGCACGGCGAGCAGGTCGGCGGAGCCCTGCACCGCGCGATCATCGTCAACCTGGCGACCGACCGCTGGCGCGCCCGCCGGCGGTCCCGTCCAAGCTGAAGCCGTCCGGGTACCTGGCAGACGTCGGCGGCCTACACCTACATCCTGACCTCCGGCCAGTGGCCCAGCCTCTGCCCGCCGTTCGGCGCCGTAGCGGGTCACTGGTAGAGGTCGCCGAGGCCAATCAGCGCGATCTGCCGGTCGCCGTGGGCTGCGGCACGCAGGTCGGCGTCGAAGCCAGTGCCGCTGTAGCAGGCGAGGACCGTCGCGGACGTGTCGTAGCCGCGGACCGAGAGCAGGTCCCGGGCCCGGCGCAGCCGCTGCAGATGGCGCACGCCCAGCGTCTTGCCCCACTTGGCCTCGCCGAGCGACAGGATCCGGCGCTGGCTGCCCGGCTCGTCGGCGGCCAGCATCGCCACGTCCACCTCGATCTGCGCTCGGCGCGCGGGGTCGGCCACGACCGTGGCGCCGGCTTCGGCGGCCGTGCCGCCGAGAGCTCCGGCTGCAGTCGCCGACGTCGCCCAGTCCCGGCACAGCCCCTCGAAGTGCGGGCCGACGACCTTGGCAAGGAAGGTGGCCCGCGAGCTGCGCCAGACGGCAGCCTGGTCGCCGCGCTCCAGCCGGGACCACTCGCGCCGCATGACCGCCTCGTAGAACACGATCAGCGGCTCGCGGATCCGGTAGAACGACCGGCCCTTGCGGAACGGGTCGGTCTCGCGGGCGATGAGTTGGGAGTCTTCGAGCACGGTGAGCACGTGCCCGATGTCGGTGGCCTTGCGGCCGACGTAGCCGGCGATGCCGCCCCGGGTGTGGTTCCCGTCCGCGATCGCGGCCAGCACCCCGTGGTAGATCGCGGTGTCGCGGATGTCGCCTTCCTCTGCCAACAGGTACCTGGCCTCTCGGAACAGCGGGACCTGCCGGCTGAGCACAGCCCGCTGCACCCATGCGTCGAAGTCTGACAGCGACGACGGGACGTCGCCCGCGACGAACTCACGCCGGTAGGCGGGGGTGCCGCCGACTATCGAGTGGACCAGCACGGCCAGCCGCGCGTCGTCGGCTCCCCAGAACCGCGCCGCCTCTTGGTACCCAAAGGGCTGGACGACCAGCTCCAGGCTGGCCCGGCCGCGCAGGGGGGCGCTGCCGGTCAGCAGACCTCCCATGACCGACATCGCCGACCCGCACAGCAGCAGGCGCGTCGTCCCGGCGCGGAGGTAGCCCCGCGGGCCGAGCGCCCGCTGGAGCACCGCGGGCAGGCCGGGTGCCGATCTCGCGAGGTACGGGAACTCGTCGAGAACAACGAGCCCCCGGCTGAGGCGGGACACCTGCCGGAGGGCCTCGTCCCAGTCCGCGAACGCGTACCGGCCGCCGTCGGCTTGCTGCGCCAGCGCGGCGCCGAAGTCTGCCAGGGCGGTCGCCTGCGTGCCGTCGGTCGCGGCGTAGTAGAAGCCGCCGACGGCCTCGGCGACCGCGTCGAGCAGGAACGTCTTGCCCATCCGGCGCCGCCCGCTGACGATGCCGAGCCGCACGTCCGGGCTGTCGGAAGTGGCGAACCGGACCAGCGCATCCCACTCCCGGTCGCGGTCGAAGACATGGCCGGGCTTGACTACCTGCATTCTGCTAAGTGTAGAACTAAGTTCTACATACCTAAGTCTTGTA
>JASHQA010000423.1 GCA_030037785.1 Streptosporangiaceae bacterium
CCGCCCTGCCAGAAGCTCACCGCGATCAAGAAAACGAGAGCCACGACCAGCGTCGCTGCCTCGGCACGCCAGGGGGTCTGGAACCGGGGATGCAGACTCTTGAAGTAGCTGTTGAGGAAGCCCTCCCTGGACAGCGCGTAGGTGATCCGGCTCGCCGCGTACAGGGCTGCGCCAAAGCTTGCCAGCGCCGCGGTGAAACCGGTGATCGGCACCAGCACCGCCCAGCCGCCAATGTAGGAGCGGGTGATCGGCAGGACCGGCGTGATCTGCCCGGAGCTGACATAGTGCTCGACTGTACTGACGGGCACCGAGATGGCGAACCCGTAAGAGACGAGCGTCCAGTACAGCCCGGCGATCAACGTGACCAGAATGGTCGCCAGCGGAATGAGCCGCCGCGGCGTTTTGGATTCCTCCGCGACCGGCGCGACGGCATCGACCCCGGCAATGGACAAGAACGCGAAGATCGCCGCCAGACTCAGCCCGGAGAATCCGAGCGTGGCGGCGCCAGGGTTGAACGGCGCGGCGCTGAAGTGCCCGAGGTGACCGCCCTTGACAACGATCACGATCGCCACGGCGGCGATGAAGGTCCCCTCAAGGACCATGAGGACCCCGATCACCAGGGACGACAGCTTGATGTTGTTGTGGTTCAGGTAGCCCACGACCAGGATCGCGAGGATCCCGCCGCCGACACCTGTCCACGTGTTGGCCGTCAGATGGAAGTACGACAGCAGCGCGTTGAAGAACGTGCCGAAGGCCGGCGGGTACAGCGCGGTGACCACCACGTATGTCGTGATCATCATCCAGCCGAGCCAAAGTCCCACACTGGGATAAGTGGACTCCCAAAGCCAGGTGTAGCCACTGCCCGCCGACGGACGCCGGTTGTTCATCAACGCGTAGCTGATGGCGGTGGGCAATACCGCGATCGTGATGAGGATGAAGAGGAACGGCATGACCGGACCGCCGGAGTCACTCTCCATGAAACCCATGTTCAGGTAGATGACGGGAGCCAGCGAAAAATAGGCGAGCCCGATGAACGCCAGTCTCGGGAGGTTAAGGCTGTTCCGCTTGAGTCCTGCGCTCGCGGGAGTCTCTTCAAGCTGCTGCCCTGCTGGCTGGGTGTCCGCCACTTCCGGCCTCCTAACTGTTCTCGAACACGGTCAAGGGCAAGCTCATCGACACGGTCCAGACGCCGGAATCGACCACCTGGATGATCTTCAGGTCGCCGACAAGGCTGCACAGGATGTACGCGTCATCGGCGGTCAGGCCACGATTGGTGACCAGCCAATCGATCATGGCTCTGACGGCCATCTTGGAGCAGGTCATGAGGTCAGAGGCGATTCCCATCGTCGCCTGACAGCCGCCCGTCCGGATCGCGGCGCTGGCGGCGGGCACCCGGAATCGCGGCGCTCCGATCGGCTGCTTGTGCACGGTGAACCGCAGGCTGCCCGACAGGGGCGCCTCGAGGGCCGTGACGCAGACCTCCCCGTCCCCCTGCGCGGCGTGCGGATCTCCGCACGAGAACATCGCGCCGGGCACGTGCACCGGAATCCACAGCGTCGACCCCGATGTCAGGTACCGGTTGTCGATGTTCCCGCAGCCCTTGTGCGGCGGAAACGGCAACATCCGCCGCGGCTCACCTGGATGATTCCCGATCGTGCCGCAGAATGGCACCAATGGGATTGTGATTCCCGCCGCGAACTCGGCGCGCCCGTCCTTCAGACTGAACGTCCGAATGTACCCGTGCGGAAAGTCCTCCGGGAGCAGGCCGAGTTCGGGCAGGAAGCCGGACCATCCCCACTCGCCGTGCTGCAGGTCCAGGATGTCGACCTGCAGGGTGTCGCCTGGCTCGGCGCCGTTAACCCACACAGGGCCCGACAGGTTGTAAATGGTGTCGAAGTCGAACCGAACATCCTCGTACCTCGCTTCGGGCCACACCTGGCCGTGCCCTGCTACCAGAAGGTCGTAGCTGACCGTGTCGCCAGAGTCGATTGCCAGGATGGGCTCGAGATCCGCGTCCCACTGATGATGCACAACGGAGGGATCGATCACGTGATCTCGCGGCATCCCATCAGCCTCCTGTGCCAGCGAAACTAGAATCACGACCCGCGCCGCTGCCCACCCTGCCTGCGACGAGGATCGCACAGCCGGGTGTGCCGCGCCACCGGGCGAGGCGCAGTGTCGCCGCCGGAGCGTGAGCTCCTTGCTGAGCTTCCTCCGGCCAACCGACGATGTGCTTGATGTCGGATTCGTCACGAACAAGCACCGCTACCTGGCCGTGGCGCAATCTGTGCTTGGCTAACCTCGGGCTAACGACCAGCGGCGGCGCGATTCACGCCGACGTCCTGGTTCGAAGCCGCAGCGAGCTCAGCCGGAGCCGGGGCACCCGACGCGATGGTGGCGCTGGGTGATCGTCATTGTCCGCTGGCAGCGTCTGATGAAGCAGTCCAGCTGGCAGCGTGAGCGGACGAGACATCCGCTCCTTGCCGGTTACCAGTTCGACGACACCCCGGACGGTAACGGGGTGCTTCTCGTTCATCTCGAAGGCAACGAGCTCGCGGGCAAGAACGCCCCAGGTCGCACTGTGGCCGCCCGCGACGGCTGTCGGCACGCCGTCATAATGCTCAGTCAGCGCCGAACCGGCCAGCATCACGGTGCTGACCGACGCTGCGGGCCTAGAGTAGGAGACGCCCCAGTTCCTGATTTCTGCCGGTGCCCGGCCCGTGTTGTATGCATGGACTTCGAAGACCGGTCCCTGCGGCACGTGTAACACGTAGTGAATCTTCACCCGGATCTTCGCGCCCGTGGCGATGCGCGGAACTACCTGCCACGCGACCGAGACCAGCCCGGTGGCGGCCGCTACGGCCGCGACGACGAACGTCGGCAGGTTGAAGGTCGAGGGAGGCGGAACCGGCATTGACACCGCCCTGGTAATGGGCTGACGAAACGGATTCTACCGCCCAGCAAGGTGCAAAATCCCGACGATGCAGCAAGCTCAGCCCGCGGCTCCACGTCCTGTCCCGCGGCGAGCCAGCCCGTCACCCCGCGACGCCGGCTTGCGACTAGCGCTCGACCCGCAGCTAGGGTGGCAGGCATGGCCAGCCAGTTGGTGACGGGCCGACTCATCCTCCGGCCCTGGCGGGTCGACGACGCCCCGGCGGCGCTGCGATCCTACGGTGACGAAGAGGTCGCCCGATGGCTAGCGCCGACGATGGACTGGGTCACCGACGAGGGCGGCATGCGGCTCGTGCTGGAACAATGGCTCGCCGAGGACAGCAGCTTGCTCACCCCGGCCGGGCGCTGGGCGATCGAGCTCAGGGACGGTGGCGGGCTGATCGGCGGCGCGACGCTGCTGCCGCTGCCGCCCGACGACGAGTACGAGATGGGCTGGCAGCTCGAGCGCGCCCGCTGGGGCAATGGCTACGCCACCGAGGCTGGGCTGGCCGTCGCCCGCTGGGCGTTCGGCCAGGGCCTCGAGCAGGTGATCGCGCTCGTCCGGCCGGCGAACTCACGCGCCGCGGCCACCGTGCGCAGGCTCGGCATGGAGTGGGTCGGCGACACGGAGAAATACCATGACCTGCTGCTGCAGGAGTTCCGGTTGCGTCCGGCCGACCTCGCCGACCTCGCCGACCTCGCCGACGACGCGGCCCCGCCGCGGTAGCGACCCGTCCTGCGCACAGTCAGCCGGGCCGCCAGCCCTGCCAGCCCCACCTGCCCGTGTACTCCATGATCTTGGAAACTTTGCGTCCGCATAGGACGCGAAGTATCCATGCTGAGCGCACAGTCGCTGGGCCGGGCCTCGGCGAGCGCCTGCGTGATCGGAGCAAGCGTTTGGCAGGCGCCCGGCCGTAGGATGGTGAGCCGCCACCGCAACGCGCGCAACACCCCGCGGCGGTCGCGGCTGGCCTTCATGGCCGGAGGGTCTTGCACATGGCAGAAGCTCGGGATCGACGCGAGCTGATCCTGTCCACCGCCGCCGAGATGGTC
>JASHQA010000424.1 GCA_030037785.1 Streptosporangiaceae bacterium
TCACCGGGGACGCTGCCTACCTGCGGCAGGGCGAGGCGATCGCCGACGCCGCGCTCGCCGCGCTGACCACCCCGGCCCCGGCCGGCGGGCACGGCGTGCTGCTCGAGCCCCGCGAGTACACCACAGCCCGCGGGGACTCCGACCGCCCGCAGTTCAAGGGCATCTTCGTGCGCAACCTGTTCGACTTCTACGGGCAGAGCCCGCGTCCCGCCTACCGGGAGTTCATCTGCGACAACGCCCGCTCCATCTGGGTCAACGACAGGAACAGCAGCAACCAGTTCGGGCTGCACTGGGCAGGCCCGTTCGATCACGCCGACGCCGGCAGGCAAAGCTCGGCGCTGGACGCGCTGATCGCGGCCGTGCCGCTCGCCGGGTGAGACTGCCCGCCAGCGGTCGGGTAGGTAACGCAGAAGCGAGCCGGGTGCGAACACAGCGCGGGAGTCCGGGGAAGTCGTTGTGACGCGCAGCTACGCAATCGATCAGACGGGCGAGGCTTTGAAGGCAGATCAGATACCGGCAGTCACCGGCAATCCGACAACAAGGAGCGGTATGAACGTCTCTCGCCTTCGGGCTCGCAAGGCTGGCCTGGCTCTGGCCGTGTCACTGGCCGCGTTAGCAGGCTGGGTTTCGGTCTTGGTGTCGCCCGCTGCTGCGGAAGCTGCCCCCGGCTCGGCCGGTGGCCACGACCTGTTCGCGCCAGGGAACCTGCTGGTGACAACTGGTGTCTGGACGACCAACGCGGACATCACCGCAGGCACCACCCAGCTGCCGCCAAACTGCGCTGCCGCCGATCCCACGTACGTCACCTGCGGAACGGCGGTCGCTCCGGGCACCTACCCGATCGTGTTCAACAACGACGCCGCCGACGGAAGCTTCGGAGTGACCGAGCCGATCGTCTTGGACGAGCTCAACCCGCATGACGGCCGCCTGGTCAGGGCAGTCACGGTCCCGGACAACCCGGCCGATGGCGACTACCTGACCACGAGCTTCTCGTCCAAGTCCGAGCTTCAGATAATCCAGTCGACTGACGGCCGGTATGACACCTTCATCGGCTACGTGGCTCCGCCCGGCACGATCGACGCCTCGAACGCCAATACCCCTGGCGAGCAGGACCCGACCATCGCCGACTCCGCCACGCCGACCTACCGCGCCGTGGCGCAGGTGGACTCTGCCGGCCGGTTCGAGTTCACCGAGACCAACGCCTTCAGCGGCGATAACGGCCGGGCCGCGATCCTCGACCCCGAGGATGGCCCACACGGCACCATCTTCGCTGTGGGCAACGCCGGCAACGGCGCCAACCCGGAGCCCGCTGCCGTGATCGATGGCGCCGGGTCGCAGATCCTGACGCCTGCCGGCAAGCCTGAAGCCGCGCAGAAGCCCGGCGTCCCGACTCCGTTCGGCAACTTCAACATCACCGAGCTCGGCGTGTCGGCCGACAAGTCGGGCAAGGACAACAACTACCGGGGCCTGGCCGTGTACGACGGCGTCGTCTACTTCAGCAAGGGATCGGGCAGCAACGGCGTCGACACCGTCTATTTCGTTGACCCCAACGGATCGGCCACAGTCGCCGACGGCGTGGGTCTCCCGTCGGACTCTGAGACGCTGCCGAGCGCGTCGAACTGGACCGCCCCGGCCTACAGCGTCAGCGACACCGCCCTGAGCCTGACCGCCAAGAACCCGGGCCTGACCCCGACCAATGCGTACATCCTGAAGGGCTTCCCCACCACCGCCGCCAAGACCGCGACGGACGCGTCTGACTACCCGTTCGGGCTGTGGTTCGCCAACCCGACCACGTTGTACGTTGCCGACGAAGGCGCCGGCGACAACACCTACGACCCGACGACCAGCACCTACACCGCGGCCGCCGCTTCGGTTACCGCCGGTCTGCAGAAGTGGTCGTTTAACGCAACGACCGACTCGTGGCAGCTGGACTACGTGCTCCAGAACGGCCTCGACCTGGGCACGCCCTACCAGGTCGCGCCGGACAGGCAGGGTGACCAGTACCCGACCGGGCTGAACAACACCGACGGCGGAACGGGGCTGCCGTGGGCACCTGCCACTGACGGCCTGCGCGGCCTGACCGGCCGGGTCAACGCCAACGGGACCGTCACGCTCTGGGCCGCCACCTCCACGGTGAGCGGCGCGGGCGACCAGGGTGCCGACCCCAACAAGCTGGTTGAGATCACGGACAACCTGGCTGCGACCACGGCAAGCCAGGTGACGCGCGAGCAGTTCCGCACCGTGCTGCCGGCGACCTACGGCCAGGTCGTCCGGGGCGTGGCGTTCACGCCCGGCACGCCGCTGACCGACGGCAACAACACCAGCCCGCAGCCGTCGCTCCCGCAAGGCTCCTTCGGTCTGACCCCAGGCCGCGAGCAGAGCTGATGATCAGATAGTCACGCCCGTGGCCCGAAGGGCAGCAGCCGGCCGGCTCCCGTCAGAATCCGCCGCGCGCACAGTATGGCCGTCGGTGACGCGGGCAGGGTGGCTGAACTACCGCGGTGGGTCAGCCTTCCCACCAGTCGAGCACCCGAAGCGCACGGAGGGTGTTCCACCGGCTCGGGTCCGCCGCGCCGACCTCAAGAGCGAAGTGGACCCGGCCAGGATGGACGCGGTCCAGCAGCCAGCGGCCGTCGGTCTGCCGCTTTGATCGCACGAGCTCGATGGCTGCGGCCAGCCGGGAATCCGGCCCGGCACCTGAGCGCCGGAAGTAGTCGAGGGCGCGCAGCACGTCGTAGTGCCAGTAGTAGGGGAAAGCGAAGTCGAGATACTCCTGCTTGACGACCTCGCCGGT
>JASHQA010000044.1 GCA_030037785.1 Streptosporangiaceae bacterium
CGCGATGAAGTTGGCCCCGGCGCTGATTGCGGGATGCACCGTCGTGCTCAAGTCCTCGCCGGAGGCACCCGGCGAGGGGTACCTGATCTCTGAGGCAGCCGAGGCGGTGGGCCTGCCTGGCGGCGTACTCAACGTCGTCACGGCCGACCGCGAGGTGTCGGAGTTGCTCGTCCGCGACCCCAGGGTCGACAAGATCACCTTCACCGGTTCGACAGCCGCCGGGCGGCGGATAGCCTCCATCTGCGGCGAGCGGATCGCCCGCTGCACACTCGAACTGGGCGGCAAGTCCGCCGCGGTCATCCTCGACGACGCAGACATCGAGGACGCGGCCGCAGCGCTCGCCCAGGCCGAGTGCCTGCTGTCCGGCCAGGTCTGCGCGTCGCTGACCCGGATCGTGGTCTCCCGGCCGCGGCACGACGCCATGGTCGCGGCCCTCGCTGCGGCATTCTCGAAGGTGACGGTCGGTGACCCGTTCGACCCTGCGACCCAGATGGGGCCGCTTGCCGCCGAGCGGCAGCGCGACCGCGTCGAAGGTTATATCGCCCGCGGTATCGAAGGCGGCGCGAAGCTCGCCACCGGCGGTGGCCGCCCGGCGGGACTGGACCGGGGCTGGTATGTGGAGCCAACCGTCTTCGGCGACGTCGACAACTCTGCTGTGATCGCGCAGGAAGAGATCTTCGGACCGGTGCTGTCAGTGATTCCCGCCGAGGACGAAACCGATGCGGTGCGCATCGCGAACGACACGATCTACGGGCTGCACGGCGCCGTGTTCACCAGCGACGTGGAGCGTGCCCGCGAGGTCGCCGGTCAGATGCGGACCGGCGCCATCGGCCACAACGGCTTCAAGTCCGACTTCACCATGGGGCACGGCGGATTCAAGCAGTCCGGCATCGGCCGCGAGGGCGGCATCGACGGGCTGCTGCCGTTCCTCGAGTCCAAGGCCATCCTGCTCGACGGCCCGACGGCAAGCTACCGCGACGTCGACTGACGCAGAGAGGGCACAGGAAGCAGATGACCGCATCCGCCGCCGAAGCCGAGGACGCAGTCACCGCCGCTGACGCGGCCGCGCGAGGCTGGGCGGCACTGAGCGCGGCTGACCGGGCGAGCATCGTCATCAAGGCGCTCAGCGGCCTTGAGGCTGATGCTGACGAGCGAGCCGAGCTCCTGGTCAGAGAGAACGGCAAGATCCGCTTCGAAGCGACCATCGACCTGCACGTGTTCGTTGGGCGCTTCCACCAGGCGGCGAAGTTCGCCCCCCTGCTCGACGAGAACGAGCGCATCGCCGGGCCACCGTTCACGACGACGATCTCCCACGTCCCGGCCGGCGTGGTGACCATCATCTTCCCGTTCAACTGGCCGCTGGCGATCCTCGCAGCGAGCCTGCCCTATGCCTTGATGGCGGGCAACGCGGTCGTTGTCAAGCCCCCGCCCACTACACCGCTGTCGGTAGTGCGCACACTGCGCCATCTCGTGCCTGCCCTCCCACCCGGCGTGCTGAACGTGGTCACCGGACTCGACGAGGTCATCGGGCCGGTAGTGGTCGGCGACCCGAGGGTCCGGCACGTCTGCTTCACTGGCAGCGTCGCTGGCGGCCGGCGGATCATGACGATGGCGGCGCCCAACCTGACGAACGTGACGCTCGAGCTCGGCGGAAACGACCCGGCCATCGTGCTGGCAGACGCTGACCTCGACGACGCGGCGATCGGCAGGCTGACCGCAGCGACGTTCATGACGTCCGGGCAGGTGTGCATGGCGCTGAAGCGGCTGTATGTCCCGCGCCGCCGGTACGACGAAATCGTCTCCGGGCTGCGGGCGGCACTGGAGCCGACGCGGATCGGCTCGGGCCTCGACGCCGAGGTAACGATGGGACCGCTGAACACCCGCCGCCAGCGGGATTACGTCGCCGACCTCGTCGCGGAGGCGCGCCAGTCCGGCGCGGAGGTGCTCCAGTTCGGTGACCTCGCGAGCACGGCGACCGACGGCAACTACCTGCGACCCGCGCTGGTTCTCGACCCGGCACGCGACCTGCGGATCGTGACCGAGGAGCAGTTCGGCCCCGCGCTTCCGGTAATGCCCTACGACACCGAGGCCGAGGCGATCGCTGCGGCCAACGACACCTGGTCGGGGCTGTGCTCGTCGGTCTGGTCGGCTGACCCTGAGCACGCGATGGCGGTAGCTCCGCAGCTGCGCACCGGAGTGACGTTCTTCAATAACCACAATGCGACCGCCGTCGACGAGCGCGCCCCCTTCGGCGGCTTCAATCAGAGCGGGATCGGCCGCGAACTCGGGCGTGAGGGCATGTTCGACTTCACCGAGACACACGTAATGAGCGTTCCTTCGTTGTAACGAGCATGGAGGTCGGCAGACAATGAGCCTGGCAGATGAGATCAGGGCGCCGCTGCGCAACACGGACCGGTTCTTCATCGGGGGCACGTGGGTGCAGCCCTCGTCCGCCGCGACGATCGACGTGATCGACTCCGGGACCGAGCAGGTGTACTTCAGCGTCGCCGAGGCGCAGGCGGCCGACATCTCGCACGCTGTCGAGGCAGCCCGCCACGCTTTCGACGACGGACCCTGGCCGCGGATGACCCACGCGCAGCGGGCCGAGTACCTGCGCGCGATCGCCACCGGGCTGAGGGAACGCACCGCCGACCTAAGCCAGATCTGGCCACGCGAATCCGGGGCGCTGCATGTCCTGGCCCCGTACTTCGCCGGTGACGCCGCGAACACCTTCGACTACTACGCGGGCCTGGCTGACACGTTCGCCTGGGAGGAGCGCGCCCAGCCGACCGCAGGCGGCGAGTTCGGCCTGATCGTCCGCGAGCCGGTCGGCGTCGTCGGCGCGATCATCCCGTGGAATGTTCCCATCGGCCTGCTGGCCAGCAAGGTTGCCCCGGCGCTCATCGCCGGCTGCACGGTCATCCTCAAGTCCTCGCCGGAAGCGCCCGGCGAGGGATACCTGGTCGCCGACGCCGCGGCAGCGGCAGGGCTGCCGCCGGGCGTGCTCAACGTCGTGACCGCCGACCGTGAGGTGTCCGAACTGCTGGTCCGCGACGCACGGGTCGACAAGATCGCGTTCACCGGGTCGACGGCGGCAGGGCGGCGCATCGCCTCCATCTGCGGCGAGCGGATCGCCCGCTGCACCCTGGAACTGGGCGGCAAGTCCGCCGCGGTGATCCTCGACGACATGGACATCGCGACCGCGGCCCAGGCCATCGCTGGCGCGGAGTGCTTCCTGTCCGGCCAGGTCTGCTCCTCGCTGACCAGGATCGTGATTCCCGCTGGCCGCCACGACGACTTCGTCGACGCACTGGCCAGCACGTTCTCCCAGGTCCGGGTCGGCGACCCGTTCGACGCGCAGACGCAGATGGGCCCCCTGGTGGCCAGCAGGCAGCGAGACCGGGTCGAGGGGTACATCGCCCGCGGCGTCGCCGACGGAGCGACGCTGGTCACCGGCGGCGGGCGGCCCAAGAACCTGGACCGGGGCTTCTACGTCGAGCCGACAGTGTTCGGCAATGTCGACAACTCCTCGGTGATCGCGCAGGAAGAGATCTTCGGTCCGGTCCTCTCGGTTGTCCCGGCGCACGATGAGGCCGACGCGATCCGGGTCGCCAACGACACCGTCTACGGACTGAACGCCTCGGTCTTCACCAACGATGTCAACCGCGCCCGCGAGGTTGCCGCCCAGTTGCGGTCCGGAACTGTCGGCCACAACGCCTTCCGGACCGACTTCGGGATCGCGTTCGGGGGCTTCAAGCAGTCCGGCATCGGCCGCGAAGGCGGCATCGAGGGCCTGCGGAACTACCTCGAAGTCAAGACCGTCATCCTGGAAGGCCTGCCCTCCGGGTACGAATGCCAGACCGGGTAGCGGCGATGACCGCCAGCGCCTCGCACAGCCGACGGGTGCTGCGTGTCGCCTACTCACAGGGAAGCCGGTGACGGCCTCGTCCGGGGAGATGTGGGACCGGCGCTTCGCCGAGCGAGCCTGGCCGGCCGACCCAGACCCCTACCTGGTCGAGCTGGCCGAGTCGCTGTCCCCCGGCCGGGGCCTCGACCTCGGTGCCGGACCGGGCCGCAACAGCTTGTGGCTAGCCGCTAAGGGCTGGGACATGACCCTCGTCGACCTGTCCAGAGTCGGTCTGGACCAGGCCCTCGCCGGCGCGGGCGCCCTCGGCGTCACGATCGCCCCCGTGCACGCTGACGTGTACGACTGGCAGCCCGATGAGGCCGGCTTCGATCTCGTCATCGTGGCCAACCTCCACCCCGGCCCCGACGCGCTGGCCGTGATCCTCGGCCGCGCGCGTTCGGCCACGGCCGCCCCGACCGGCCGAACGAGTCGGTCGTACTCGCCTGGGCCACCAAACGGCCCTGATGTCATGCTGTCAGACGCGTCATAGCAGCGTCGTGACGGCCTTGACCTCGGTGTAGTTGTTCAGCACTTCGTGGCCCATCTCACGGCCCCAGCCGGACTGCTTGTAGCCGCCGAACGGCAGCGAGGCGTCGAAGACGTTGTAGCAGTTGATCCACACCGTGCCGGCGCGCAGCTTCTTGGCCAGGGCGTGGGCCTTGGAGATGTCACGGGTCCAGATGCCGGCTCCGAGGCCGTAGCTGGTGTCGTTCGCCTGGGCGGCGATCTCGTCGAGGTTGCTGAACTTCTCTGCGACGACGACGGGGCCGAAGATCTCCTCGCGGACGACCTTCATGTCCGGGCGGGTGTTGGTCAGCACGGTTGGCTCCACGAAATAGCCGCGGTCGCCATACCGGCCGCCGCCGGCCAGCGCGGTGGCGCCGTCGGCCCTCCCGGATTCCAGGAACCCGGTAACGCGGCGGAACTGCTCGTCGGACACCAGGGGGCCCATCTGCGTGCTGGGGTCAAGCCCGGAGCCGATCTTGATGGACTTGGCGATCTCGGCGACGCCGTCGACGACCTCGTCGTACCTGGACTCCTGGACGAACAGCCGCGAGCCCGCCACGCAGCACTGACCGTGGTTGAAGAAGATGGCGTTGGCCGCGCCCTCGATGGCGCTGTCTTCGGCGTCGTCGAAGACGATGTTGGGGCTCTTGCCGCCGAGCTCGAGCGTCAGCTTCTTGAGGTTGCCGGCAGCGGCCTGGACGATGAGCTTGCCCACCTCGGTCGAGCCGGTGAAGGCGACCTTGTCCACGTCCTCATGAGCGGCAAGCGCCGCCCCGGCCGTCTCGCCAAACCCGGGGACGACGTTGACGACCCCATCGGGTACACCGGCCTCGGCAATGAGCTCGGCCAGCCGCAGCGCGGTGAGTGGTGTCTGCTCGGCCGGCTTCAGTACGACAGTGCAGCCGGTGGCCAGGGCGGGGCCGAGCTTCCACGCCGCCATCAGCAGCGGGAAGTTCCACGGGATGATCTGCCCGACAACCCCGATGGGCTCGCGCAGCGTGTAGGAGTGGAAGTTGGCGCCGGGCATGTAGGGCACCGAGATGTTGATGGTGTTGCCCTCGATCTTGGTGGCCCAGCCCGCCATGTAGTGGAACAGGTCTGCAGCGAGCGGCACGTCGGCGGCCTGCGCCACCAGGTACGGCTTGCCGTTGTCCAGGGACTCCAGCTGCGCGAGCTCATCGACGTGCGCCAGGATCAGGTCACCGATGCGCCAGATGATGCGACCGCGCTCGGACGGCGTCATGCGGCTCCACGGACCGGTCTCGAAGGCCGTGCGAGCCGCTCGCACCGCACGGCTGATGTCCTCGGCGTCGCCTTCGGCGACGCGCGCAAGCGTCTCGCCCGTGGCCGGGTTGGGGGTCTCGAACGTCCTCCCGGATGCGGCGTCGACCCACTGGCCGTTGATGAACATCTGCCGTGGGGAGCCGATGAATGCCTCGACACTGTGGTCAAGGGTGACCGTCATGAGGAACCATCTCCTTGCGTGCGGGCTGCGTGCCTACGAGCAGCTCCCGGCTCCCAACGCTCAGGGAGACGCCGTTAGGCCAGTAGTCTCTATGAGACTACAGAAGTGATGGCGGCACAAGGCGCCCCGGTTCGTAAGGTTGGTGCATGCCTGGTCCGAGCCAGCCCCGACTCTCGCTGGCGGAGTGGCTCGTGCTGTGCCTGGTATCCGAGGCGCCGTCACACGGCTTTGCGCTCGCCCGCACTCTCTCCGAGAACGGCGAACTCGGGCAGATATGGCGGGTGCCGAAGCCAGTCATATACCGGGCGCTGCAGCGGCTTGAAGCCATCGGCCTCGTAGCCACGGTCGAGCTGAAGCCGTCGAGCGCTGGCCCGGTCCGATCCCTGGTTGACGCGACGGACGCTGGCCGGGACGCTGCCGCGGCATGGCTGGCCAGGCCCGTGAGCCACAACCGGGACATTCGCTCTGAGCTCCTGATGAAGCTGGGCTTCCTGGCCAGGACAGGTGCCGATCCGGTGCCGTTGCTGGCCGCGCAGCGTGCGCAGCTCGAGCCAGTGGCCGAAGCGCTGCAGGCGAAGCTGGCCAGTACCGCGGGCTTCGACCGGATGATCATCTTGTGGCGTTCGGAGACGGTAGCCGCGACACTGCGTTTCCTGGACGATGCGCTGCGCGAAGCGACCCAGGCGGCCAGGGCGCGCCGTTAGCTAAGCCCCGGCCTTACGGGATAGCACGTTGCTTATTGCCCTAGTAGTCTCAGCGTTACTACTAGCAGAGGGGGCAAGCAGCGTGCGCGCCGATCCCGCCGAGTCTGCGCTAGCCAGCTCGGCACGCCGGCCCGGCAAGACCGTCGTCGGAGTTCTCGGCGATGGCACGCCCTACTTCGCTCCGATCGGGCAGGTGGTGGCCGACGGCGCGGTGGTGACCTGCCACCTCTGCGGCCGGACGTTCCGGTCGGTTGCCGCCCACTTGTCTTCCCACGGCTGGACAAAGGCGCAGTACTGCGAGGCATTCGGCCTGGAGCGCCGCCAGTCGCTCGAGGGAGCTGACACTCGCAAGCTGCGAGCCGCCGCGTTCAGCGCGCGCCTCGTGTTCGAGCCAGCCGTGCGTAACGGAAGCGCTCGCGGCCGCGAGCTCGCACGCAACGGCCAGCTGACCGTGCGGGCGGCGGCTGCGGCACGCGGGCGGCCGCACCCCGAGCAGCGCCGCCAGCGATCGCGAGTGGCCGTATCCGCCGCAGCGCGCGCCCAGCTTGCCAGCGCCAACCGCGAACGCGCGCGTCAGCGCGTTCAGGCCGTCGCCGAGGCCGCGGCACACCGTCACGGTTACGCCGACATCGGCCAGCTAGTCGAGGACATGACTCGCTCGGGCCACAGCCTGGCAGCGATCAGCCTGGCGTGCGGGCTGCACAAGGACTGGATGTCACGCCACCTGCCGCGGCTGGCCCCGGCGGTAGCCGCGGCGGCCGTCGCTCGCGAGAACCGGACCGACTGGCGCTGGCTGCCGGCCCTGCGGGCCCTGGGGTTTTCGGACGTTGCCAGCTATCTCAGGCAGCGCCACTGTGTCGAGCACCTCAGCGTCAACGCGATCGCGCGGGAAGTCGGACTGTCATTCCACGCCGTGAAGGCAGCGCTCGCGCGCCACGACGTGCAGGTCGCCCCCCACGCGGCCAAGCGGCACGCGGCCCGGAACCGCGCTGCCGCCGTAGCAGCCGAATTGGGCGTCGACTCGATTGTCGCCTTCGTCGAGCAAGGCCGGGCCCTGGGATGGACATGGCAGCAGCTGGCATCGGCATCCGGCCAGCCGCAGACGTGGCTTCGGCGGCACGCGGCAGGCAGGACCACGGGCTCGGGCAGGTCGTCCAGGTCAGCAGCCGCAATAGCACAGTGACGCTGAGACAGCAAGCTGGTGCAGGAGTCGCCAGGCACTGCCGCAGCCGCGTGTCGACAAGGTCCGCAAGCAACCCCGTTCCCTCCATAACGCCCGGGGGGCAGAACGGGATCGCTGCCCGCGGCGGGCCGCGCAGTCTTCTGGGGTTGCTAGCTCGCCGGCGGGATGTTGTGGTTGATTCGGAATAGGTTGTGCGGGTCGTAGGCCGCCTTGACCTGCCGGAGCCGGTCGTAGTTCTGGCCGTAGGTGGCCGTCAGCCGGTCCTGACCCTCGTCACCCATCATGAAGTTCACGTAGGCGCCGCCGGCGGAGTACGGATGGGTAGCGTCGGAGTAGGCCACCGTCCACCGCTTCAGTTCCGCGGCCTTGGCCGGGTCGGGATCGACACCGACGATCACCTGGGAGAAGGTCGCGTCACGGTACGCCCACGCGGTGTCGGCGGGGGTAACGCGGTTGACGGCGCCGTCGACGGGATAGAGGTGCATGGTCGAGTGCATCGTCGGCAACTCCTCGCTGAAGCGCACGTGTGCGTCGACGGCTGCGTCCGGGATGGTGCGGAAGAAGTCACCTCGCCAGTACCACTGCAGGCCCTTGGGGTACAGACCGTCGAATGCCGACTGCAGGCCCGGGTAGGGGGCCTCGCCGATCCCGTCGAAGGCTGGCTGCATGGCCCGCACGGGTGCGAACGCCTCGTCCGCTCTGTCCGGGTCACCCAGGTAGCACCACATGATGGCGCACGCCTTGTGGAGGTGGAACGCTTCGGGGAAGGCGTCGACCGGGGGCACCGTCATCGCGGCGAAGAAGCCGTACAGGTCGTCATCCTGGGCCGGCAGGAAGTCCCGGTACCACTGGAGCACGTCGCGCATCGCGGCGATCGGCCACGCCGTGGGGCCGCAGATCACGTTGCGGACGGGGTGCAAACGGAACGTGAAGGAGGTGACGATCCCGAAGTTCCCGCCGCCTCCGCGCAGCGCCCAGAACAGGTCGGGGTGCTGGTCTGCTGAGGTCCGCACGGTCATGCCGTCGGCCAGGACGACGTCAGCCTCGAGCAGGTTGTCGATCGCAAGTCCGTACCGGCGGGAGAGATACCCGTGGCCGCCGCCCAGGGTGAGCCCCCCGACACCAGTCGAGGAGATGATCCCGGACGGCGTCGCCAGACCGTGCTCATGAGTAGCGGCATCCACGACAGCCCAGGTGGCGCCGCCCTGGACGGTCACAGTGCGCCGCTGCGGATCGACGTCGACGGCGTGCATCGGGGACAGGTCGATGACGATGCCACCGTCTACCGTGCCAAAGCCCGGACCATTGTGGCCACCGCCGCGCACGGCGACGGGCAGGCCGGACCGCCGCCCGGCCGCCAGCACCGCCTGCACGTCGGCGACGGTGGCGCAGCGGGCGATCAGAGCGGGACGGCGGTCGATCATGGCGTTGTACACGCTGCGAGCCTCGTTGTAGCCCGCGTCGTCGGGGCGGACGACTTCGCCGGCGACTTCCGCCGACAATTCCGCTAGTGCGGTCGAGTCAGTCATAGCGAGTGCTCCTTGTTCATTGACTGGCCGCGGGCGCACGCCACCTGCGGCTCACCCCACAAACTAGGGAACGAGGGCCGACTGGTCATGACCGGAATTGGCCGTTCTTCAAGGGCGTCGTGCATGGTCAGACCTGACTATGCCGCCGATCAGAGATCAGATGATCTCGTGGGTGGCTGCGTACATAGCTGCCTGGGTACGGTTGGCCGCGCCGGTCTTCATCAGGATGCTCCGGACATGGTTCGCGGCTGTGTTCGAGCTGATGTGCAGCCTGGCCCCGATCTCCTGATTGCTCAGGCCGGCCGCTAGCAGCCGGAGCACGTCGAGTTCCCGGTCGGTCAGGCCGTCGGACCCGATCGGGCGGGCGACTGTCTCGAGTAGCCGCAGGACGCGCGCGTGGCCGATCGGCTCCGCCAGCTGCCTAGCCGCTTGCACCAGTTCCCGCGCCAGGTCGAGTCGGCCAGTCTCGGCCGCGAAGATCGAGTAATGGGCCAGCGTCTCGCCGGCATGCACCACTGATCGCATCCGACGGTCCATCTCCAGTGCGCCGGCAAAGCACCGCTCTGCCTCGGCCTCCTCCCCGAGACAGGCGGCCACCCGGCCCAGATAGCGCTCGGTGCTGCCGAAGACGGCGATCATCGTCCCGCACACCAGGTTCATCGCCGCGTACTCGCGCAGCAGCGGCCGCAGCGCCCGCAGGGCCTCGGTGTCCCCCACGGCCAGCGCGCCCTCGGTCAGGAACGCGAGCTCCATCGGCCATTGCGCCTCGTTGCTGCGATCGGCCAGGTTTTTCCCCATCAGGTGCCGCAAGGCCCGGTGCACGCCGGTCTCGATTCCCAGCTCGGTGTACAGGCCGAGCAGACCCGGCACCCACCGCTGGGAGAACGTTTCGCGCCCGTCGAGGTACGGGCGGAAGCGGTCGAGAGTGCCGGTCTCACGGCTCAGCATGTACATCTGCACGCCGTGCGGACCCTCGGTCATCTCGTCGCCGAAGGTGTCGTTCTGCTTGAGGGTTTGCTCCGCCCACTGCCGGGCGCCGTCGAAGTCGCCTTGCAGGAACGCCTGCGTCTGTGCCAGACAGCAGTACACGTGCCGGTAATACGGCTGGCCAGTGGCGCCGACAGCCCGGCGCGCGTCCGCGAGCGCGTCGCGCACCGAATCGGGGCGGCCGGCCAGGTAGCCGACCGTGGCCAGGAAGTTAGCAGCCGCCCCGAGCGCCTCATAGTCGAGCCGCTCTCGGGCTTGCCCGCAGACCGCGGTGGTGCGCGCTAGCTGCTCTGCGGCTACGTCGGGTGTGGTTCCATGCCACATGCTCGTGGCCAGGGCGTGCGCGAGGACGGACTCGTCACCGAGCCGAGCCGCAAGCTCGGCGGCCCTGGCGCTGACCTGCCGTGCCCGGCCCGTCTCGCCGGCCAGCGCGAGGGCGCGCGCCAGGCTGCCGAGGCCGCGCACGTAAAGCGGATTCTGCTGGTCCAGGCCGCAGTCAGCCAGCGCGGACGACAGGAGGTCAGCCGCTCGCGTACCCGTGAGGCCCGGCCGCCAGGAAGCGTCCTCGAAGCCGATCGCGGCGGCCAGCCGAACCCGTGGCTCGGCTATGGCATACAGCCGCCCGTAGATGTCGCGGGCGTGCGGGAAGTGGGAGGCCCGCACATAATCGCCCGCCGCAGCCAGCAACAGCTCCGCTCGCTCCGCCGGGTCGCACTCAGGCAGCTGGGCCGCCCGCTCGAACCAGACCGCGGCGTCCTCGAAGGCCAGGCTCCGTTCGGCCAGCCGACCTGCTTCCCGGCTGTACCGGAGAGCGCGATCGTGGAAGCCCAGGACATGCGACGCCAGGTAATGGTGGGCGAGCCGGGGCACCAGTGCGGCGTGGAGCGACTGGCGCTCCAGCGCCTCGGCCGCCCTGGCGTGCACCAGCATCCGCCTCGACGGCGGCATCCCGTCGAGCACGGTCTGGCGGACCAGGGCATGCACGAACGAGTAGCGGTCAGCGGCCGCCCGATCGGCCTCGACCATACCGAGCGCCGAAGCCACGTCCAGTGCGGCCAACGTCGCTGCCTGATCGGTCTCGCTCGCCGCCACCAGAGTGGCCAGACCGAAGGTGGATCCCAGCACCGCCGCCAGCTCTATCACCGCACGCACCTCGGCGCTGAGGCCGGACAGGCGGGCGGTCAGCGTGTCGCTGAGCGAGGATGGCACCCTGTTCGCCAGGCGCAAGGCGGCGATGCCACCGCGGCGCTCGAGATCAGCCCACAGCTCTCGCAGGAAGAACGGGTTGCCCCCCGTCAGGTCCCGCAGCAAGGCGGCCGGTGCACGTGCCTCGCTGAGCGGCAGCCCGGCCCGCAGGCTGAGGAACTCGGCGATCGCCTCGGTGTCCAGTCCGCTCAGGTCCAGCCGCCGGACGCCCTCCAGCCGGTGCAGCTCGGCCACCCGGCCGGCCACCTCGTCGGAACGATCCGGGACCGTGGTCCGGAACGCGGCGACAACCAGCATCGGCGATTCCGAGCAGGCCTGAACCAGATGTTCGAGCATCGCGATCGTCGGGAGCTGGGCCCAGTGCAGGTCATCGATCATCAGTGCGAGCGGGCGGTTGTCGGCCAGCGCTCGGCACACGCGGGCCACCGCCTCGAACAGATCCCGGCGCGCCCGGCCGCTGCCGGGCGCAACCCCGGTCAGCTCCGGGCAGTGCCGGTACACGCGGGGTGACAACAGCTGCAGCTCACTCCCGTTGTCGCCGACCACGCTGGTCAGGCTGCCCTCCGCAGCCGTCCCGAACAGATGGTCGAGCATCTCCGCGAACGGCTGATACGAGACGCCGGAGTCCAGCCCGGAGGTGCCCGCGAGCACAGCTACGTCGTTATCGTGCAGCGCGCCAGCGATCTCCGCGATCAGCCGGGTCTTGCCGGCGCCCGGCTCGCCGCCCAGAAAGACGACCTGGCGCCTGCCCGCGGTTACCTCGGACCACAGCGCCTCCATGGTCTCCAGCTCCGGCCGTCGGCCCACCAGCGGTGCCTGGCGGGCCGCAGCGAGCCGCGCGGGCAGCGGTGGCGGTGCCCAGGGCATCATGCGCCTAGTCGGCTCATCGCATGCCGCGGCGGTCAGATCGCCGCCGTCGCGCCGTCGGGCAGCAGCCGGTCCGTCACCTCGACGATCACATCAGCAGGCAGCCCGGCCCTGGCTGCCGCGTGGCGGATCGCGTCCGGCGACGGCGCCTCGTACAGGCAGTAGGTCTTGCGCCGGTCAGCCGAAAGGAAGGAGTAGAGCCAGCGGACGCCTTCCTCCTCATTTATTCGATTTATGCCATCGATGACGTCGGAGGCCGCCTCGAGCTCCTCCGCGAAACGCCGCTCGACCATGAAAATAGGCACTTCGCCCCCCCACTCCGTTGAAGCGTGTCGCCACCGACGATAACGCGACCGACAGAGCTCGCCCAGATAGTCGAGCAACACAGTCCTGACCTGGGACAATCCGGCCACAGGGATGCGCCCGCTGCGGGGTTATCGCAGCGAGCAGGCGCAGCGCCCACCAAACTGGCTGGATGCCGGGGACAAGTCGGAAGTAGCGGGCGCCGCTTCGCGGCCAGCAGGTCATCTTCGCTCTCAGGTTTCGTTGAGCCTTTCGGCGGCGGTGCGGCCTGCGTCGGCAGTGCGGCGGAGGAATCCGGCGAGGAGTTCTAGCTCCCCGTCGTCGTAATCTGCGCAGATCTCGTCCATCGCGGCGTTCATCCCGGAGTCAACGAGGTAGAGGCGGAGGATCTCCGCGCCCCGGCCGCGAGCGGCCTGGATGACGACACCGCGGCGGTCGGAGGGGTCACGGCTGCGCTCGATCCAGCCACCGCGTTCGAGCCGATCGAGGATGCCGGTCATGGTGGCGGGGTGCAGCCCGGCCTGTCGGGC